>CAJNCC010000002.1:0-305839 GCA_905221165.1 bacterium
GTCTTCGCTAGCTGGTTTGCTTGCTGTGAATTGATCCGCTAGTTCAACTGTTCCATCACCTGTTTGCTCGACTTTTGGAGTTTCAGGTGTAGATGGTTGTTCTGGTTCTGGTGTTTCTTGTCCCTCTTTGATAGGTTTCAATAGATGAACTTCAGCTGCACTTGCAAAGCCCCCAACACCTGCTAGAACTTTCAACTCAATCTTGTTAGTCTGAACAGGAGCAAAGTTGACTGTTTTTTCTTGGGTATTGTTGTCCCAGTTTCCTTCTGAAACCTTGACCATTTGGCCATCTTTTTGTGCATAGATCTCGTAGCGAGTCACGACTCCATTTCCACCACCTGGACGTGGGAGATAAGTCAAACCATTGACTTTTTCTGCTTCTTTCAAAGTCATAGAAAGAGTGTACGGAGCAGTATCACCAGTCCATTTAGTATGCCAGAAGGTGTTTGGATCATTGTCAAAGGCTTTTTCAACAGTGCCTTCAGTCGCTGTTCCTGGTGTTTCTTGACTAGTTGCAGAAACTGTGAAATGATCTGTTGGAATCAAACGAGGATTTACAAATGGTTTATCTGACAACTCTGCACTATGTAAAATTCCTTTGAACCCACCGATGCTTTCAAGCGGTAGAACCAAGCTATTGTGAGCAAAGCGAGGGTGATCTGGATTTGCGATACGTTCAATCTTCTCACCATCCACATAGAATTCCGTTGATTGTGGTTTAGTCACAATAGAGATTTGATAACGTTTGTTCTTTTCAAGTTTTTTCTTGAACTGGATATGGAACTGTTCAAATTGATAAGCAAGATAGCCGTCTTTATCAGCTAGATAGATACGGTTGTCTCCACTTGTTGAGAAGGTTTGTTCACCGTCTCCAGTGACAGTTACATCAAACTTCAAGACATGACTTGGACCAACATCACCAGCTAAGCCTTCAATACTACTGTCTTTGTCAAATGCTAAACCTTGATCAGATGCTTTTACTTTCTTACTTGCATAGTTTTTCACAGTTTCAGAATTGATAGTAAACAAATCACTTTGATCAATCGCTCTGTCAGGATTTGACTGTGGCGCATAAGGGCTCGCTGGTAGGATACGTTCTGCAAATGTCGCTGCCGCACGGTCAGATCCCCAAGTACGTTCTGCAGTTGTTTGCATGCTCTTGAAGAAGCGTTTAAAGATATCATAAGATGTCAAACCTGTCTCATGAAGGTCGATATTGTCATTCCAAACTGCGTGGCCACCACCAATTATATTTGGATTTGATGCTTCTAGAAGTGGGCCATGACCAGTTCTGAAATCGTTTGGTGTCCAACCATTATATTGAGTTTCATAGTTAGCATAATCACCATAAGCAGCTTGACGATTATCTCCATTCGGAACGCTATATGTTGGGATATCTGTGATATTAATAATCTTAGCTCCTTGAGCAATAGCTTCTTTTGGTTGCTGCCAGCCAATACTCCAGATATCAACTTCTACATCTTTCCAATCAACCGCTGTTTTACCTCGTTTCGCACTGAGCGATCCCCAAATACGAGGTGTATAGCCTTTCCCTTTAATGTATTTAATAAGGTCATTGACATAACGACGATAGCTTTCTCTACTTCCGTAGTATTCATCCGTTCCGATATGAACAGTAGATACCCCATGAAGTGGTGCATCTGGACCATCAAGAAGTTTGTCATAAACTGATTTGACAAAAGCCAGTGTTTCATCGTATTTATTATCTAGATCGAGCATGGCTACGCGCTCTACGTTATGTTTACCTCTGTAATCGCTCAGACTACCTTGATACATAAGGTCTGGACGAACTTTGACAAATGACAGAGCATGACCTGGTGTGTCAATTTCAGGTACTAGATTGATATGCAATGCCTTAGCAAGTTTAATCAGATTTTGCATCTCTTCTTTAGTATAGTGCTCATCTGATGTTAATTTTTGACCATTCTTACCGACAATATCTGTCTCTACACGGAAACCTGTCTTAGCATGTTCTAGAACATACTTAAGCTCTTCTTCTTGTGTTAGGTTCTTACCTGCCAAGTGTTCCTTTAGGAAGATATAGTTATCGTTGAGGTGCAACTGCAAGTCGTTCATCTTGTAGTAAGCCATGTTGAGCATGATGTCTACAAGGGTGTCATAAGGAATAAATTTACGACCTGTATCTAGCATAAAGCCACGGTGGCTGAAACTTGGGAAATCACGGATTTCTCCATTTTGGAGATTGCTTTCCCCCATTTGAAGAAGAGTACGAGTAGCATAGAAGGCACCTGTGTTCGTTGCAGCTTCGATGGTAATGACACCATCTTGAATCATGATGCCATAACCTTCCTTACCATAACCTTTGTTTTCAACTTTTTTAAACTCGATTCGTTTTTGAGCCTGCTTGTCACCTGTCGCAAGTTCCAATCCACGGCTTGCAAGGTCTGACTGGTAGAAGGTTGCTGCTTGTTCAAAGCCTGAATCTCCTGTCGCAAGAACTGTATCTGACGTGATAGAAGATTGACCTTCTTTTCCATACCATTGTTGAACAGCTGGTGCTACTTTTGGTTTGACACCCACACCTTCGTCCTGATGTAGCCCCTTGATGACTACTTCAAATTCTTTAGTAAAGGTATGTGAATCTTTAATTTGCTCTACCATAACCTTAACGCGTTGATCAGTTAGAGGCTTATAAATATGATTTTGAAGGTCAATCACACCTTGTTTGTTGCTTCCGATAAGACTGACTTTTCCTGGTAGAGTTGGCAAGACAAGAGACTGTCCGTCTTTAGCTATAGTCAATTCTGTAACCTGACGGATATCCGTTACCTTACTTGTATCAGGAATATTCGAATAAGCTCGAATTTCTTGAATACCAACGTTTCTCCAGCCCATTGTGCCCGCTTGATAGTCATTGATTTCTAACTTGAGATATTTAGCTTGAATACTATTGGCTAAGTCAACTTTCTCATCTAAAACAGGTTCTCCAGTCTTGGTATGAGCTAGCTTCCATTGTTTTTCTCCACTAGCATTTACATCATCTTGACCTGCATAGTAGAGGCTCCATGATTTGATATTAGGGTCATTTTGCCCATTGCGAACACGACGATCCCAATCAATTTCCACATGTCTAATAAGTGTCGTCTTGGGAAGAGTTAATTCGAAAGTTGGTTTGTTAATATTTGGATTTGTTGCCCAACGAGTATCAGGATCCCCATCTACTGCCTTGTCAGCAGTAAAAGGAGTACCAGTTTCTGAGTCGTTTGCTTGGACAGTGACACCTTCTAAGTGGTTACGATCTTCTCTATCTTCAATTTGCTTTTCAACTGGTTTGATTGTAGGTGTAGCTGGTTCTACAGGTTTAGAATCTGCTTTTGGTGTTTCAACCGGCTTCAGAGTCTCAGCTGGTTTGGGAGCTGTTGGAGTTGTTGCTGGGCTTGTTTCTTCAGTTGCTGCAGGACTTGTTCCTGCAGTATTTTCATGATTTTCTTCATGACCTGTATCTGCCGTTGCCTCTGATTCAGCTTTCTTTAAAACAGCTGCTAAATCGTCCGGCAACTTATCTAGGGGCTGAGCTTGTGTGATAGTTCCTTCTTTCTCAGGTGTTCCACCTGTCTCAGCAGCCTGCACTACATTTGCACCAAAGATACTAGCACCGATCATTACAGAGGCTGCACCAATTGCAAATTTTCGAATACTATAGTGACAGCGTCTTTCAAAAAAATGTCTATCCATCTTTATCCTATTCCTTTCATCCACTTATTACAGTAAGCGGTCTCATTTCCCATTTAAAAATGGAGAGAACCTAGAGGTTCTCTCCAACTAAGTTATTTCTGTCTGAATTCTAGTTCCGGTAAACTCTAAAATCCAGTCTTCTTTAATTTTCTTTACGTTTTGTTGCAAGGACAGCAGCAGATAAGGCAAGACTGACGCCAGCTAGGAAGATAGCTGTATCAGATTGGCTTTCTCCTGTTTCTGGCAATCTCTTCTGCTCTTCTGTTGAAACTGAAGTTTTAGATTCTGCAAATTTTCCTTGGCCCAATTGACTAATCTGATACTCAGGTTTGTCAATAGTTGGTGCTGCTTGATCGCCTGCTGTAGCCAATAGTCCTGTGTAGGCTGGCTTTTCGTTTACCAAAGCTTCTACTGCATTAGCGCCGCCTTTATATTCTGGCAATTCATGAACTAAGGCTTCTACCGCATTGGCTCCACCTTTGTATTCTGGAACTTCATTGACAGCTGCTTCTACTGCATTCGCACCGCCTTTATATTCTGGCAATTCATGAACTAAGGCTTCTACCGCATTGGCTCCACCTTTGTATTCCGGAACTTCATTGACAGCTGCTTCTACTGCATTCACACCACCTTTATATTCTGGCAATTCATGAACTAAGGCCTCTACTGCATTGACTCCACCTTTGTATTCTGGAACTTCATTGACAGCTGCTTCTGCCGCATTGACGCCGCCTTTGTATTCTGGAACTTCATTAACAACTGCTTCTTCACCTGCTGTTCCAACTGGGCCATTATACTCAGGTACCTCAAGAATTGGTGCTTCTTCCTCACCCACTGTTCCAAGCGGGCCTTTATACTCAGGCAGTTCAAGAATCGGTGCCACCTCTTCACCTTTGCTACTTGTAGGAGTATCTGGTTTAGCAGTCTGATCTTGTAGTTGGTTGAGATATTCTGCAAAGTAGGCAACCATTCTTTCAGTCAAGAGATGGTTATCCGTAGCATATTTCATGCTAGCTACTACACTTGCTACCTCCTCTTGATTCTCCTTGCTGGTCAATTTTTGAGCTTTCGCTAAAGCTGTTTCATAACCTGACAAATCAAGAGCTGTTTCTGTAGCCTGTGGACGACTAAAGATTAACTCAGCAGCAGCTTGATATCTGTCACCACCGTCTCCATAAGTCTTAGTACCTGTCAAAACAATTTTCTTAGCTTTGATTGTCTTACCAAAGTCAATATCTTTTGGTTTATTGTTATCTGGCCAATCAGTTGCAGTGAAAGTATGTTCTTTACCAGATTCATCTGTCACAACCAATTTCACATCACGCAAGTTACCATTTGAACCTGATCCACGTGGCACATAACGGAATCCAGTGATTTCTGTCGCTTCTTTCAATACCATAGTTGCAGGTTTGCCAACATCTCCACCATTCCAAGACGTATGCCATAGA
Organism: bacterium; assembly: GCA_905221165.1. Lineage (GTDB taxonomy): Bacteria > Bacillota > Bacilli > Lactobacillales > Streptococcaceae > Streptococcus. Next base: position 5,166 of record CAJNCC010000002.1, read on the forward strand.
CTTGACAAGTTACCATCAAAGGCATTGGCCAAATCTTCTCCCGCTTGAGCTGGAGCATTCAAACTTTCAAAGTCTTCTGCTACCAAGGCTGTTTTCTTTTGTACCAATGCATTCTTCAGAGCGTCAATCTTAGCAATTTCAGCACGCGCTTCTTCTACACTAATGTCATCATCTGCTTGGCTGAGGTTAAAGACAGCCTCCTTCAAGGCATCCATAGATTCCTTGGTATAGTTAGTCATGGCAACCGTTGGCAAGTAATTCTTCAGAGCATTTTCTGTCAACATCTTACCAGTTAGAGTGACTTCCTCGATTTGAAGTTTATCCATGATGAAGTCATTGTAACCACGGAAGTTCGCATTTCCACCAGAATCTCCACGAGTATTGCTTGCGTTACCAGTTGAGTAGATACCAACCCAAGTATCGCCTGTTTCTGCACCTGTTACAAGGAAGGTTACCTTCTTAGCTTTCTTAGAATCTGTCCAAGTATTTGGCAATTCATGCATTTCCAAATTGCTTGCTTGATTACCGCGACGACCTGACTGGAATTCTCCCTTACCGACTACAAAGGCGTAGGTATTGTCAGATCCTGCTTCGTATTCAAAGGTTACACGATAAGTCTTACCAGCTTCAAAACGGAAGTTTTGAGGAATTGTTTGGTAAACCAAGTTACGACGGCTAACTAGCCCATTTGTCTTCAATGACCAATTTCCTTCGATAACATCATCGACTTTCTTACCATTCCAATCACGTTGTGTATATGGATCATGTTTTTCAGATAAGTGAGTACGATTATCCTCAACTCCTTCGATACCACCAATTACAAATGGGAAAATACCTTGAGCGACATTTTCAAAGTCTTGTTTAAAGGTTCCTTTAGCTGTATCATGATTATCTCCGTACATACTTGAATTGTTTTCAAAAGTACGAATTTCATCAAAGTAAGTTGCTTCATCACCAGCTTCACGACTCAAAGTAAGAGTGACATTTGATACATCTGAACCTGTTGTAAAGAAGGCATACATGTTTTGGAAGTAACTTGTATCGTCAACTGTAGCATTGTCACGACGAGTATTATGGGCATAGGCCTTAACATAGTTAAGAGCTAGTGACTTATTGGTATAGCTAGTCACTTCTTTTTCACCAGTATTCACTGTGATACTTGCTTTAGCATTACTACGGTTATCAACACCGACATAAACAGCATACTTAGTATTTGGTTTCAAGCCAGTCAGTTTCTGAGTAAGGCTGACTGTGCTCTTATTGCCTTGGATACGAAGCATTTCATTTGCGCCTTGTGATTTGACAATTTCTGCCTTAGAAGCATCACCAGAAATAGTCCAGTGTTTCAAAGTTCCACTGTTAAATCCTTGGTCATAGATATGCATACCCTCACTCCATGACATTTCAGGATTGGTTTGTTTTGAACGGTAGAGAACATATGGTTGATTTGCTAGAAGGTCTAGAGTAATCTTGCCATCTTTTACTGTTAATTCTTGCTCTTCTGTCTTACCTTGGTCAGTTAGCTTGTAAAGGTAAACCTTGCTATTTGCCCAATCGCTAGGAAGCGTCCAAGTTGTTGCACCAGCTTGCGTATTGAAGTAGTACATTTTTTCCTTATCAGCAGGAAGTTTCTTACCATTTGCATCCCAGTTCCAAGGAGTCAAGTAAGCTGAACCATCTTGGATGACACGTCCATTAAGTGTTACTGTACGTTCACGGTATTGCGGGCTATTGACATCATTTGACTTACGAGTCACAACTACCTTATTGTTGTCAGCATCTACCAATTCCACTCGCATTTCTGGAGTCCATTTATAGGTGCTACCGTTATCAGACATGGTAACAGGTGTACCATTTTCCCATTTACTTACAGTGAAGTGTTGGAAGTACTTAGTCATGACGTCATGAGCAAACAAGTTAGTTACATAGCCATTATAATCACTTCTTCCTTGCCAACCTTCAAAGTCTTTCATGCTGTAACCACCTAGAAGTGGATAGTTAGCTGCACCACCGTAACTTCTGTAATCCCCAACCCAAGAATCTTTTTGGTGGTTGCGGATAAAGCGTGTGATAGCACTGTTGATACCTTTATTAGTGTAGCCACCATAGGTCAAGTCAGCTGCCCAGTGTTGGAAGGTAGAGTCGTATTCACCACCATGGCCCCACTCGATTGCAAAGCGCCAGCCTTGTTTGTTAATTTCTTTAGCAAGAACGTGGGTAGCCCATGCACCATTATCACCTGATTGGCCATTGCCCCAAACATCCACATAGATAAAGTCGAGACCTTCACCAAGTTTGTTTTTCAATTCTTCCCAACGAGCTAAGCGACCATGCGCCAAATCATAAGCAGCATCAATGTTAATACCTTGATCTAGCCAGTTCCAACCATAGCTGTAGCTTCCATCTGGATTCTTACGAAGAATATTTTCGTTAAAGTATTTAGACTCAGGATAAGTTTCAGAAGCGTTAACGTGGATACCTAGATGAGCCCCATATTTCTTCGCTTTCTCAATCAAAGCCTTGAAGTCTTCGACACCACCAATACGTTTACCAATATCAGCATAGTTCAAGTGGCCTGAGTCATGACCTTCACTACCATAACCTTTAAGAAGAACACCTTGTCCAAGACCATCTGTATGGAGATTGATCTTCTTGATACCATCCAAGGTCATAAGGAATGGGTTTTGTGCTTGAGAACCAAAGTTCATCGCGATACGGTAAGCAGTGATATCCTTGACTTTTTCCCAACCTTGAGGGTTGTTCATGATACTACGATAAGCAATGGCACCATCTTGCCAGTCCACTTTCTTATCTGCATTAGCATCTTCAGTGATTACAACCTTGGCACTTGGAAGTTCTTTAGTGTATTCTGGGAAGACAATGCCCTTATAAGCTTTTTCCCATTGCCATTCAGAGCTATGAATTCCGACATAGTTAGCATTTCCGACTGTTTCTTTATAGGCTGTCAAACGAGTCCAGTCATTAGAGCCACCACCGTAGCTGTTTTGAGAATTACTCCAAACACCTGCAGCGAGCTTATCTGTAGAAACAAATCCATACATGTAACCCTTAGCCAAGTCCTTCATTGGATTGGTTACTTCAATATGATCATCCCCGCTGACATGCGTATTGTTTGACATAGTTGCCCCATCAAACTTAGCACCAGCTTGGTTACTTGAAACAGATACGAGGGCGTTACCAAGGAAACTAATTGTTGAGATTAATTTTCTCTCATCATCAATCTTTTGACCTGGAGTGACTTGATTGTGGTTGACAATCTTAGTTACATCAAAATGCAATTGATTGTCCACAACTTGCAGACGAACTGTCATATCCGCATTGATAAGATTAGCCTCATCACGGAGTTTCATTTCATATTCTGCAGTTGTTTCATTAATTTTCTTATAAGTAACCTCAGGAGTGATTTTATGGTTATTGATAAATACTTTATTGAACTGTTGAACCTGTCCTGGCAAAGTATGACCATTCAAGGTATATTCCTTGACACGTGGAAAGGCTTGGTCAATCACTGCTTTTAGGACTTTAGACTGGATGGTATCATAAGTAACTTTACTATCATCTACCACCGCACCAGTTTCTTTTTCAGCAGTAGCTTCAGTATTTTGAACTCCGTCTTGATTGTCAGTCTTAATATTCACAACTGTCTTTTCAGTACCATATGTACCAGCTTTAAGTAAGATTTTCTTTTCATTTTTAAGATTTTCATTAACAGCAGCTGGTAAAGTAACCGTATCAAAAAGTTTTACATCATTATTTGTTGCATTTAGCTGACCATCTGATTTTAGGCTAATAGTCAGATGATTCACTGAGCCATTTACTGGAGCTGCAACACGGCCTCCCTGATACCATGTGCTATTACCTGGTGTCTTATATTCCCAGAACCAACCTTCTTTGTCATATCCAACAAAGACATTATTATTTGTATCTTTAAATTTCAAGAAGACACCAAAACGTGATTTTCCTGTCTCAGATTCTTCTTTGAAAGTGAGATCTACATTCGCATTACCATTTGCATCCACAGTCAATCCTTGTTTTTCAAACAAGGCTGGTTTGCTGGCATTGTCATTTTGATCTGTTGAAGACAACTTATTGTATCGAACACCATTTTCCTCACGAATGGCTACAGTCCCTTGTTGTTCTTTTCTTGCTACAGTTTGCCATTCAGGAGTGACTTCCTTTGGTGTCTCTGGCTTAGCTGTCGCTGGTTTTTCTTCTTTCGGCTTATCTTCTTTTGGCTTTTCTTCAACTGGTTTTTCAGTTTCCTCTAAATTCGCTGGTTTTGAACTAGAGATTCCCTTAATATGATCTTGAATCCATTTTAATTGAGCTGGAGAGAAAAGGATGCCTCCACTACGGACTCCAACCACACCATTTTGATGAACCCCAATCAATTTACCATCCGTGTCAAAGATACCGCCACCGCTAGCACCTGGTTGTCCACCTTGATAACCAACTCCTTGAACACCTTCACCATAAGATTCAGCAAAATCCACAGCACTGTTAATAACTGGTGCCAACTTACCAGCAGGATAGCCAAACATATTGACTTTATCCCCAACTTTCTTAACAACTGGCTTTTCAGTAACTTCTACAGGAGCATTTTCAAGAACTGTACGCAATCTTACAAGAGCCAAATCGTTCTTATAACCCTTTAGATAGCCATCCCGATCCCAGTGAATCACATCTTTTTTACTAAATTTCACATCATCTAAACCAGGGTAGGATATACTAAAAATATCGCCATCCCCTTTATCATTATCCACAACCTTACGAATATTTCCATCTTGTTGATCCTTGATAAAGTTGTGAGAAACAGTCAAAACAAGATCCTTACCAATGACAATACCACTACCTTCTCCTGATGGAGTCTTAATCTTAACAGTAGCGCCATAGTTCAATTCTCCATTTTTTGTTTTGGCAACATCTTCAGGAACTAGACTACCAGTATCTTGTGCTAATTGATCTTTATTTACCTCTTTACCATTATCAGTAGCTTTTTCAACTTTGCCTTCCAATTCTTTCGGTAACTTGTCAGTAGTTTCTTTGTTTTCCTTTTCAAGAGCTAATAACTCTTCTTCAGTTTTTGGTCCGTCTGTTGTTTCAGCAGAACCTGGATTTGCTACTGCAGCTTCCTTATCGAACTCTCGTCCATTATCGCTCGCTTTTTTATCCAAATCAGCCAGTTCACTTGGCAAATTATCTGTTGAGCCAACTGTTGGTGTGTTAGCCATTACTGGAGCAGTAGCAAAAAAACTAGCCCCAATCATAACTGAAGCAGCACCTAGTGCAAATTTACGAATACTGTATGTGCAGCGTTTTTCAAAAAATCGTTTATCCATTAACCCCTAATTCCTTTCATCAACTTTCGTAAGCGTTTACATTTCTTGTTCGAAAAATACTCCTTTCTATCTGAAAAGTGCAATGCTTAACGTTTATAAAAAAATAATTGCACTTTTAATATAACAAATATTGGCAGATAAAGCAATAGGAAAGCTAGGAAAATTGCTAATTTTTTCTTAATTTTGGCAAAACCATACTCTGCCATTTAGAGGGAGTCGTCATAAAATAAAAAGGATTTAGCATTCCTATCGAATGCCAAATCCTCTATCACTCTGTTTCTATAGATGTTTAAAATCTACTTCACATGTTTTGCGAGTTCTTCTTGAGCTTTTTTATTAGACTCTTCTTTTTCTTTCATCCATTTTTCTTGAGCTTTTTGATACTCATCAACTGTTACAGCTTTATCCTGTACTTCTAGATATTTGTACAAGAGAGCTTCACTTGTTCCTTTGTTTCCAGAATAAGCAAATGGAAGTGTGAATGGTACCATCTTAGACAACATTGGACGACCTGTCTGTGATGTTGTTGGAATGATCAAGGCACTATCTGTCAACCAAGCTTGGGCAGCAGCATATTTTTCATAACGTTTTGAAACGTTGCTAACTTCTTCACCAGCTTCTACAACCATCTTTTCATAATCTTCCAAACCAACTTTCTTAGCAGCAGCATTGTTAGTTCCAGAATCAAATCCTAGATAAGTCTTAGTATTTTCTCCAACAGATGGCTTGATGATATCAAGGTAAGTAGATGGGTCTGCAAAGTCTGGAGACCAACCAACGTTATCTGAGATATCCCAATCTTCGCCAGCAGCTGTTTCAGCAAAGTAAGTAATGTTCAAGACATCGTCTTTTTGAAGTTGTTGAATATCCACAACAACATTTTCTGTTCCCAAAGTTGCTTCAACTGATTGTTTGAAAGATTGAACACGTTGAACTTTTGTTGTGTTTGTTTGATCAACAGGCATGTCCAAATGAATTGGGAACTGTACTCCTTCTGCCTGAAGAGCAGTCTTAGCCTTAGCAAATTCTGCTTTAGCTTTTTCAGGATTGTACAGACCGTCTTGAGCATCTGCTAAGTTAACATTACTCCATTCATCTCCGTAAGTTGCCAATTTTTCTTTTACTAACTCACCAAAGTTTTTTCCATCTGCTTGTACAAATGTAGGTGGTACAAACAAGTTACGAAGAAGTTTAGTTGCCCCACTCGCACCATTGACCTGTGAAGCATAGGCTGTTCTGTCAAAACCAAATGCAAGTGCTTGACGGAAGTCTTTGTTGAGAAGTGCTTTCTTAGTTGATGTCTTCTGTTCATCTGTTGTCTTAGATGTAAATTTATATGACTGACGATCAATGTTAGTACCTACCAAGTAAGTAGTAGAATCCTGTTGGGTATAAACAATGTTATCTTTAAATGATTTCTCAGTCTCTGGATAGCTAGCACTCGTTGGGAAGAGACGGGCCATAGTGAAGCTACCATCCTTGAAGGCTTCAGTCGGTTTGTTTGTATCTTGTCCATCCCAAAATGATAATTTGACCTTATCAATATGGACATTATCCTTATCCCAGTAGTTTGGATTTTTCGCAAATTCAACAGAAGATTTAGCTACAATAGATTTGAGCAAGAATGGACCATTGTAGAGAATACTACTTGGATCTGTTCCTTTGGCAAAATCGTCTCCCTTAGAGTTTAAGAACTCTTCATTAACTGGAGCCATCACTCCCATTGTTGTCTTAGAATTCCAGAAACTTTCTGGTTTATTCAAGGTGTATTGAACTGTTTGATCATCAAGAGCCTTGATTCCGACTTGTGAGAAATCTTTGATTTCACCTTTCACATAAGCATCCAAGCCTTTAATTGACTCTTGCACAAGGTAAAGACCATCTGATTTTTTATCAGCTGCATATTTCAGACCTGTAACAAAATCTTGCGCTTTAACTGTAGCGTATTCTTCACCTTCAGATGTATACCATTTCGCATCCTTACGAATCGTGTAGGTGTAAGTCAAACCATCTTTAGATACTGACCAGTCTTCGGCCATTGATGGTACAAAATTACCGTAACGATCATTTTCTAACAAACCATCCACTACGTTGCTAGTGATATTTGCTGTCGCAGCCTTACCAGTTGTCAAGTAGTTCAGATTATCCGGATCTGTTTCATAAATGTATGAGAATGTCTTTTCACCTTTAGCACCTGAACCTGAGCTAGAGCAAGCAGCTAAAACACCAGTTGCCAATAACGTAACACCCGCAAGGGCAAGAAATTTTGAACTTTTCATCACTTTTCTCCTTTGAAAACTTTCTATCCATTATAGCCTCTTTTCACAAACATGTCAACAGAATTTTCAGAATTTTTGAATTAATTTGATATATTCTGAAAAATCATCTTAAAATGAATTACTAGAATGATAAATTTCATAAAATAGTTCTTTAATTCTTCACTTAAAATTCCCTTAATATAAGAAAAGAGGGAATCCAGTAACTCCCTCATCTATCTATTTGTGTAATTTTTAGATTCATTAATTTAAAGCTTGCAATGCGGAAAGAAGATAAGAACCCTCACGAATTTTTTGACCTACGGCCTTAGCATTTTTTACCAAATCCTGATACTCTTCTTGAGACAAATTGTCTAATACTTCTTCCAAGTCAAGTAAACTCTCAACACTAATTCCACACTCTTTTTCTAAGACGAAATTAGCCAAAGCAGATTGCCCCCAGACAATAATAGGAAAACCAGAAGCCAAATAAAGGGAAGCCTTGTGGGAATTATTGTATCTCAAATACTCACCAAACACGCCGCTACAAGTTTTAGAACTATCACCATCCCAAACTAAACCAAAGCTTCCTTCTAACGCTGACGGTAGTTCATCTGGAAGAAATGAACCAAAATAGGTTTCATTGGATAGCTTTCTAGCCTCATCAAAACCAACACCATAGAGGTTATATGCTGGTCTTGCAGGCAACTCATATAAGTAACCTGCTTTTTCTTGGGCTAAATTTCCAGCTACAATAATAGCCCCTTCCTTCGATAAATCTTCTTTGTCCTGATAACTCGGAATCAGGTAGTCAAAAATGCCTAGACTAATTATTTTCTTCTCAGAAATCCCCTTATCAACAAGCACTGATTTCATAACTGGATTATGAGCAATAAGACCATCAGCTTGTTTCAAAAGACTAGACTCTTGAAGATGAACACGAATCTTATGCTTCAAGGGTACTGTATCCAAATTAGCATAGCGCAAAACTTCTAAATCATGGATAATAAAGTGAACCTTCACTCCTTTACGTTGCATTCTTTTGACTAAATGAGTCGTAAAGAAACTATGATGAAGCATAGGAAATTGAATCAGTAGCTGATCCCCTTCCTTCAACTTAGAGATAGCTTTGGATAGGGCTTTGGCCTTATGTCGTTGAGCTCTAATAGTCCCCATTTGATACCAATCATCTACCATCAATAACAAAGGACTATAGCCCTCACGAACCACTATTTCTTCGACGTCATTTCGAGCCTTATTCCCCGCATTTCGTGCACCAGAATCCTTCAGAAATTCTTCTTTTAGATAATATTTCATCTATCACTTTTATCCTTCGTTATCTTATTTAAACTCTTCCTCTACAACATTTAGGGCACGTTCAATGACCACATGCATGTCGTAGTATTTATAATCAGCCAAACGTCCACAGAAAATTACCTTATCATTCTGTGCTGCTTCTTCTTGATATTTATCAAACATAGCATTGTTTCTCTCATCATTGATTGGATAATAAGGTTCATCACCACGTTTCCAATCAGCTGGGTATTCACGAGTAATAACCGTTTTGTCCTGAGTACCATACTCGAAGTGCTTATGCTCAATGATACGAGTGTAAGGAATTTCACGTTCTGTATAGTTTACAACTGCATTTCCTTGATAATTTTCTTCATCTAAAACTTCGTGCTCAAAACGAAGACTACGGTATTCTAACTCGCCATGTTTATAATCAAAGTATTGGTCAATCATCCCTGTAAAGACAACTTTTTCAGCAGAAGCTTCTAATTCCTGACGATTAGCAAAAAAGTCAACACCAAGTTCTACTTCTACATCCTTCAACATATTCTCGATGATAACGTTGTAACCCCCAATTGGAATACCTTGGTAACGGTCATTGAAGTAGTTATTATCAAAAGTCAAACGAACTGGTAAACGTTTGATGATAAACGGTGGAAGGTCAGTCGCAGAACGTCCCCATTGCTTTTCAGTGTATCCTTTAATCAACTTTTCATAAATATCTGGACCGATCAACTTGATAGCCTGTTCTTCCAAGTTTTTCGGTTCAACGTCTTTCATGTGAGCCGTTTGCTCAGCAATCTTATTTTTCACTTCTTGAGGAGTTTTTGTCCCCCACATAGCATAGAAAGTATTCATATTGAAAGGTAGATTATAAAGGCTACCCTTGTAATTTGCTACAGGCGAATTGATGTAGTTGTTAAATTCAGCAAATTGATTAACATAATCCCAAACTTTCTTATTAGAAGTATGGAAGATATGGGCACCATATTTATGAACATTAACACCTTCTACATTCTCACAGTAGATATTTCCACCAATGTGATCACGTTTATCAATAACTTTTACTTTTTTTCCACGCTTGGTTGCTTCATAAGCAAAAATTGCTCCAGACAAACCAGCACCAACGATTAGATAGTCGTACATATTAAATCTCCATTATTAAACAATAAGGTTCCTTTTTAATCACTAATTCCTCTCACTGAATTTTGATTCTAGAACGCAAAAATTGATAAATCAAAACTATTATAGCATTTAAAATAATCTATCCACTGTATAGGAAGAATTCTTAAGCAGTAATCTGTGAAAAATTATCATTTAATTTAATCCTATCAAAAGTATTTGTTGAAAACAACATAAATATAAAAATATTGAATGAAGGGACAAACCAAAATGCTTCAATCATACAGTTCAAAGCAATTATAGAAAGAATTGCCACATATAAATATTGACCTTTTCTATACTGCTCTTTCGCTGAAATGATATAAATTATAATTAGTAACACTACGGGAACAATACCATATGTAAACAGCATCTGGACGTAAGAGGAATCTACATAGTTATATCCAATTACCGCTTCCGTCTTTCCACCTGAACCAATAAACAAAACATCTCTAGTACCAAATAAATTTAAAGTAAAGGAACTAAATGCATTTCTTCCTAACGCTAACCTACCCGTAATTAATTTATTAATTGAAACCAGAAAAGGTGAACTCCAAGAAAACATATAAGATAAATACATCATTAACGATGAAAAAATCAGTACTGAATATGGGAGTATTGCATAGATACGAAGTTTCTTTTCTCCAACAACATAAAAATATATATAAATAATCGTTGCTAATAAAATAGACAATGCATTTAAGCGTGCGTCACAATATTTAATAACAAATGCAGCTAGTAAAAGTCCCACAATTGATCTCATCCAAATCAATCTATCTTTTAATAAATAAGAATAAGCTATAAATAAATAGAAACAATGGGAAGCGAAATCGGTAGGATAAATAAATCCAAATGAATTTCGAATCACTCCCCCTCGATTATATTGTAAATTTGGGACTATTCCTAAAAGTGATAATATAAATACAACTATCAATACTATACTAGAGACAAAAATATAATTTTTCAAAATTACTTTCATATCAACATTGACTAAAAAAACTAGTAATGTCGAATAGACAAGAAAATTAAGCCTACCAGTTTGTAAATATACTACAATTCCTGTTAAGAGAAGTAAGATAGATAATACCAGATATTTGTAAGAAATTCTCATTTTATACAAAAATCGAAGTCCTAAAAGCAATACAACTACAAACAGATAATTTGCTTTGACTTGAAAAAAAGTCCTATCCAACATTGTTGTAGATATAGCATTAAAAAATACCACTATCGCTACAACAATGTTAACCAGTAGGTTTTCAATATTTATTTTTTTCATTTTTTGATAAAGAATAATATAGAATAAACTAAAATGATTATTTTAAATCACAGGAATTTTAGCTCATCTACAATCTCCCTTCCTCACTTTCCTAAACTTTTAACACTTTACAATATTACCTAAAAAACTCTCATCTATAAAATTATTTAATTAATTTATAGTGATATTCTTACCCATTTTACTTATTGAATAATTGCTCTTTTAACTCTTTTAGACTAACTACTCTAAATAAGAAGATTTGCAGAATATAAAGTATTCCCCCTATGACTGCACATATAACAACATTAACCAATGGTGCAAAATGCATACCTGTCTTTAACAATGAAAGAGCAAAATACATAAGGATAGACGCTGAAAGTATTTTAAACATTGAAGCAAAAATTGGCACTTCTCTCAGATATTCTCTTGTAAAATATAATTGAATGAACCATACTAAGGCTTCCGTCAATACCGATACAACTGATGCACCAATATAGCCAAATTTAGGTAGTAAGATCAGATTTAATCCCACACTAATAATTGCTGGAACCGTAGTTGAAGTCATAAATTCTTTATTTTTATTATGAGGTATCAAAATTTGGATTCCCATAATATTCGTCCACCCAATAAAAAACATTCTAAAAATCATAATTGCTATTGCATACCTAGCATCTTGGAAGTCATTGCCCAAGAAAAATTTTACAAAATCATTATTAACAATTAGCATGCCCGCAATAATTGGAAAAATTACCAAATTGTAAATTAAAAAAGATACCTGATGCATTCGATTCACGGCTTCATTATTTCCTTTTGATAAAAGATTTGAAACACGTGGAAGCATGACACTTCCCAGAGAAGTTACCAAAGTAAGTAAAATATTCACCAATTTTAAAGCTTGATCATAAATACCAACATCAGTAGTTGATGCTAAAGCACCGAGCATTGTTCTATCTAAAGTAACATACAAAGATATTGCTATTTGAGGTAAAAACAGTAATATCACCGGTTTAAGATGTTTCTTGGCATAATTGAAATCAAATTGTGGCTTACCTATAAATTCTAGAGCTGGCAGCCACATACTTAATTGTCCCAAAAATTCAAATATAGTTAATAAAAAGACATATAGATATAAATCATTCTGAGACTTTATGAACAAAAATATTGAAATAACACCTATGAGTTTGACAGTGATATTTCTAACAGTTATCTTCCTAAAATCTTCTAGTCCTTGAAAAAGCCAAGTAATATCTAATCCCCTAGATAATAGAGATAATACCAATATATAAGCTACTGGATTTTGCATAAATGAAAATGAAAAGGACAGACCAATATATAGAAATATCGATATACAAGTCGCAGTAAACTGCAAGGTATAAATACCCCAAAAATTATTAGGGATATTATTTCTATGAGCTGAAATCTCTTTTGTCCCATAATTAGCTACTCCTAATGTTGCCAAAAAAATAAAGTAAGCAACAATCGAATTAAAATAGCCAAAAGTTCCTAAATCATTTGAACTGAAAACCCTTGTAACATACGGTGTTGTTATGAAAGGTAGTACAATGGTTAGTAATTGATAAGAGAGATTGTAAGCATAGTTTTTCAAAACTTTCATGACTATCTAACCCGTTTTCCCTCTGACTTTTTTATACAGTTTTGCAGATACGAGAAACAATATATATTTCAATTTATTTTTCCTTGTAACATTTGAATTCGGAATAACATCTTTGAAATATTGAATGTATTCTTTTCTAATTTTATTAACTTCAGCATACATATCTGAACTAAGCATAGCATGTACAATATGCAGACCATTAAAAACATAGCGAACATTCAAGGCTCTTCTCATATCCCTATCACCTGAATAGTCTCGTTCAACATAACTTCTATTCCATTCCATTGCCTTGTAAAAATCTAAGAGACGATCACTATATTTAGAATTTACAATACTTCCTGGTCTTCGATAGTATTTATAAAGAGTTAGATCACTAACAGCAATATTTTCACAGGAAGCAATATGCTCATAAGCAAGAGCTAAATCTTCATACAACATCCCATTAGGATATGGAAACCTTAATAAGATTTCCTTCTTATATAGTTTACCACCTGAATGTGTCCCAACATAATTTCCATAAAACATTTGTTCTAAAGCTGTTCGACGATCTAATTTTCCAGAATATTTCTCTCTGAAATCTCCTAGAAAATCACTATTTTCATAGTCTCTAACTTCGATCACTGGAGTTGCTACAAGATCAACTCTATACTTATCTCTAAGTTCTACTAAATATTCAATGGCTCTATGGTCATAATAATCGTCTGAATCAATGAAAACAATCCAATCTGTTGAAGATTCTTTTACCCCAGTATTGCGGGCATTGGACAATCCCCCATTTTCAATATGCAGAACTTTTATTCTGTCATCTTCTCGAGCATATTGGTCACAAATTTCTCCAGAACTATCCGTCGAACCATCATCTACTAGGATTATTTCAATATTTTTATATGTTTGTTGTCTTAGACTTTCTACACAATAACTCAAACAGTTCTCAACATTGTACACTGGTACAACAATAGAAATCTGATCCATTATGATAATCCTTCCAAAATGATATCAACAATACGCTCACAAGCTTTTCCATCTCCATATGGATTACTTGCTTTACTCATCTTGCTGTACTCTGTTTCATCTTCTAGAAGCAGTTTGAAATTAGTATAAATATTTTCTTCTTCTGTTCCTACTAATTTCAAAGTGCCTGCAGCAATCCCCTCTGGACGTTCTGTTGTATCACGCATTACCAATACTGGTTTACCTAAAGAAGGTGCTTCTTCTTGTACACCACCCGAATCTGTTAAAATCATGTAGCTTTGATTCATAAAATTATGAAAATCAATGACTTCTAGAGGTTCAATGATTTTCATACGTTCATTGTCACCAAACACCTTACTTGCTAACTCACGAACCTTAGGATTCTTATGAATAGGATATACGACTTTAACATCTTCAAATTCATTCAGGATACGATTAACTGCGTTAAACATATTTTCCATCGGTTGGCCAAGATTTTCACGTCTATGGGCTGTTAGCATGATTAGTTTACTGTCCTTAGCCCACTCCAAAATAGGATGGTCATAATGATCTTGAACGGTTGTCTTCAAGGCATCGATGACAGTATTTCCAGTAACATAGATATTCTCTCTTCCCTCTTTTAGAAGATTTTCTTTAGCCACTTCTGTCGGAGCAAAATTGAAATCCGAAATAATTGAAGTAGTCTGACGATTGAATTCTTCAGGAAATGGGCTTTGAAGATTATAAGTTCTCAATCCTGCCTCTACATGTCCAACTTTAATTCCCATGTAAAATGCAGCTAAAGCTGTCGCAAAAGTGGTTGTAGTATCCCCATGAACAAGAACAATATCTGGTTTTTCCTGCTCTAAAACTGCTTGAATTTTATCTAAAATACTTGTCGTGATTGTAAATAGTGTTTGATTTGCCTTCATAATTCCTAAATCATAATCAGGAACAACTTTAAAGACATCTAAAACCTGCTCTAACATTTCTTTATGTTGACCAGTTACACACACAAGTGTTTTGATTGAATCATTTTTCTTCAGTTCATTCACTAAGGGACACATTTTTATTGCTTCTGGACGCGTCCCAAAAACTAACATTACTTTTTTCATTTTGAATCTCCCATTAGTTTTTGATAAAATTTACGATAATTCTCTAAAAATAAAGGATAACTAAACTTCTCTTCATAATCTTTTTTAGCTTGATGAGCTAACCTAGTTCTAAGAGTTGAGTCAGTCGCCAGACTCTCAATAGCAGAAGCTAAGGCCCTAGCATCTTTAGCAGGAACCAAGATCCCATTTTCTTTTGTAACAACTTCATTAATGCCAGGAATATCTGTCGCAACCATGGTTTTTCCATTCATAAATGCTTCGATAACATTTAGAGCCAAGCCTTCAAATAATGACGAAGACACTAGGAAATCAAAACTATTAATGCATTCCACTATATCCTGTCTATACCCTAAAAAAGTTATCTTATCTTCTAAATCGAGTTCTTTAACCTTATTTTCTAATTCGTCTCTTAGCTCTCCATCCCCAACGATAAATAAACGAAGGTTTTCATCTGAAATCAAAGAAATAGCATCAATCAAATAGGTCAAACCTTTTTGTTCAGATAATCTTGCAATACAGCCTAGTTTGATTCCATCAAACTTCATAATCTCATCAACTTGTCTATTTGACTGTTTCAAGATCACTCCGTTATAGATAACAGTACTATCTGCAACTCCCACATCATCTTTCAAATTTTGATTAACTGCTTTACCAACTGCAATACTATAGGCATTTTTCAGTGAAAATCTATATAAAGACAACTTATCTTTAAAGACATTATGAGCAGTGTAAACGTGGACTAGCTTCGGATTAATCAGTTTTAACAAACGAATATAAAAAGCTGCCATTCGATGATGCGTATGAACCAGAGTAATATCATTTGTCTTAATAATTTGATAAATAGTAAGAAGCAGCTTCAACACAGTAAGAGGATTTTTGCTGTCTATATCTTGAATTTTATGATGGATAATTCCTTGGGTCTCTAATTCTGGTTCCCAAAGGCCTCCTGTAGAAGCAACATGTACACTATCAAACTCATCTTTCAAATCAGAACTCAACTGGTACACGATTCTCTCAGCACCACCAATATCCATCGTTCGTGAAATATGTAAAATATTATTTTTTCGTTTTTCGTTTCTCATCTAAAACTCGCTTAATAAAGGTAACATTCCCTACAAAGTATCGTTTAAAGAGACGCTTTGGTTCATTAGCAACTCGGAACAACCACTCCAAGTTTGATTTCTGCATCCAAAGTGGGGCACGCTGAATGTGACCAGACAATACATCAAAACTACCACCTACACCCATAAAAATAGAATTCACTCCATTATCCATAAATTTTTGGATGATGTATTCTTTTTTAGGTGAAGTAATTCCAACAAATACAAAGTCGGGATTCTTTTCACGAATATCTTCCTGAATATCTTGCTCATCTTCCTCAGAAAAATAACCATTACGATGTCCAACAACTCGTAGATTTGGATACTCTTCTTTAAAATTTTGTAACATATCTTGCAAAACTTCTTCTTTAGCACCAAAGAAATATACTGAATAAGATTTTTCATCGGCTAATTTTAATAATCTTTGCATTAAATCAATTCCAGCAACTCGCTCTGGAACTTGGTAGCCCAAAAATCGAGAAGCTAGAACGACTGATGCACCATCTGCATTGATGATTTCAGACTCGTTAACTATCTTCTTAATGGCTTCATCTGATTGACATTGGTTAATCTTATCAGCATTTACACCCATTAAATGAAGAGGACGTTGTTCAATGACAAATTTCTCAACTGCCTGTACTGTTTCATCCATTGTTAAAGGGTCAATCCTGACCCCCATTAAATCAAAACTATTCAAATTAATCTCCCCATGTAGACTCGAAATGACCCTTACGTTCTGCTTCTTCGGGTAACTTCATGTAATCACCATATATTTTTGTTAAATATTCATCTGGGTTTGCATGGCAACTTATTTCTAAGTTCTCAAACTCTAGTAATTGTGGTTCACCGAATACTTCTTTTCTAGCAAGTTCACGTTCTCTGTATGAACCTAGTACATTCCCTACTATTGAACTAGTTTCAAAATCATATTGTTTAATTAGATTTTGTAATTTGTTGTTAATAGTGGCTGTTTTTAGAAGTTTATTTAATTTCAAAACTTTTGATATACTCACAATTGCATTTTCAAAACTTCCCCGATCTCTGTCATGTAAACGATCGATTACCGAAATTTTAGAAAGTGCACGATAGAATTTAATTTTGTTTGTATGAATAAAATAATGAAAACGATCATCTGGATAACCATCCAAAGGGAAAATATCTATGAATGGACTACATAGTTCATCTCCAAATGGAATTTGTAAAGATGTATCCATAATAGAGGTATTACCTAAATTATCATCATGAAGTCTCAAAACAACATGTTCTGGAAGTTCCTTGTTACAAATAGACAAAAATTTTTCATAATCTTTTCGAGGCATTCCTAAATCCATATCATCATCCCAAGGAATAAATCCTTTATGACGAATTGCTCCTAGCAATGTTCCTCCCAAAGCATAATATCTTAAGTTATATTTACTACAAATAGCAATAAAACTTTTCAATAAAGATAATTCTCCTAGTTGAATTTCCCTCACTTTATTCATAAAATCACTTCGCTCCATCTCTCATAAATACAACTTTAACTGTTTTTAGTAGAATTTCAATATCTTTCCAAATTGTCCAATCGTCTATATAAGCGACATCTAATTTAACGACTTCATCAAAATTCTTAATCTCACTTCTACCACTAACTTGCCAAAGTCCAGTGATACCCGGTTTAAAACTCAATCGACGTTTTTGTTCAGGTGTGTATGTCTCATATTCATCAACTGTTGGCGGTCTTGTTCCAACTAGGCTCATATCCCCTTTCAAAACATTCCAAAACTGAGGAAGTTCATCCAGGCTAGTTTTACGGATAAAGCGACCAATTTTTGTAATGCGAGGATCATTGTCCATCTTAAACATACCACCCTGCATAGTATTTTTCTCCAGCAATTCTCTCTTTTTATCCTCTGCATCAACACACATTGATCTAAATTTATAAAAAGTAAAATGTCGGCCGTTTTTTCCTATGCGAGTCTGGGCAAAAATAGCAGGTCCACCATCTTTTCGAATAGCTGGTACTAGAACTATGCTGACTAAGCCACAAATCATTAAACCAAAAATAGAACCAATAATATCTATGACACGCTTAGCAATGACATGACTATTTTTATAAAATTTCGTCGAAAAAGTAATGACATTTAGACCAGCCATCCCACGGATTTTCTTGTCACGCCCTAGATTATGGTCAAAAGCATTTAGATTAACCGTTACATCAATTCCCATCGTTTCAAAACGAGAAATAAATTCACCAATATCATATTCTTCACTAGGAAGATTGATAAACACTTCGTCCACAACTTCGTGAGTTGCAAAATTCAAAATATCTTCGACTGGTACGACTGTAATAATATCATGTTGGAAATTAGGTTTATCTAATACACTAACAGCCACCAGTTCTCCAAAGAAATCACCAGCATCAAGTAATTTATCCATCACTTTCTCAACTCTAGATGTTGCTGTAATCAAGAATAGTTTTTTACTCCATTTCAAATTAGGAAATATCCGTTTCGAATAATACTTGATACAAATATTAACTAGATACATAAGAATAGAGTGTAAGGTTAAAAAATACACCATGCCTCGTCTAGAGATGCTAAAGCGTTCTTCTAAAAAGAAATTAGAAAGACTAATTGCCAACGCAAAGAAAATGATATATTTTGCCAAGCAAACAAATTCAATCAAATTCCCTCGTCTAAAAAAATCTTGACCGTAATCGCTAAAATAAAATACTATGTAGTGGAGAATATATAGGACAATCATTGTTGTTGAAAGAATATCTGTCTCTTTAACAAAACTAAGAGAATACCCCAGTAACACTACTATAAAACTCTGGATTACTGCCAGAGATATTTTTATCCCTTTCTCTTCCATAACTACTTCCTTAGTCTATCCCTTATTTTTTACCGTAAGAACCATACTCACCGTAAGAACCATATTTCTCAGCTGAAGTATTGAATTTATTTAATACAACTCCTAAGAATGGTTTATTCGTTTGTTCCAATTGACCTTTAGCCTTCTGAACATCCTTTCTGTTAGCCTCCCCTGCCGCAGTAACTAAAACAGATGCATCACATTTTTGTGTGATAATAGCTGCGTCGATAACGATACCAATAGGCGCTGTATCTACAATAATATAATCAAAATATTTGCGAAGTGTATCAATCATAGTACTAAAGTTCTCACTTTGCAATAAAGCAGTTGGGTTTGGTGAGATAGACCCAGCTTGAACCACAAATAGATTTTCAACATTGGTATCACATAAACCATGAGATAGATCTGTTGTCCCAGATAAAAATTCTGTCAACCCCGTGATTTTTTCACGCGATTTGAAGACACCTGACATGACAGAATTCCGAATATCAGCATCTACTAACAAGGTCTTATAACCTGCACGCGCGAATGCCCAAGCAATATTTGTAGAAGTCGTTGACTTTCCTTCACCCGGTTTTACAGAGGTGATAGAAATTACTTGTAAATTATTTCCACTCAATTGTATATTCGTACGCAAGGCATTATAGTATTCTTCCGCTTTTTTTGCCAGATCTAATTTTTTCTGTGCTATTTCTAATGTCGGCATATCTCTCTCCTATTTCAATTTATCCAAATTTGGAACAACTCCCAATAATGCGATTTGCATAACATCTTCAATATCCTCTGGACGTTTCACTCGTGTATCAACCAGTTCAACAATAAGAACAGCGATAACCATAAATACTGTTCCTCCAAGTAGTCCAATAATTGTATTTCTACGAATATTTGGAGAAGATGGTGCTATAGCGGGACGAGCTTCTTCAAGTGTTGTGACATCAGAAACGCGTGTGATACTGATAATCTTTTCAGCGGCTACTTCTCTCAATGAGTTAGCAATACGACTAGCTTCCTCAGGGACTCTATCATTAACTGAAATAGAAACGATACGGGTATCGACTGGTACGGTTACTTTGATTTTACTAGCCAAAGCTTTTGGTGATAGATCTAATTTCAAATCAGATGTAACTTTTTCCAAAACATCTTGAGACAAAATAATTTCACGATAGTCTTTAACCAAGTATGATCCAGCTTGCAAGTCTTGGTTTGTCAAACCAGGCTTATCTCCCTGATTACGGTTGACTACATAAATCCGTGTAGTACTAGTGAACTCCGGTTTAACGATAAAAGCACTATAAGCAAAAGCTAAAGCTCCAGCTACAATTGCTACCAATGCAATTAGAATTTTTCGTTTCCAAAGAATTTTAAACAGGTGAAATACATCGATTTCCATAGTATTTTGTTCTTTCATATTTTCTCCTAAATTATTTGATCCATTATAATTTTCCTAGGGTTCTCTACAAATAGCTCTTCCGCCTTGGCTCTACCATACTTTTTAGAAATAATCTGATAAGCCTCCTCCATATAAGGGGGTCTACTATCTAAGTTATGCATATCACTTGCAATGACATGAACCAAGTCTCTCTCCAAAAAATATTGGGCTCTCTTTTTCATAAATTTATAAGTTTCACCAAAGAGCTTAGGTTTTAGAACATGAGAACTATTTACTTGCGTATAGCATCCCATATCAATCAGTTCCCTAACACGTTTTTCATTGTTTTCCAATGCATCATAACGTTCAATGTGAGCAATCACTGGGGTAATTCCTAACATCAAAATATTACTTAACCCTCTATGAATATCGCGATAGGGTGTATTCATACTAAATTCAATCAAAGCATAACGACTATCATTAAGAGTAGGAATACGCTTGTTTTCAAGTTTTTCTAGAACATCTGGAGTGTAGTATATCTCTGCTCCATAAGCAATGACCAAATCATCTGCCACTTCTTTAGCAATCTCACGAACCTTTAAAAAATTCGTCGCTATTTTTTCTTCTGGAGTCTCAAACATCCCTTTTCGACGATGGGAAGTCGAAACAATCATCCTAACCCCTTGATTATATGCTTCTCTTAAAAGGGCTTTACTATCTTCTATAGACTTCGGCCCGTCATCTACATCAAAGACAATGTGAGAGTGGATATCAATCATATCATCTTCCCTCCATCACATCTTGTATCGCACTTTTAGCAACTGCTAGACTACTATCATCGATTTCCATCATATAGAGATTACTATCTGGCATAGCATATGAAGGGAGTCCCATTTGACCTGTACCTTTGAGGTCTTGAGAGTTGACTTTATAACTACCACCACTCTCCAATTGAGCATTAACCAAATCCATCATCGTTTCGATAGGCATATTTGTTTGGAGGGAATCTTGCAGACCTTGAATAATGTCACTATAATTTTTTAAGGCTTCGGTAGAAGTTAATTTCTGAATGATTGCGACAATAACCTTTTGTTGATTACGACCACGGTCACGATCTCCATCAGCCAACGAATAGCGTTCACGAACAAACCCAAGAGCTTGTTCAGAATCTAAATGGACATTTCCTACTGGGAAGTGGAACTTCCCGTGACGAGATGTAAACTCCTGATCATTGTACACATCTACACCGCCTAAAAGGTCAATCAACTTCAGGAACGAAGTAAAGTTCAAGCGAACATAGTAGTTAATATCAACTCCATAAAGATTTTCCAAAGTATGAATAGAGGAGTCTACTCCATAAATACCTGCATGAGTCAATTTATCTTTTTGATTATTCCCTCCGTCTGCAATCGGAACATAGGAATCTCGAGGGGTTGTTGTCAATAGAATTTTTTTAGAATCTCGATTAACAGTCATCAAAATATTGACATCTGAACGAGAAACCGAACTAATTGGGCCGTAAGTGTCAATACCACTCACATAGACATTAAAGGACTGGTTCTTAGAAACTTTAGGAGCTGCTACTTCCTTGGTGATATTTTTAGTGTAGATTTTCCTAATTTTTGATGCATAATCAGGGTATTCAGATTCTATAATATTTTCAAAAACGCTATTTAATACAATCGCTTTTGCTTCACCTGATACCAAACTCTTATAAGCCGCAAGATATGAAGTGCTTTGTTCAACAGTCAATTCTTTGCTCTGACTAGTTTTGATATCAGCTATCAATTTTTGAATATTCTCATTATCTGTATCCGTAGGCCCTGTAACACTATCTAGTTGTGTGACATTATGAACCTCACTGTCTTTCAGAACAACAACACTCATTGAGTATTCTGAGTAATTCGACGTAGAATTGATATGACTAGTAAA
Organism: bacterium; assembly: GCA_905221165.1. Classification (GTDB taxonomy): domain Bacteria; phylum Bacillota; class Bacilli; order Lactobacillales; family Streptococcaceae; genus Streptococcus. The sequence continues at coordinate 27,428 of CAJNCC010000002.1, forward strand.
GCCGACAAATTGTTGCAGTGCAAAGAAAGAAACTGAACTCACCAAAATAGCTAGTATTAAAAAGAAAATTGTAAATTTTTCTGCTTTTCTATAAATGATCAAAAGCAGACTCGCTAAAGCGACCAAAATCACTACGGCTGCCGTTATAACATTCAGGTATCTAAACGCCAATATATTATGTCTAAAAATCAAAAACAGCAAAAAACCACCCAATAATACATAAATGGTTAATAAAGCTATATTAACACTCCGCTTAACTTTCCCCGAACGGGCTCTTTTTGAACGTTTATTCATAGTTTTCCCCTATATGTTGATTATCAGAATTATTATATCACAATCATGAAATAATTTCCATTTATTCCTTTTTTTATCAGCGTTTTCATCGCTTTTTCTTTACTAAAATTACCTGAAAATTATACCTATTTTGTAAATTGGCTTCTTATACAAAAAACAAGGATACTGATGGTAAAGTATCCTTGTTCTTATTTTTTATTTGATATGACTTTCAAATTCTTTTTGGCTTTTTTCAATAGCCTTCTTACTTTCTTCTTCCCACTTAGCCTTAGCTTCATCAAATTGTTTCTTGGTAACAGGGTCTTTTTGAAGTTTCATGTACTTGTAGTTATTTCCATCACCTTTGATACCCACTAGAGAGTAAGCACGTGTAAATGGAGTTACTTTGGTGACAGAGGCTGTACCACCATTTGACATCGTAGACATGATTAGAGAATTATCAATCATCCAAGCTTGTGCTTCAGCATATTTTTCATAACGCTTAGCAACATCTTTGTTTTCCGCATCTGCCTCTTTTAAAAGTTTCGTATAGGTATCGAGACCTAAACTCTTAATCAGTTCTTGATCTTCCTTAGCATCCAAACCAAAAATCTTGAGATAGAAACCATCTTCTGCATTAAATGGATCAAGATAAGTTGACGGATCTTGGTAATCACCCACCCAACCATCAAAGTTCAAGTCGTAATCACGAGACGCCGGATTCGGAGCAAGAAATGCAACATTGCTGAAATCATCCGTAGATAATTGTTGCACATCAACCACAATATTGTCATCCCCAAATACGGTCTCTAATGTCTGTTTAACCGAATTCATACCAGAAACCGCGTTTTTATTGGTTTGATCAACAGGAACATCAATATGAATAGGGAAGTTCACCCCTTTTGCTTCCAATTCCTTTTTAGCTTCCGCAAATTTTGCTTGGGCCTTTTCCTTGTTGAAGTATCCGTCTTGGGCATCCGCCAAGTTAATGTCTGACCATTCTGTTCCGTACTGAACAAGTTTAGAAGAAACCACTTCTCCGAAGCTCTTATCCCCCACCTGCACAAATGTAGGGGGAACAAGGGTATTACGAAGGGTCTTGCTTGCTGCTTCTTGACCATTAGATTGGGCAGAATAAGCCGTACGATCGATAGCAAAATTGATTGCTTGACGGAAGTTCTTATTTAAAATTGCTATTTGAGTTGATTTCTTTTGTTCATCTGTTGTTTTAGCCGTATGGTTATAAGCTTTACGGTTAACATTAAAGTTAAAGTACCAAGATGTCTTGTCTTGTAAGCTATAAACAATATTGTCTTGATATTTTTCTTTTGTCTTGGCATAGTTAGAGCTGTTTGGATAAACTCCTGCCAGAGAATAGGCACCACTTTCAAAATTTCGAATAGTCATCTCTTGATCAGAACCATCAAAATAAGCCAGTTTAACTTTTTCAATGGTTACTTTATCATGATCATAATAGTGTGGATTCTTCACATACTCAATCGAAGATTTTGATGTGAAATCTTTTAACAAGTAAGGTCCGTTGTAAAGGATACTACTTGGCGTCAAGGTACCAAATTCTTTTTCCTTTGACTTCAAAAACTCTTCATTGACCGGGAAGAGGATACTATTAGTCGTCTTAGAGTTCCAATAAGGTTCTGGTCGTGTCAAAGTATACTCAACCGTATAATCATCCAAGGCTTTGACACCAACGGTAGAGAAATCATTTGTCACACCAGTCACATAGTCATTCAATCCCTTGATTGAATTTTGAATGAGATCCATCGCTTGCCCCTTGTTATCCGAAGCATATTTGATCCCAGTAACAAAGTCCTGTGCTTTTACTGGAGCATATTCTTCTCCATCAGCCGTATACCACTTGGCATCTTTTCTGAGTTTATAAGTATAAGTCAAACCATCTGCTGAAACAGACCAATCCTCAGCTAGAGCTGGTGTCAGATTCCCATAGCTATCATTTTCTAGCAAACCATCCACAAGATTAGTAATTATAGATGTATTATCTGCATAATAATCTAAAAGATAATTAAAAGTTGTTGGATTTCCACTAAAAGTTGACGAATACGTCTTTGTATCTGTGTTAGATTGCCCACAAGCCGAGAGTAAAATCCCTGTAGCTAGGACAAGACCAGTTCCGATGAGTCTTTTTTTCATTGTCATCACCTACTCCTTTATGTCACTTTTTATAACATAACCATATTTTATCAAATTTATTCAGAAATGTAAAGTTACTAGTTTCTAAGCGACTAACATCCCATAACCAAAAAAGGAAGCACAGATTCTCTGCAACTTCCTTGTCTTGCTATAGACTATTTAATGTGTTTTTCAAGCTCTTTTTGGTATTTGGCATTTGTTTCGATTTTTTCTTTCTGCCATTTCTTGAGAGCTTCTTCATATTCTTTTGTCGTCACAACATCCTTTTGCAACTCCAAACCTTTGAATACAAATGGATCTCCCTTGATTCCGACTTGAGAGTATGCTTTTGTGAATGGTACAGTTCGACTAACAGTTGGAGAACCACCTGAAGAGGCAACTGGGATTAAAAGTGAACTATCCGATACCCAAGCTTGAGCTTTAGCGTATTTCTCATAACGCTTATTGAGGTCACTTGTTTCAGCTGCGGCATCGTCCAAGAGTTTCTTGTATTCGTCCAGTCCAACTTGAGCCATCACTTCTGGATCTTTTCCGCGAGTAATCCCCAAGTGTTTAAGAGCAGACCCCTTCTTAGCATCGAGAATGTTTAGGTAGGTAGCTGGGTCTTGATAGTCTGGGCCCCAACCAGTTCCATTCAAGTCATAGTCTTTTTGTGCTGGAACCTTAGCTTGAGACGTGATGCTAATTTTTTCATTATCAGTCATTTGAAGGACATCGATAATGACATTATCAGTACCAAGTGTTGATTCGATAGATTGCTTAAGTGAGTTAGTTTGCTGGACAGCAATCACATCTGTTTGTTCAACCGGAATATCCAAACGAATTGGGAAGGTCACACCCTTTGCTTGCAATTCTGTCTTTGCTTTTGCAAAGGCAGCCTTGGCTTTTTCTGGATTATAAATCGTATCCTTACCATCTGTCAAAGCTACATCTTTCCACTGTTCCCCATAAGAAACCAACTGCTCTTGAGCCAGTTCACCAAATGTCTTTTCACCAACTTGGACATAGTCATGAGGCACTAGGCTATTACGAATAATCTTGTCCGCACCTTCTTCCCCGTTCAACTGAGCCGTATAAGAGTGACGATCAAGGGCAAAGTTCAAGGCTTGACGGAAGTTTTTGTTGAGAAGAGCTTCTTTTGTTGATGTTTTTTGAGCCTCTTCGGTTTTGGCTGTTTTATTGTAAGACTGGCGATTTACGTTAACAGTGAGATAGTAGCTTGTCGCTTCTTGTGGACTGTAGACAATCTTATCTCCGTATTCTTTCTTAGTGGACTCAAAGTTTGAGCTTGTTGGGAAGAGACGAGCTGTTGTATAGGCACCTTGTGTAAAGCTACGAATCAAGGATTCTTGGTCTGATCCATCATAGAAGGTTAGTTTAATGCTGTCAATCTTAACATTATCCTTATCCCAGTAGTTTGGATTTTTTTCATATTCGATAGCAGATTTTGAAGTCAATGATTTCAGTAGATAAGGTCCATTATATAGAATACTTGACGGAGTAGGAGTTCCGTAGTCTTTTCCTTTAGAATTCAAAAATTCTTCATTTACTGGAAGCATAGTTGCAGTTGTTACTTTAGAATTCCAGAAACTTTCTGGTTTGTTAAGCGTATATTCAACCGTGTAATCATCAACAGCTTTTACACCTACAGTAGAAAAGTCATTGCTTTCACCACTGATATAGGCAGCCAATCCTTTAATTGAATCTTGAAGCAGAGAAAGACCGTCTGATTTACCATCAGCTGCGTGTTTCAAACCTGTAACAAAGTCTTGGGCCTTGACTTCGGCATACTCTTCTCCTTCAGAAGTATACCATTTTACACCCTTACGAAGTTTGTAGGTATAAGTTAAACCATCTTTAGAAACGGACCAGTCTTCTGCAAGCGATGGAATTAAGTTCCCATACTTATCATTTTCCAAAAGGCCATCGACAACGTTTGCTATAACGTCAGAAGTTGAGCTCTTGCTCGTCACGCTGTAGTCCAAAGATGATGGATCCATAGCGTAGACATAAGAAAATGTTTTAGGAGCGTCCGCATTCTTTTCGCTTTTACCACAAGCTGCCAAAAGAAAGGCCGCACTCAAGGTCACTCCTGCTCCTAAGAGCCACTTTTTCGATTTCATAGTCAATCTCCTTTAAGATAGGTTTTTCACCATTATAACCTATTTTTCTATAAATGCAAGAGCTTTTGAGAGATTTTTTAGAAAATTCTAACAAATATTTTTAAAAGAGTTCTCTGAAAAACTTTTAGTAAAAAATTCAAACTCTATAAGCTTAAGATTCTCACTTTTTAATCAGTCAATTCCACACAGAAAGCATCCCATGGAGCCAAGATTTGTTTTTCAAAGACTTCTTGAACCACGGTGTTTTCAATCAAGACAGATTTGACGTTTCCTTCTATGTTCAAGTCTTGTTCTTCATTGGACAAGTTAGCTACGACTAGGAAGCGACGGTCACCATCTTTACGGATATAAGCAAAGACCTTGTCAGCCGTATCAAGCAATTCAAAGTCAGCTCGAATCAACCAGCTATTCTCCTTACGGATTTGAACCAGTTTCTGATAGGTATAGAAAATAGAATCTGGATTTGCCAGCGCTTCTTGAACGTTGATTGCTTGATAGTTTGGATTCACTGCCAACCAAGGTTGACCTGTTGAGAAACCAGCGTTTTTGCTCTCGTCCCATTGCATAGGGGTACGGGCATTGTCACGTCCAATGACACGGATACTGTCCATGATTTCTTCCATCGGAACACCTTTTTCAAGAGCCTCACGCGCATAGTTGAGGGATTCAATATCTTCTACTTGGTCCAGTGTTTCAAACGGATAGTTGGTCATCCCAATCTCCTCACCTTGGTAGATATAAGGAGTCCCTCTCATGAGATGAAGCAAGATGGCAAAGGCTTTGGCAGATTTTTCGCGGTATTCTTGGTCATTTCCCCAGATTGAGACGATACGAGGGAGGTCATGATTGTTCCAGAAAAGCGAATTCCAGCCATCTTCAACTCCTAATTCTGTCTGCCATTTGTTGAAAATCTCTTTCAACTTAGCGATATTCAGCTCTTTTTGATAGTGCCATTTAGGCTGACCTTCCTGATACTGAAGACAGATATGCTCAAATTGGAAGACCATAGACAATTCTTGGCCCTTTGGATCAGAGTAAAGCTTAGCAATCTCTGGAGTTGCTCCCCAGGTTTCCCCTACTGTCAAGAGATCCTGATCTCCAAAGGTCGCTTGATTCATCTCCTTGAGATAGGGATGGAGCATAGGACCATTATTAACCACCTTCTCGTCAGGAATTTTCCCAATCATGTCAATGACATCCATACGGAAACCACCAATGCCTTTATCAATCCAAAAGTTCATTATCTCATAGATTTTCTGACGAAGTTTTTCATTTTCCCAGTTGAGATCAGGCTGTTTCTTACTGAAAAAGTGGAGATAATATTGACCTGACTTTTCATCATATTCCCAAGCAGACCCACTAAAGATAGAATCTAAATCGTTAGGCTCATCCCGCCAGATATAGTAATCTCGCTCAGGGCTATCAGGATTTTCACAGGCCTCAACAAACCAAGCATGTTCATCTGAGGTATGATTAACCACCAAGTCCATGATGATACGAATATCACGCTTCTTAGCTTCCGCGATCAGTTGATCCATATCCTCCATAGTTCCGAAAATAGCCGCAATCGCTTGATAATCAGCGATATCATAGCCATTATCATCCATAGGACTGTCATAAACTGGAGAAAGCCAAATCGCTGTGATTCCTAACTTAGCTAGATAGTCTAACTTACTGGTAATACCTGGCAAATCGCCAATTCCATCTCCGTTGCTATCCATAAAGCTCTTAGGATAAACTTGATAGACTACGGCATTGTGCCACCATTTTTCTTGCATCTTCTTACCTCATTATTTTAATAATCTATAGTCTATGATAGCGCTTTTCAGAATTTTGTGCAAGCGTTTGCCTAATCTTTTTGATTCCTTTTTTAACTCCATAGTTTCCTAACTTCCAATTTTTTATTATAATAGAGGTCAGAGGTAAAAAAATGAAAAAACAAGCTTTTAGTTCTGAACAATATTTGAATCTACAGCGCGACCACATTTTGGAGCGCATTAACCAATTTGACGGCAAGCTCTACTTGGAGTTTGGTGGCAAAATGTTAGAAGACTTCCACGCTGCTCGCGTCCTTCCTGGTTATGAGCCTGACAACAAAATCAAGCTCTTACAAGAATTGAAAGAGCAAGTTGAAGTTGTGATTGCCATTAATGCTAGCAACATCGAGCATTCCAAAGCACGTGGTGACTTGGGCATTTCTTATGACCAAGAAGTTCTTCGCTTGATTGACAAATTCAATGAACTGGGAATTTTTGTCGGCTCAGTAGTCATCACACAGTACGCTGGCCAACCCGCTGCGGATGCCTTCCGCAACCAACTTGAGAAAAACGGAATTGATTCTTATCTTCATTATCCAATCAAAGGATATCCGACGGATATGGATCACATCATTTCTCCAGAAGGTATGGGGAAAAACGACTACATCAAAACCAGTCGTAACTTGATTGTCGTAACCGCTCCTGGACCTGGTTCTGGAAAATTAGCAACTTGTATGTCCAATATGTACCACGACCAAATCAATGGTATCAAGTCTGGCTACGCTAAATTTGAAACCTTCCCAGTTTGGAATCTTCCCCTTCATCACCCAGTCAATTTGGCCTACGAGGCTGCCACAGCTGACCTTGATGATGTCAACATGATTGACCCTTTCCATCTTCAAACCTATGGAGAAACCACTGTCAACTACAATCGTGATATCGAGATTTTCCCAGTGCTCAAGCGTATGCTAGAACGTATCCTTGGTAAATCTCCATACGCTTCTCCGACAGATATGGGTGTCAACATGGTTGGTTTCGCTATTACAGATGATGAAGCTGCTGTCGAAGCTTCTAAACAAGAAATCATCCGCCGTTACTATCAAACTGTTCTTGATTTCAAAGCCGAAAAAGTTGGCGAAGCTGCTGTCAAGAAAATCGAGTTGCTTATGAACGACCTCGGTATCACACCTGCAGACCGTAAGGTTGCTGTTGCTGCACGCCAAAAAGCTGAAGAAACTGGCGGACCAGCCCTAGCACTTGAATTGCCAAGCGGAGAAATTGTCACTGGTAAGAACTCAGAACTCTTTGGCCCTACAGCAGCTGCTCTTATCAACGCCATCAAGAAATCAGCTGACATTGCTAAAGAAGTAAAACTAATCGAACCTGAAGTCGTCAAACCGATCCAAGGTCTTAAAATCGATCATCTGGGTAGTCGCAATCCACGCCTGCATTCAAATGAAATTTTGATTGCACTTGCCATCACAGCTACAGAAAATTCTGATGCTGCTCGTGCTATGGAAGAACTTGGCAACCTTAAAGGAAGCGAAGCCCACTCAACCATCATCTTGACTGATGAAGATAAGAATGTCCTTCGTAAACTGGGTATCAACGTAACCTTTGACCCTTACTACCAATACGACCGCTTGTATCGTAAATAACGATTCAAACCTCTCCACACTCGGAGAGGTTTTCTCTCTGTCTCAAGAGCAACCTTTATGTTATAATGAAAGAAGAAAACTGAAAGGATTTACCATGTCAAAAGAAGTTATTGTCGAAAGTTTTGAACTTGACCACACTATTGTTAAAGCACCTTATGTCCGCTTGATTGGGGAAGAAACAGGGCCAAAAGGAGACATCATCTCCAATTATGATATTCGCTTGGTGCAACCAAACGAAGACTCAATCCCTACTGCTGGACTTCACACCATTGAGCACCTCTTGGCCAAACTCATCCGTACCCGCATTGACGGTATGATTGACTGTTCGCCATTTGGTTGCCGTACAGGCTTCCACATGATTATGTGGGGACGTCACACCAGCGCTGAGATTGCGGCTGTTATCAAGGATTCGCTCAAGGAAATCGCTGAAACCACTACTTGGGAAGATGTCCCTGGAACAACCATCGAATCTTGCGGAAACTACAAAGACCACAGCCTCTTTTCTGCTAAAGAATGGGCTAAACTCATCTTGGAACAAGGGATTTCAGATGATGCATTTGAGCGTCATGTGATTTAAATACAGAAAAGGAACCAGCTTTTTAGCTAGTTCCTTCTTTTTTATTCTCAAAATCTCTAGTTAAACTTTCTCACGAATAACCAAACCACCATCTTCCATATCTGCCTCTAGGTGTTTGGCGTCTAGGTGATCCAAGTGGAAGTCTGTCACCTTATCACGAATTTCTTGTTCAACCACGCGACGGAGCGGACGAACACCCATGACTTCGTCATAACCTTCTTCTGTTATATAGTCTTTAGCCGCTTGACTGACTACCAAATCAATGTCTTTCTTAGCCAAGGTTTGATTGACTTCAGCCAACATCAAGTCCACAATCTTAGAAAGGTCTTCCTTCGTCAAGTGTGAGAACTCAATGACTGCGTTAAAGCGGTTGAGGAATTCTGGACGGAAGAAGGGTTTCAAACGGTCCATCAATTCTGGTTTATCCGCATCTTCTGTCAAGTTGGCTTCATAGCCAAATCCAGCATTTGAGGTCGCAATAATGACAGTGTTCTTGAAGTTTACTGTGTTTCCTTGGCCATCTGTCAAACGACCATCATCTAGAACTTGGAGGAGAAGGGTAATGACTTGAGGATCAGCCTTTTCAATCTCATCCAAGAGAATGATAGAGTATGGATTGCGACGAACACGTTCTGTTAAGGTATTGCTATTATCATCATAACCCACATAACCAGCTGTTGTACCGATTAGCTTAGAAACGGCTGTGCGGTCACTGTATTCAGACATATCCAAACGGATGATCGCATCCTTGGTTCCAAACATATCAAGCGCCAATTGCTTAGCAAGCTCTGTCTTACCAACACCAGTTGGTCCTACAAAGAGGAAGCTACCAATTGGGCGATTACCTTCATCAAAACCAGCACGGTTACGACGGATAGCACGAGCTACAGCTTCAACTGCCTTATCTTGGCCGATTACCTTGTGTTCCAAGCGATGAGCCATATCTTTCAAACGTTCGATATCTGATGCTCCCATTTGTGACACTGGGATACCCGTCATTCGTTCCACAGATTCAGCCACATCGTTGACACTTGCAGTCACTTTCATATCTTCTGTGTGATTTTCAATTTTCTTTTCCAATTCTGCAATGCGTGTTTTATAGTTTAGAGCTGCTTCAAAATCTTCTGCCTCAACAGCTTTTTCTTGCTTGTCTTTTTCTACCTCAATTTCACGTTCAACAGCATGCACATCTGTTACAGGATGCTGAGCTGCCAAGTGAGCTGCCGTTACATCGACAAGGTCAATAGCCTTATCTGGCAAGCTACGTTGAGGAATGTATTGTACAGAATAATCCACTGCTGCTTTCAAGACTTCATCTGGCAAGATAACATTGTGGTGTTGTTGATAGAGATCACGAATTCCTTGAAGGATTTTATATGTATCCTCTGCAGAAGGAGCATTGACCTTGACTTCGTTGAAACGACGAGCAAGAGCTGCATTCTTCAAAATAGTGTTACGATATTCGTCTTGAGTTGTCGCTCCAATAACGGTCAATTCTCCACGAGAGAGGGCTGGCTTGAGAATATCCGCAAGCCCCTTAGAACCACTATCACCTCCAGTGCTACCAGCACCGAGAATTTGATGAATTTCATCAAAGAAGAGAATAATATTTCCTGCTTCTTTGACCTCATTGACTAGATTTTGAACATTTTCTTCAAAGCTACCACGGTATTGAGTACCAGCCTCAAGACCTGAGATATCAATGGAAATAATTTCCTTGTTCTTAATAGCAGCTGGAACATCACCGTTCACAATAGCTTGTGCTAAGCCTTCGACAACTGCTGTCTTACCAACACCTGCATCTCCGACCAAAACAGGATTATTCTTGGTGCGGCGTGAGAGGATTTCAGATGTTTCTTGAATTTCCTTGTTTCGTCCGATGACTGGATCCAGTTTGCCCTCACGCGCTTCTGCTGTCAAGTTTCGACCTAGTTTAGCAAGGACACCGTCTTGTTTCATACCTGAAGTCTGTTGTGGCATTTGTCCATCAGTTTCTGCATTTCCTGGCAATTGACCAGTTGCACGATAGTGAGGAAATTCTTCAGGTGTCACTTCACGTCCATTAATCAAGTAACGACGATTTTCAGAACTATATCCTCGCATACCACCCATCAATTGGTTAAATAAATCATCCATGTTGTTAAAATTATTAAAGTTGTTATTCATATTCTTTACCTCTTTTTATTATTTATTATTACTGATATTGACTATCTTTGACCTTTGTTTTAAAAAATTTAGACTAGCTAAATCGCTACTCTACGTACTATTTCTGGTTTTTCTTTTTCAAGCAGGAGTAGACTATCTTTACTTCTGAAGATTTCTAGATTAAACATAGACACCACCTCTTTCTATTTTACTTTAAATAAGTGTTCTAGTAAGGTTTTCATTTACCTTACGTTTATAATATACTACATTAGTCAGAAAAGGTCAAGAGATTTGACTTTAATTGACCAATAAATTTTACAAAAAGAAGAACTAGCTTTTAACTAGTCCTTCTTTGTATTATTTTATATAATCTTAGCTCAATGCATCCAAGGCATCATCCATTGAAAGAACTTCGTGGAAGACACGTTGTGTCAATTCAGTTTTTTGTTCTGGAGTGAGGTATTTAGTGTTTACACAGTATCCAGAGATACGTACGATAACGTCTTCTCCTGACATGATTTTTTCGTAAACATCGTTCAAGTCCATAACGTTCAAGTTAACGTGTTGTCCACCGTTTTCGAAGTAACCATCAAGGATTGTTACCAAGTTATCAACTTGTTCGTCACGAGTCTTACCAAGAGCGCGAGGTGATACTTGTGTAGTCAATGAGATACCATCAGCTGCATAACTAAAGTCAAGGCTAGAAAGTGAGTTCAAGTTTTGCAACCATCCACCTTTAGCTTTATTAGATGGGTTAGCACCTGGTGAGAAGAATTCAAGTTTAGACAAGTTCACAGAACCATCTTCGTTGAGGTATACACCTTTGTGAACTGGTGAGTTACCAGTTTGTTTAGAGTAAGCAACGTTAGATGTGATTGTCAAAAGTGATACTGTAGCTTCTGCGTCTTTGTAAAGTTTGTGGCTACGTAGACGAGTTGTATAAGCTTCGATCAACCATTCTGCCAATTCGTTTGAACGAGGATCATCTTCACCCCAACGTGGGTACTCACCGATTGTTTCGTAATCGTAGATGTAGCCATTTTCATCACGGATTGGTTTAACTGTAGCGTACTTGATAGCTGACAATGTATCAACAGTGTTAGCAAATCCACAGATACCGAATCCCATGTTAGCGCGTTGTTTAGTTGGCAAGAATGCCATTTGAACAGCTTCGTAGTTGTACTTGTCAGTCATGTAGTGGATGATGTTTAAAGCATCTACGTAAGTGTCTGTCAACCAGTCAAGAGATTTTTCAAAGTTAGCTTTAACTGATTCGAATTCAAGAACTTCGTCACGGATTGGTTCGATATCAAATACTTTGTAGTCTTTATGAACATCGTCGTAACCACCGTTCAAACCAGTAAGAAGAGCTTTAAGAACGTTAACGCGAGCACCGAAGTACTGGATGTTGTGACGTTGTTCTTCGTTTTCTGGGTCAAGTGGAGATACACAACATGAGATACAGCTCATTTCACCATATCCGTCTTTAGCCATTGTTGTTACACCTTCGTATTGGATAGAAGAGTGTTTATGGCTCATATGCATACAGTAGCGACGGAAGTTGTATGGCAATTTGTCAGTCCAAAGAACTGTCAAGTTTGGTTCTGGAGAGTTACCGATATTGTCAAGAGTGTTCAAGAAACGGTAGTCCATCTTAGTAACACGGTGACGACCGTCGTTACCCATACCAGCCATAGAAGTTGTGATGAAGGTTGGGTCACCTGAGTACAATTGGTCGTAAGCTTTTGTACGAGCAAATTTAACTGTACGAAGTTTCATAACGAAATCATCAACGAATTCTTGGATTTCTGATTCAGTAAATGTACCACGAGCAAGGTCACGTTCTGCAAAGATGTCCAATACGATTGGCACACGTCCTAGAGATGTAGCAGCACCGTTGATAACACGGCAGACAGACATGAAGGCGATGTTAACCCATTGAATTGCTTCTTTAACGTTCATCGCTGGTTTGCGAACGTCAACTCCGTAAAGATCACCCAAGCGAACAACTTGTTGCAATGCTTGATATTGAAGGTTGATTTCTTCACGAAGACGGATTGTTTCTTCATCGATTTCTTCGATTGCATTCCAGTCGTTTACTTTTTCTTGCATCAAGTAGTCTGCACCGTAAAGGGCAAGACGTGCGTAAACACCGATGATACGTCCGCGTGAGTATGCATCTGGAAGACCAGTTACAGTGTGTGCGTGACGAGCGCGACGAATGTTTGAAGTGTAAGCGCGGAAGATACCGTCGTTAACTGTTGTTACGTATTTAGTAAAGATTTCGTGAACAGCTGGATCTGGTTCGTATCCATTTTCTTTCAAAGTAGTTTCAGCCATACGGATACCACCTTTTGGCATGAAGTTCAATTTGAAGAGTTCGTCATTTTGGATACCAAAGATAACTTCGTTTTCTTTATCGATAAATCCAGCAGGGATATCAGCGATAGAAGTTGGACGAGTGTCCATTGGGAAACGAGTTTCTTCGTAGTGAGCCTTAGTTTCTTCTACAATTTTTTTGATGTGAAGTGAACGTTCTGTTGGTCCTGCAAGGAAGCTTTCGTCTCCATCGTAAGGTGTATAGTTAGCTTGTACGAAGCGTGATACACTTGCTTTTTCTTTCCAATCTACGCCTTTGAAGCCTTCCCAAGCTTTATCAAAAATATCTTGTGCTTCAACAACTGTCTTAACAACCATGTTAATGTCCTCTTTTTTCTTTCTAGTAACAGTCATCTGTTACATTCATGATACAAGTATACCACACAGTAACCGATTTCAACAAGCGAAAAATCCCTGTTTTTACACTTTCTTTTCTAAAACAGTCTATATTTCACCCCAAACTGTATTATATTTTTGAAAAAAATTTACCCTTTTTTCCTTTTTTCAGAAAAAAGGGTATAATAAAAGAAAATAAGCTGTAAAAAGGGGGGCCAGGCATGTTGATTTTTCCTTTATTAAATGATTTGTCAAGAAAAATCATCCATATTGACATGGATGCCTTTTTTGCTGCGGTCGAAATCAGAGATAATCCTAAACTCAGAGGAAAACCTGTCATTATTGGAAGCGACCCTCGGCAAACAGGTGGGCGTGGTGTCGTTTCCACTTGTAGCTATGAGGCGCGAGCTTTTGGTGTCCATTCAGCCATGAGTTCTAAAGAAGCCTACGAACGTTGCCCCCAGGCCGTCTTTATCTCAGGGAATTATGAAAAATACAAGACTGTGGGCCTCCAGATTCGAGCTATCTTTAAGCGTTATACAGATTTGATTGAACCCATGAGCATTGATGAAGCCTATTTGGATGTGACAGAAAATAAACTCGGTATCAAGTCAGCGGTCAAAATCGCTCGCCTCATTCAAGAGGATATCTGGCAAGAACTCCATCTAACTGCTTCTGCAGGCGTTTCCTACAACAAATTCTTAGCTAAAATGGCTAGTGATTATCAAAAACCACACGGTTTGACAATTATTTTACCTGACCAAGCTGAGGATTTTCTCAAACAAATGGATATTTCTAAGTTTCATGGAGTAGGAAAAAAGACGGTAGAGAGACTTCATCAAATGGGTGTTTTTACCGGCGCTGATCTACTTGAAGTCCCTGAAGTGACCCTAATAGACCGCTTTGGCAGACTGGGCTATGACCTGTATCGAAAGGCTCGTGGCATCCACAATTCCCCGGTCAAATCCAATCGCATCCGTAAATCAATCGGGAAGGAGAAAACCTACGGGAAGATTCTCCGTGCCGAGGAAGATATCAAAAAAGAGCTGGCTCTCCTATCAGAAAGAGTCGCTCTCAATCTCAGTCAACAAGAAAAAGCTGGAAAAATTGTCATTCTGAAAATCCGCTACGAGGACTTTTCAACTCTGACTAAACGAAAAAGTCTGGATCAAAAAACGCAGGATGCTAGTCAGATAAGCCAAATAACCCTGCAACTCTATGAAGAGTTAGACGAGAAAGAAAGAGGTGTCCGCCTGTTGGGGATTACCATGACTGGATTTTAAAACCTTGAAGAGTTGCCCCTTCAAGGTTTTTCTTATACAAATAAACGGACAAAGCTATACAGTAGCAAGACACTACCGAGTACGATACGGTATTTACCGAAAAGAGTGAAGTCGTGTTTTTTCACATAGCTTGTCAAGAAACGAATAGCGACCATGCTGACTGCAAAGGCTACTCCCATCGCAACCAAGAGCAAGAACAATTGCCCAAAGCTCAAGAGCTGTCCTGCTTTTATAAATTTGAAAATCTTTAAGGCACTGGCTCCAAACATAACAGGAATTCCAAGATAGAAGGTGAATTCTGTCACAACAGAACGACTGGTTCCATTCAATAAACCACCGACAATCGTTGCCCCAGAACGGCTAGTTCCTGGTAAAAGAGCAAGAACTTGGAAGAGACCGATATAGAAGGCTGTCGTATAAGGAAGCTTGTCCAACTCTGTTACACTTGGTTCGATAGCACGCGCTTTATTGCGCTTTTCCAAATAGATAAAGGCAATCCCATAGATAATCAACATGAGAGCAACAGAAACCATGTTATGGAAGTGGGTATCAAACCAATCATCAAACTTAAATACGGCAAGCAAAGGTAAAGTGGCAACCAAGACCTTCAACCACAGTCTCCAAGTCTTACGAACTTCCTGCTTGTCTTTACCCGGTTTAAAGGGATTGAGCTTATTAAAGTAAATCACCATAACCGCCAAAATCGCACCAAGCTGAATCACGACATTAAACATGGACATAAAGGCTTCATTTTGATTTTGGTATTGGATAAATTCCTCTGCTAAAATCAAGTGACCTGTACTGGAAATCGGCAACCATTCCGTAATTCCTTCAACAATCCCGAAGAAGATAGATTTTAAAATTTCAATAAGATACATAGATTACTCCTTTTTTCTATCTTCCATTATAGCATATTTTTTCAGTCTGTGACAGCTCTCTTTAAAAGGCACCGATACTGCCCCCGCCGCCACCTCCGGAGAAGCCACCGCCAGAACTTCCACTTCCAGAAGATACGGAATAGGTACTTGCTGTGTTTGCGATGCTGGCATAATGGCTCATTTGCGCGCTTGAATGATAAAACATACTATGCCAACCATAAGCTACATAGAGATTGATATCTGGATTTTCCACTTGAATATGATGAACCTTCATCAAATGACTGACCTTGTCCGCATAGCCAAATAAGGTCGCATAGACCAAGAGGCGATTCCAGACTACAATACTTTCCAATTCTGCCTGATCCAATCGTGCAATCTCACGCAACATATTTTCAAAACTGGTCCAGAGATAGTAGACCTCTGCTCCTGCTTCATTTAGAACACCATCACGATTATCTAGTCGAAGCTTCCAATAATAGAAAACAGCCAAAACCAAACCTAGAAAACCAAGTATAGGCAAGGGGAGGTAAAGATAGCCATGAACATCCAAACTGTACAGGAACAAACCAAATCCGATAAATAGGGGCAAGATAGTGGAGATACCCATACCCACTTGTAAGGCCTTTTCCCCGCCAGTCAAGGGACGATAATAATCCGGAAGACCCCAGAAGGCAACTCGATTTCTCACTCCGTCTTGCATCTCTTTCAATACTTCTTCAAAAGAAGATTTGAGCTGACGCCCCTTTGCTTGAATCCGCTTTTCATCAGAGACTTTTGCTCTACGATAAAGACTATCAGATACCTTGTAATCTGCAAACAAATTGGAAAGAGTTTCTTCTTTTTTGCCTGAAAAGGCCAGATTTAGACAGTCTATCTCAAAACTTGACAAGCCATCTTCTTTCACCAGCCTCAAACCAACTGCATCTCCTTCTGAAATAATAGAAACATTCCCACGGTCTATCACATCTAGCAAGGTAGCTTGAATAAGTTGATCAAAGGTGAATTTTCCAGCCCCCTTGACCAAGGGACTCACTTCCTCCAAGGAGGTCGAGTAAACAGCCTCTGATAAAACCATAGGCTCTAATTCCATTGGTGGTTCATAGAGACGATAATTTTTGGCATATTTGACTGAAGGAGTGGTCTTTCTTCTATAAATAAAATAGAAGCAGACACTCAATAACAAAGAGATGGAAAGTATGGAAGGGAAGACCCAAGTGACGAGTTGTTTACTCTGCTCTTTTTCTCTAACAATCGAGTCTTCTATCTTATTAAACTCCTCTAAACGATTCCCTTTCAAGCCCTGATCCGTAACGCTAGCAAAAGCACTTCGAGGCCAGTAGGCGTGCAATTCAACTCCACGCTTAGACGGAAGATCGTTTAAACGAATAGTATAATCAAGGTTACTCTTTTCAATCGTTCCTTCTTTAAAAAGTTTTCCTGTGTGGAAAAAGAGTTTTTCAGCACCCTTATCTCCCCTTACATGAAATTCAAACTTTCCAATAGCCCCTGAACTATCTGTCAGAGGTTGCCAATTTAATTCAGCGATATCATCATAAAGAAAAAGCAAGTTCTTTAAGTTCCAGACAAGGTCAACTTCAACTGTGTCGCCTTCCTGACCTGGATTATAGACTTTGACAGTATAACCATCTGCTCCTTCTATCACTTCGCTAGTAACGTCTGCTAGTTCCGCACCATTTTTCGAGGCCTGAACCTTCGGATGAGGGTCTATGTCAAATCCGCTAGGCATCTTGCCAGCACGTCCAAGTCCCACGATTTGGCCATTAAAGTCCTCCTCAAACTGATAAACTATCTTCTGTCTAAATTCTGCCGTATTATCTGCATGAATATACAAATCACCTTGATAAGAGTTTATCTTAAAATCAATGGCAAAAACAGAGAGTGGCAAAAGGCAAAACAAGCCTAACACCAGTAAGAAAAAAGTTTTTTTCATCAAATAAGCCCCCTTTTTATCTTTGCTATCATTATATCATTTTTTCTCAAGTAAGGGCTTACCCATATTGAAAAATAGAGTTTTTTTCGATAAAATAGGAGACAGTTATTTTTTAATAGATTAGAAATAGGAGAAATCATGAGAAAAATATACTTATCTATTTTCACAAGTCTCTTGCTGATGCTAGGACTTGTCAATGTTGCTCAAGCCGATGAATATTTACGCATCGGGATGGAAGCAGCATATGCTCCCTTTAACTGGACTCAGGATGATGATAGCAATGGGGCTGTCAAAATCGATGGGACTAACCAGTATGCTAACGGATACGATGTCCAAATTGCCAAGAAAATCGCTAAGGACTTAGGCAAAGAACCTTTGGTTGTTAAAACCAAGTGGGAAGGTCTAGTCCCTGCCCTTACTTCTGGTAAGATTGACATGATTATCGCAGGTATGAGTCCAACTGCAGAACGCAAACAAGAAATTGCCTTTTCAAGCAGCTACTACACTAGCGAACCAGTTTTGCTTGTCAAAAAAGATTCTGCCTACGCAAGTGCTAAATCTTTGGATGACTTTAAGGGTGCAAAAATCACTTCTCAACAAGGTGTCTACCTCTACGACTTGATTACACAAATCCCGGGTGCTAAAAAAGAAACAGCCATGGGAGACTTCGCTCAAATGCGCCAAGCTCTTGAGGCTGGTGTCATAGATGCTTATGTTTCTGAACGCCCAGAAGCTCTGACTGCCGAAGCCGCTAACTCTAAGTTTAAAATGGTCCAAGTAGAACCAGGTTTCAAAACTGGGGAAGAAGATACAGCTATTGCCATTGGACTTCGTAAAGATGACAACCGTATTAGCCAAATCAATGCCAGCATTGAAACCATTTCAAAAGACGACCAAGTTGCCTTGATGGATCGTATGATCAAAGAGCAACCTGCCGAAGCTACAACAACTGAAGAGACTAGCAGTAGTTTCTTTAGCCAAGTCGCTAAAATTCTTTCTGAAAACTGGCAACAACTTTTGCGTGGTGCTGGTATCACTCTTTTAATCTCTATCGTCGGAACCATCACAGGTCTCATTATCGGCCTTGCCATCGGTGTTTTCCGTACTGCTCCTCTATCTGAGAATAAAGCCATTTATGGCCTACAAAAACTAGTCGGATGGGTTCTTAATGTCTATATCGAAATTTTCCGTGGTACACCTATGATCGTTCAATCAATGGTTATCTACTATGGAACTGCTCAAGCTTTCGGGATCAACCTTGACCGTACACTAGCTGCTATATTCATCGTTTCAATAAATACCGGTGCCTATATGACTGAAATCGTCCGTGGTGGTATCCTAGCAGTTGACAAAGGACAATTTGAAGCCGCTACTGCTCTTGGTATGACTCATAACCAAACAATGCGTAAGATCGTCCTACCTCAAGTAGTCCGTAACATCCTACCAGCAACTGGTAATGAATTTGTCATCAATATCAAAGATACATCTGTATTGAACGTTATTTCTGTTGTTGAGCTTTATTTCTCAGGAAATACCGTGGCAACTCAGACCTATCAATACTTCCAGACATTTACAATCATCGCCGTGATTTACTTTGTCCTCACCTTCACCGTAACACGTATCCTACGCTTCATCGAACGCCGAATGGACATGGATACCTATACTACAGGTGCTAACCAAATGCAAACGGAGGATTTGAAATAATGACCCAAGCAATCCTTGAAATTAAACACCTCAAAAAATCCTATGGCCAAAACGAAGTGCTAAAAGACATTTCTCTCACTGTCCACAAGGGAGAGGTTATCTCTATCATTGGAAGCTCTGGAAGCGGGAAATCGACCTTCCTACGCTCCATTAACCTTCTTGAAACGCCAACTGATGGACAAATCCTTTATCATGGACAAAACGTCCTCGAAAAAGGCTACGACCTCACGCAATACCGTGAAAAGTTGGGGATGGTGTTCCAATCCTTTAACCTCTTTGAAAATCTTAACGTTCTTGAAAATACAATCGTCGCTCAGACGACTGTCCTTAAACGCGAACGTGCAGAAGCTGAAAAGATTGCCAAAGAAAACCTAGAAAAAGTCGGCATGGGAGAACGCTACTGGCAAGCCAAGCCAAAACAACTCTCAGGTGGTCAAAAACAACGTGTGGCCATCGCTCGTGCCCTTTCAATGAATCCTGACGCTATTCTCTTTGATGAACCAACATCAGCTCTCGATCCAGAAATGGTTGGAGAAGTCCTCAAAATCATGCAGGATTTAGCTCAGGAAGGCTTGACCATGATTGTTGTAACCCATGAAATGGAATTTGCCCGTGATGTCTCTCACCGTGTTATCTTTATGGATAAGGGAGTGATTGCTGAAGAAGGCAAACCAGAAGACCTCTTCACCAATCCTAAAGAAGACCGTACAAAAGAGTTCCTTCAACGCTATCTCAAATAAAAAGAAAAGGCTGCATCAACCGTGCAGTCTTTTTGTTGTCCTATAAATGAAAAGGCAGATCCTATTCAAGAATCCACCATTATCCAAAGATTAATCTTCAAATTTTTCATGATTTTTATCATAGAAATCAATTAAACCTAGAGCCGTTTCAAACGAAATATTTTTTACTTTTGCACGCCCCTGCGCTAGAGCAATGATAGACATTTCACGCGCATTCGTTTCTTTAGAGATACGGTAGCCTGTGATCTTCTTATCACGAACCCAGCCAACAACTGATTCTACTTTTTCAAAGTTTGACTTAGCCATGTCCTTCTCCTATTTTCTTCTTTACGATATTTAATTGTATACGTTTTTATGTGTTTTGTCAATAAAAAAACATATATTCAATAAAAATAATGATTTATTTTTCTGTTACTATCTTATTAAAGCCGATAATATATAGGTTTTTGCTTACTATAAACCATTAGTAAATACCTTTAAAATAATTGCATTATTAACTCTTTTATTTGTAAAAATATTCATAATTTACAAATACCAGTTCGGGATAGGTTAGACAGGTTTTATCTTCAACTTTATTCTATTTATCCAACTTTAAAAGGACATTTCTAATAGCGGAAGACTTTCTCTCCACACTATTACTAACTATTCTTTCTCTTCTCCTTCTTTGATATTCTTCCTGCCTTTATAAGCACTTTTCACTTGCTCAACTGGTACTATTTATTTACTTTATCAATATTCCTTTTTATTTTTTCAAACCTATAAAAAGATGATTAGTTAGGAAACAACGGTATCCTATCTTCCAACATTTTCCATTGTTTTTATCTTCTTAGTATCTTATCACTCTTCTCAGTCAACTCAGTATAAGGTTCCTCATTAGTATTGATTATTTTTTCTAATTCCTATTATATTTAGCCAAATTTCAGATTAGACATATATAAAATAGTTGATTCTAAAAATGCTCCTTATATATAACAAGTAATTTTACTCCCTTACTATAAACTGAATCAAAAAATAATAGGTACTATAATGACTTGTGATAGAAATAGCGTAATCGATTTCCCAAGTCCATAGGAATCGCCCCCTTTCTTCACCCTCATTATAGCACCTATACATCAGTTGTGCAAATAATATGATATTTTTTTATTAGTCCTCAGACAAGCATATTATAGAGCGTTTCATTACCATTTAAGTTAATATAAGATGGATCAAAACCTTCCATTCGACGAATCAAGCCTGCATAATCATGCTTATCTGCTAGGGCAATCCCAATCAATACTGGGCCTGTCCCCTTGCTAGCTCGTTTGATATACTCAAAACGTGTGATATCATCATTTGGCCCCAAGATATCATTTACAAACTCACGCAAAGCTCCCGGACGCTGTGGAAAATTGACCACAAAGTAATGCTTGATTCCATCATAAATCAGGGCACGCTCTTCCATTTCTGGCATACGGTTGATATCATTATTCCCTCCAGAAATGATACAACAAATGGTTTTCCCCTTGATATATTCAGCCAAAACCTCTAAAGAAGCGATACTAGCCGCTCCAGCAGGTTCTGCAACAATCCCTTGCTTAGAGTAGAGGTCAATCAAGGTTTCAGAAATCAACCCCTCATCGACACCTACTAAGGTTTGAACATGTTGACGAGTTGCTTCATAGGTCAATTGACCTACCTTTTGTACAGCAATCCCATCCGCAAATTTGTCAATTTCTTTGAGTTTGACTGGACCACCAGCTTCAAAGGCAGCCTTCATGGAACGCGCTCCATTCGCCTCTACTCCGATAACCTCAATCTCTGGACTTGTTTCCTTGATATAGGTAGAAACCCCAGCAATGAGACCGCCACCACCAACAGGAACCAAGACAGCATCAAAATCAATCGATTCTTTTCGAGCTTCTTCTAAAATCTCATAAGCAACTGTCCCTTGACCTGCTTGAACATGGTCATCATCAAAGGGATCAATAAAGGTACGATTTTCAGAGACTGTAAATTCTTGAGCTGCCTTAGCAGAAGCATCAAAGGTATCTCCAACTAGTTTAATGGTTACGAAATCCCCACCAAAAAAGCGAACTTGACCAATCTTTTGTTGCGGAGTAGTAATTGGCATAAAAATAGTAGCAGGAATTTTCATCTCATTACAAGTATAGGCAACTCCCTGCGCATGATTTCCCGCAGAGGCACAGACTACCCCACGCTCACGCTCTTCCTTACTGAGCTGAGAAATGGCATAATAGGCACCACGAATTTTAAAGGAACGAACACGTTGGGCATTTTCCTTTTTCAAATAAATCTTAGCACCATACTTCTCCGATAAATAATGGTCATAATCCAGTGGAGTATTCACAACCACACCGTTCAAGACCTTATGAGCCTTGATGATATCTTTTGAACTTAACATCTTTTTCTCCTAGACTATTTCATACTATCACAATCCATCCTCTTAAAAGAGAGATGAATTGATTATAAAAGCGAGTTAGTCCACCAACTCGCCTTCACCTTAATTGCTATCAATTAGTTATAGATTTTGAATGCATCGTCGTCGTTTTTACCAACGAAAGGCATTGCTTTACGCAATTCTGCACCAACTTTTTCAATTTCAAGGTTAGCTGCTTGTTCACGGTAAGCAGTCAATTTTGGACGTCCAGCTTTATAGTCATTTACAAAGTCATTTGCAAATTTACCATTTTGGATATCTGCCAAGACAGCTTTCATGTTTTCTTTAACTTGCTCAGTAATCACACGTGGACCTGATACATAGTCACCGTACTCAGCAGTGTTTGAAATTGATTGACGCATTTTCTTGAATCCACCTTCGTAGATCAAGTCAACGATCAATTTCATTTCGTGAAGAACTTCAAAGTAAGCCAATTCTGGGGCGTAGCCTGCTTCTGTCAAGACTTCGAAACCTGCTTCGATAAGGGCAGTCAAACCACCACAAAGTACAGCTTGTTCACCAAACAAATCTTCTTCAGTTTCTTCTTTGTATGTTGTTTCAAGAAGACCTACACGAGCTGCTCCAACACCTTTACACCAGTCCATAGCAATGTTTTTAGCATTTCCTGTTGCATCTTGATATACTGCGTAAAGAGCTGGAACACCAAATCCTTCTTCATAAGTACGACGTACCAAGTGTCCTGGTCCTTTAGGAGCACACATAAAGACATCTACATCTGCAGGAACTTTGATAAATTCAAAGTGGATGTTGAAACCATGGGCAAATCCAACTGCGTTTCCAGCTTCCAAGTTTGGAGCGATTTCTGCTTCGTACAATTCTTGTTGGATTTCGTCTGGTGCCAAAATCATGATAACATCAGCCAATTTAGTTGCTTCTGCTACTGTGTAAGTGTCAAATCCATCTTCTTTTGCTTTGTCAAAAGATTTACCTGGACGTACACCGATGATGACATCGCGACCTGAATCACGCAAGTTTTGAGCATGCGCATGTCCTTGCGAACCATAACCAATAACGGCGATTTTTTTACCGTCAAGTGCTGCTACTTTAACATCTTTTTCGTATTCCATTTGAACTGCCATAGTTTTTTCTCTCTTTTCTATTATTTATTGCCTTTTAGGCTGATTTAACAAATTTAAAATATTTTTATACTCAATGAAAATCAAAGAGCAAATTAGGAAGCTAGCCACAGACTGCTCAAAGCACTGCTTTGAGGTTGTAAATAAGACTGACGGAGTCAGTAACATATACCTACGGCAAGGCAAAGCTGACGTGATTTGAATTTAATTTTCGAAGAGTATTAATCGCGGGTAAATCCAGTTGCACCAGTTCGAGCAATATTGCGAATACCATATGGTCGAATGACTCGCAATAGAGCTTCACTCTTTTCAGCATTTCCTGTCATCTGAATGGTAATCGAGCTTGGCGCTACGTCTACCACTGTTGCACGGAAGGGTTGAATAATCGCTAGAATTTCAGCGCGCTTCTCAGCTGGCGCTGACATCTTAACCAAAATTACCTCACGCTCCAAATGAGGCTTGTCTGTAATATCACGAATGCGAATCACATCAATCTGACGATTAAGTTGCTTGATGATTTGCTCCACTTCATCATGAGAAGCTACATCAATAATAATGGTGATACGCGATACATTCGGATCTTCTGTTGCTCCAACAGAGATACTTTCGATATTAACCTGACGACGAGACAGGACACCGGTAAAGCGATTGAGGACTCCTGATCGATTCTGTAGTTTTGCTGTTAACATTCTACGCATGGAACTTCACCCCCAACATCTCATGATTACTCTTACCAGCTGGTACCATTGGTAACACCTGTTCCTTACGAGAAATATCTACCTCGATTAGCATAGGAACATCCTCAGTGATGACTTCAAGGTCTTGAGCCAAGGTCTCAGGATTGTCAAACTTATAGTTTTTAATTCCATAAGCTTGTGCCATCAATTGGAAATCAGGAAGAGTATCAAAGACCGACTCAGATGTTCTACCTTCATAGAAGGACTCCTGCCACTGACGAACCATTCCAAGTGAATGGTTGTTCAGCATAACCACCTTGATTGGCACCTTGTAAATGTTCAAAATAGCCAATTCCTGGTTAGTCATTTGGAAACCGCCATCCCCAACAAACAAGACTACTTCCTTATCTGGGTTAGCAATTTTAGCCCCGATTGCTGCTGGAATTCCAAATCCCATCGTTCCCAAACCACCTGAAGTCACTAACTGACGTTCATTTTGGTAAGGATAATACTGGGCTGTCCACATTTGGTGTTGACCAACGTCTGTTACCACAATGGCATCTCCATTCGTCAATTCACCAATTCGTTCAATAACAGCTTGCGGCTGAACCACACGCTCTTTCTTATCATAAGAACGAACGCGGTTCTTGTCTTTGGTAACTTTTTCAATCCATTTCTCAGTATTGTTATGAACGGTTGGTTCCGCCAACAACATTTGCAAAGCTTTCTTAGCATCTCCAACTACAGGAATATCTGCACTGATAATCTTGCCAATCTCGGCTGGGTCAATATCAATGTGAGCAACCTTAGCATTCTTAGCGAAAGTCTTAGGATTTCCTGTCAAGCGGTCATCGAAACGACAACCAATACTAATCATAAAGTCCGCTTCCGTCATGGCAATATTAGCTGCGAATGACCCGTGCATGCCTCCCATTCCAAGGAAGAGTGGATGACTCGTTGCAATCGTTCCTTGTCCCAAAAGACTGGTTACCACTGGAATTTGATAGCGTTCTGCAAATTCATTTAATTCTGCAGCTGCTTCAGCATAACTAATTCCACCACCAGCTAGCAAGACTGGCTTTTTAGCCTTGGATAATTGCTTCAAGATTTTCTTAATTTGCATATCATTTGGCTCAAGAGTCGGTTGATAGCTTGGTAGGTTCACTTCTGGTGAATAAATGAAGTCTGTTTCCAAAGCAGATACATCTTTTGGTAGGTCAATAACGACTGGGCCTGGTCGACCTGTAGTTGCGATATGGACGGCTTCCGTAATGATACGCGGAATATCAGCTGTCTCACGAACTTGGTAATTGTACTTAGTGATTGGCATGGTAATTCCCACGATGTCTGCCTCCTGAAAGGCATCCTTCCCAATTCCAGCTCGCGCCACCTGACCTGTAAAGACCAAAAGGGGAACGCTATCGCTCATAGCATCTGCAATCCCTGTAATGGCATTTGTTGCTCCTGGTCCGCTAGTGACAACAGCAACACCCAACTTTCCAGTTGATTTGGCATAACCTTCAGCTTCATGCAAACAACCTTGCTCATGGCGTCCTAGAATGTGGCGAATGCCTTTAAAATTATATATCGCATCATAAAAAGGCAAGACCGCACCACCAGGATAACCAAAGATGGTATCAATTCCTAAATCACGAAGTGTTTCCAAAACCAGGTCCGACCCCGTCTTAGGAGATTCTAAACTGATTTTCTCCATTGTTCCCCTTTCTCTTCTCTTAAAAATAACTTGTTACTATCATACCATTTTTTCAAAATTTTTCAAGAGAAAAGAAGAAATTTTCTGAATTTTCTATTTTAACGTTTATTTATGAATGTTCTCCTTTTTTTATAAGTTTTTAAAAGGTAGTTTATATTTTTTTCAACTTATTTCTATTGATAATTATATATTGCTTCCGCAAATAACTTTAACTCATTTTTATATGAAATTTTTATGAGTGCATGTTTTCAGAATCTATAAAATTTATCGGAACTATACAAAAAAGGAAGCCACTAAGTGGCTTCCTTTAGAGTGAGGACTGATTAGTCTTCACCTTTGTTTTTCTTAATGATTTCTTCTTGTACTGACTTAGGTACATCTTCGTAGTGGTCAAATACCATCATGAATGTACCACGTCCTTGAGATGCAGAACGAAGAACTGTTGCGTAACCGAACATTTCAGCAAGTGGAACGTAAGCACGAACGATTTGGCTGTTACCATGTGCTTCCATACCATCTACACGTCCACGACGAGCAGTTACGTGACCCATAACATCACCAAGGTTTTCTTCTGGAACAGTGATTGTTACAAGCATCATTGGCTCAAGGATAGCTGGTTGTGCTGATTTAGCAGCTTCTTTAAGAGCAAGTGAAGCCGCAATCTTGAAGGCAGTTTCAGATGAGTCGACATCGTGGTATGAACCATCGTAAAGTTTAGCTTTAACGTCAACCATTGGGTAACCTGCAAGAACACCGTTAGCCATAGATTCTACCAAACCTTTTTCAACCGCTGGGATAAATTCGCGAGGAACCACACCACCGACGATTGCGTTTTCGAATTCGAATCCTTTACCTTCTTCGTTTGGAGTAAATTCAATCCATACATCACCGAATTGACCTTTACCACCAGACTGACGTTTGAAGAATCCACGTGCTTGGGTAGAAGCGCGGAATGTTTCACGGTAAGATACTTGAGGAGCACCTACGTTTGCTTCAACTTTGAACTCACGACGCATACGGTCAACAAGGACGTCAAGGTGAAGCTCACCCATACCAGAGATAACTGTTTCACCAGTTTCAACGTTTGTTTCAACGCGGAATGTTGGATCTTCTTCAGCCAATTTTTGAAGGGCGATACCCATCTTGTCTTGGTCAGCTTTAGATTTTGGCTCAACCATCAATTGGATAACTGGTTCTGGAACGTTGATTGACTCAAGGATGATTTTAGCTTTTTCATCTGTCAATGAGTCACCAGTTGTAGTATCTTTCAAACCAACAGCAGCAGCGATATCACCTGAGTAAACAGTGTCAATTTCTTGACGGCTGTTAGCGTGCATTTGAAGGATACGTCCGATACGTTCACGTTTACCTTTAGAAGTGTTCAATACGTATGAACCTGATTGAAGAACACCTGAGTAAACACGGAAGAATGTCAAACGACCTACGAATGGGTCAGTCATGATCTTGAAGGCAAGAGCTGCAAATGGCTCTTCGTCAGATGCTGGACGAGTTTCTTCTTCGTCTGTATCTGGGTTAACACCTTTGATTGCTGGAATATCAAGTGGGCTTGGAAGGTAGTCAATAACCGCATCAAGCATCAATTGAACACCTTTGTTTTTGAAGGCTGAACCACACAATACTGGGAAGAATTCAACGTTGATAGTCGCTTTACGGATACCAGCTTTCAATTCTTCGTTAGTGATTTCTTCACCTTCGAGGTATTTCATCATCAATTCTTCGTCAGTTTCAGCAACTGCTTCGATCAATTTTTCACGGTATTCTTGAGCTTGGTCAAGGTATTCAGCTGGGATGTCTTCTTCAAGGATATCTGTACCAAGGTCGTTAGTATAGATTTCAGCTTTCATCTTAATCAAGTCGATGATACCACGGAAGTCATCTTCAGAACCGATTGGCAATTGGATTGGGTGTGCGTTTGCTTGAAGACGATCGTGAAGTGTGCTTACAGAGTAAAGGAAGTCAGCACCGATTTTGTCCATTTTGTTGGCAAATACGATACGTGGAACTCCATACTCAGTTGCTTGACGCCAAACTGTTTCAGTTTGAGGCTCAACACCTGATTGTGAGTCAAGAACGGTAACCGCACCATCCAATACACGAAGAGAACGTTGTACTTCGATTGTGAAGTCCACGTGTCCTGGTGTGTCGATGATGTTTACGCGGTGGTTGTTCCATTGAGCTGTTGTCGCAGCAGATGTGATAGTGATACCACGCTCTTGCTCTTGCTCCATCCAGTCCATTTGTGACGCACCTTCGTGAGTTTCACCGATTTTGTGGATTTTACCAGTGTAGTAAAGAATACGCTCAGTAGTTGTTGTTTTACCAGCATCGACGTGAGCCATGATACCGATATTACGAGTTTTTTCAAGTGAAAATTCGCGTGCCATGAGGTTTGTTTCTCCTATTTTTTTGATTTCTATTCTATTATAACACGATTTTAATAAAAACGGATAGGCAGGACCTACCCGTTCTCAATGTTTTCATGCTATTGTTGGTTTCAACTTGTAGATTTACAAATTGAATCGAACTCGGGCTAAAGTTAGTTAGCCGATTTGAGCTGGAACGGGATGCTGTGTGAAAAAGATAAACTTCCTTGTATTCATCGAATACTGCGTCAGTTTCCTATTTTCACCTTGCATCCTTACCGTTCCTAGCATCATGATTTTACCAACGGAAGTGTGCGAATGCACGGTTAGCTTCAGCCATACGGTGAGTGTCTTCACGTTTCTTAACAGCTGCACCAGTGTTGTTAGCAGCATCCAAGATTTCTTTTGCAAGACGGTCTTGCATTGTGTGTTCACCACGAAGACGAGCGATTGTTACCAACCAACGAAGTCCAAGTGTTGTACGACGTTCTGGACGAACTTCAACTGGGACTTGGTAGTTAGAACCACCAACACGACGTGCACGTACTTCAAGTACAGGCATGATGTTTTCCATAGCTGTTTCAAATACTTCAAGTGCATCGTTTCCAGTAGCTTCTTTGATTTGCTCAAAGGCACCGTAAACGATTGAAGCAGCTGTACCACGTTTACCATCAAGCATAACGCGGTTGATAAGACGAGTAACTAGTTGTGAATTGTAAAGCGGATCTGGCAATACGTCACGTTTTGGAGCTCTATTTTTACGACTCATTTCTCTTTATCCCCTTTCCTTATGCTTTTGGACGTTTAGTACCGTATTTAGAACGGCCTTGTTTACGATCGTTAACACCTGCAGTATCAAGTGCACCACGGACGATATGGTAACGTACCCCTGGAAGGTCTTTTACACGTCCACCACGAAGAAGAACTACGCTGTGTTCTTGCAAGTTGTGTCCGATACCTGGGATGTAGGCAGTAACTTCGATAAGGTTGCTCAAACGTACACGAGCGAATTTACGAAGGGCTGAGTTAGGTTTTTTAGGTGTCATTGTTCCAACACGAGTTGCAACACCACGTTTTTGTGGTGAAGAAACGTTTGTTTGAACTTTTTTATGACTGTTGTAACCAACGTTCAAAGCTGGTGATTTAGATTTTTCTACTTTTGATTTACGCGGTTTGCGAACCAATTGGTTAATTGTAGGCATCTACATTCTCCTGTGTTTTTTTATTTTTGGTGATGATACACTTGGTGACAGCTATCATCTATGTGTACTTTTGCAACATTTGTCAGCACGTCCCTGTACACTCTTGAGAGACCAAAAGTAAAAAGTACCGTCTATTATTGTAACAAAATTTTCCATTGGTTGTCAAGATATTTTTCTTTTTTATTGTTAATTTTAGCTCTTTTGTAGTGCTCCCTAAAAAAAGAAAAGGGACGAATCCCACCCTCCTAAAGTTAGTATTGTTCCATTCAATCCCATCAATTTTAGCACATAATGTTCAAAAAAAATTATATCATCACAACCAACCAGATTCTTTCGCGATATTAGCTGCCTCTGTTCGATTGCCTGCATCTAGCTTGGAAAGAATATTGGTGACATAGTTTCGGACTGTTCCGTTGGATAGATAAAGTTTGTCTGCAATTTCTTGGTTAGAGAAGCCCTGAGCGATTCCCTTTAAAACTGCGATTTCTTGTTCTGTTAATGGATTGGGATGTGTCATCACCACTTCCATCAATTCAGGCGAATACTCCTTGCGCCCTTCGAGGACAGTGTGCAAGGTTTGCATGAGCTCTGCAATGTTTCTTTCTTTTAATACATAAGCATCTACTCCAGCCTTGACCGCACGTTCAAAATACCCAGGACGCTTGAAGGTCGTCACCACAACCACCTTTGTTTCAGGCACTTCTTGTTTGATCCACTCGAGCACTTCTAGTCCTGTCTTGACTGGCATTTCGACGTCAAGGATGACAATATCTACAGACTCCTTTTCTAATAGTTGGATTGCTTCTTGCCCATTCTTGGCTTGAAGGACAGACTCCACATCCGGTTGAAGCGTGAGCAACTGACACATAGCATCTCTCAACATACTTTGATCTTCTGCAACTAACACTTTCATCTACTTTCTCTCCTTATAAGGTAGTCGAACCTGAACTTCTGTCGGTTGTTTCTGACTAATCACATTTACCTCTCCCGAAAATGGAAGAACACGATCTCGAACTGTATGGAGGTCATCCCCCTTTATAGAAACAAAGCCACAGCCATCATCTCCCACTGTTAGAATGAGTTCTTTCTCTGTCCGTTCTAATTTTAAGTAGACTTTAGAAGCTTTGGCATGTTTGATGATATTAGTCACCAATTCAAGCAAAATCATGGAAGCCGTTGACTCCAATTCCTGAGTTAAGCTAGCTGTATCTAGTTGATTAGCTATTTTCACCTCAATTCCAGCAATTTCTAACATCTTTTTCACAGTCTCTAGTTCGGATGTCAAAGACCTAGACTTAAGATTTTCCACAATGGTTCGCACTTCACGCATTGATTCTTTGCTAATTTGCTGTATTTCTCTTAATTCCTTTTCCACCTGTGGATAAGCCTGTATTTGAAATAACTGCAAGGCTAGATCAGTTTTAACACTAAGCATAGCAAAGGTATGCCCCAGACTATCATGCAAATCTTGACCGATACGACTGCGTTCATTTTCAGCAAGCAATAGATTTATCTGGGCATTTTGCTTAGCCTGCGCTTCTTTCAAATCCTCCACAACCCGAATCCGAACCAATCCAAAAGTCATTAAATCGACAAAAGCAAGAATTACAAGTAGATAGAATAGAAACTCAACTTCGATTCTCTGAAAAATCAACAGTTGGCCCACAACAAGGACTTGAGCAAGAAGAAAAGTCCAGACATGTAAAGACTTTAAACTACGTACGCCAAAATGATAACTTAAGAGGTTAGAAAGGAAAAAGAAGAACCAGATATAATTAACAGCAACAAAGGCAGTATTCCCAACTACATAAGTCAGCATGAGGCCCCAATATAGCCAAGATAGGCGCTGGCTCTTAGTTGTTAAAACACCCAAATATGCCACTACAAATAGAATATCAATCAATAAATGCCAGGCAGAAAGCCACCCAGTCACTACAGGTAGGATGGGGAAAATCATAAAAATTAAACTGGCCCAAAACATATAATGTATGCTTTTCAGTCTTTCAAGCATTAAGAATTCTCCTTATGACCTTGAAGGTAAATGGTCAAACCAAACAAAACTGCTGAAAAAACAAGTAGATAAACTGTGGCTGATAAATTGATGCCACCCTCGTTTAAGAAGGTCTTGAGCAACTCCATCAACTGATAAGTTGGTAGACACTTCCCGATTGCTTGCATCCAGTCTGGAAATAAAGAGATGGGCATCCAGAGTCCGCCTAAAACAGCCAAGCCTAGATAGAGAAGATTGCCCACGACAGACATCAGCTGACTAGAAGGTAAGAGTGTCAAGGTCAATCCAAGCGCTACAAAGGCAACACTTCCTACTATCAGCAAGAACGCAGCCCCAATCCAGCTTCCTAGAGGCATATCCACACCTCTAACCAAGTGCCCAACTGAGAAAACAACCAGGATTGAGACCAAATAATCAACCATCATACTTGTTATCTTTGATAGATAATATTCTACCATATTTACCGGAGTATGGCGCAATGTTTTCTGCCAGTTGTTGATTTTATCGGTATGTAAGACAGCTGGAAATGAAAACATGGCTGTCGACATCATGGAAAAAGCCGTCATGGAGATAAGGTAATCACGCAAAAAATTAGCTGGTCCACCGGGTGTGTCCTGGTACATGCCTGAAAAGAATAAATAGAAGGCTGTCGGCATACCTACTGATAATAAATAATAGACTAATTGTCGTTTGGTCAATAAAAATTCTATCTTGTTTAGTGCGATCCATCGTTTCATCTTAGTCATCTCCCTTTTGTGTTTCTTCAAAGATTGTATCCAGCAAACTACGATTATTAACTTCGATTTCTTGAATCCTACATCCTGCTTGCACTAACAGTTGCCAAAAAGCATCTGCTTCGCGTGTGACTACTTGTAGAGCATCCTGTTTTTGTGACCAGTTTTCAACCAAGTTTGACTGTTCGACAACTTCCTTATATGCTAGAGGAAGGATAAAGTGCTTTTCAATCTCCTCACTACGCATAGCTAGAGGCGTTGTATCACGAATCAATTCACCCTTGTGTAGCACCAAGATTCGATCAGCCGTATGCTCCACCTCTTCGATATAGTGAGAAGAATAGACAATGGTCACACCATTTTTCTTTAACTGATCGACAATCTCCCAAAAACGTTGACGAGTTGAGGTATCCATAGCCGATGTAGGCTCATCTAAAAAGACAAGCTTTGGTCGCCCAATTAAGGTCAAGATAAAAGAGAAAAGACGCTTTTGCCCACCTGACAATTTTTCTGCAAATTGCTCTTTTTGTTGCTTGTCAAACTGCAATAGTTGATCGATCTCCTGGTTGCTCAAGGGATTAGGATAAATACTTTGAAAGAAAGCAATCAACTCTTTGACCTTTAATTTCTGAACGATGACATTTTCTTGAGGGAGATAGGATCTTGTGTAGGCTAACTGAGAACTCGTCACTGGCAAGCCTTGGATGGATACTTGACCGCTTGTGACCAGTTTATCTCCAAGCAAACAGTCCAAGAGTGTGGTCTTCCCAGCACCATTGGGACCAATCAAGGCGACGCATTCACCTTCTGTTACCTCAAAGGAAATATCCTTCAAAATAGCCTTTCCCTTGATGTTTTTATTTAGGCTTTCTACCTTAATCATGTTCATGATATTCTCCTTTCAGCCACTCCTTTCCCATCGGAAAGGCGATAAAAATCATAAATCCTAATCCCCAGGCACCACGGATGAATTGGTGAAGGAAGGCTTGATCAAACCAACCTGTAAACATTTCTACCAACCATACCACTAGTGATAGTCCAATAAAAAGATAGAGAATCGCTTTTTTCATTTTTCAAACTCCTTTTTCACATCTGAGACCAATTTCAAGCCTTCTCGGATAAGCCAAGACATCATGCCAAATCCTGCAAACAACTCCCAAGGAAAATGATAGAAGGCTTCATCCAATCCTGAAAACATGAGATAAGTCATGACTCCTGCTGCTACTAAACTCATTGCGACAATCATTTTATTTTTCATCTCTTCTTCCTCCATTTCATACTTCAATTATAGTCCTTTGAAGTTAGCGGAGATAGAAGCTTCTGTCATGAAGAGATATGACAAATGTCATAAAAAAAGAAAGTTGCAAAATCAACTTTCTTTTTAATCTATTAAATTTTTATTCCACACTAAATAGGTATGGGTAAACTGGTTGTTGGCCTTGGTGGATTTCGACTTCAACGTCTTCGAATTCTTCTGCGATTTCTTGGGCAATTTCATTGGCAAGTTCCTCGCTTCCATCTTCACCGACATAGAAGGTTACGATTTCACTATCTTCATCCAACATATGTTTCAAGGTTTCTGTCAAGGTTTGGTGCATGTCAGGGTTTGACACGAGAATTTTCCCATCCACCATACCAAGATTATCGTTTTCATGGATTTCTAAGCCATCAATGGTTGTATCACGCACAGCTGTTGTGACGCTTCCGCTAACAACATCGCTAAGAGCTGCAGTCATACGCTCTTGGTTTTCTTCGATGGACTTGCTTGGATCAAAGGCGAGAAGACTTGTCAAACCTTGTGGCAAAGTACGAGCTTCCACCACTACTGCTGGTTGCTCCAAAACTTCTGCTGCAGATTGAGCTGCCATGAAGATGTTTTTGTTGTTTGGCAAGAAGATGATGTTACGAGCGTTGACCTGTTCAACAGCCTTGATAAAGTCTTCTGTTGAAGGGTTCATGGTTTGACCGCCCTCGATAACATAATCCACACCTTGAGAACGGAAGATATCTGCTAGACCTTTACCAGCCACCACAGCAATCAAAGCATACTCTTTTTCTTCAGCTGGTTTGCTAACTTGAGCAGCTTCTTTCTCAACCTGCGCTTCGTGTTGGTTACGCATATTGTCAACTTTTACCTTGACCAAGCTACCATATTTGAGACCTTCTTGCATAACAAGACCTGGATCTTCTGTATGGACATGGACTTTGACGATTTCATCATCATTAACAACGAGGAGAGAATCCCCAAGTTCATTCAAGTAGTTACGGAACTCTTCATAGTCAAAATCTTTAGCATAGGTTGGACCTTGCTTAAGAGCTACCATGATTTCAGTACAATAACCAAATGTGATGTCCTCAGTCGCTACGTGACCAGCTACAGACTTGTGGTGCTCTGCATTGATCATCTCACTCATGTTAGCAGGAGTGGCTACAAAGTCCTCAGATGCAATATATTCGCCAGTAAGGGCTGAAAGGAAACCTTCGTAGATGAAGACCAGTCCTTGACCACCTGAATCCACAACGCCAACTTCCTTCAAGACTGGAAGCATATCTGGCGTTTTAGCTAGAGCGGTTTTAGCACCTTCTAAGGCTGCACGCATGACTTCAACAGCGTCATCTGTCTGCTCAGCCTTTTTCTTAGCACCGATAGCAGCCCCACGAGAAACTGTCAAAATCGTTCCTTCAACTGGTTTCATCACTGCCTTGTAGGCAACTTCCACACCTGATTGGAAGGCAAGGGCCAAGTCTTGACCTGTTAACTCGTCTTTATCCTTGATGGCTTGTGAAAATCCACGGAAAAGCTGAGACGTAATAACGCCTGAGTTCCCACGCGCACCCATCAAAAGACCTTTGGCAAGAATGCTCGCTACCTCGCCAACTGTAGAAGCTGGCTTATCTGCAACTTCTTTAGCACCATTTTCAATGGTCATTCCCATGTTTGTTCCAGTATCTCCATCTGGAACTGGAAAGACGTTTAATGAATTGACATATTCAGCTTGCTTATTCAAGCGAGTTGATGCAGCCTGCACCATTTCTTGAAATAAGCTAGTAGTAATTTTTGACACGGTTATTCTCCTACAACTTTGATATTTTGAATGTAGACATTTACAGTCTGAGCAGTAATTCCAAGTTGGTTTTCCAAACTAAAACGAACACGCTCTTGAATGTTTTTTGACACTTCGCTAATCTTTGTTCCGTAGCTCAACACGGTATATACATCAACTGCAATACTGCCATCTTCGGCCGCCTTTACGACGACACCTTTGGAATAATTTTCCTTACCTAGAAGGGCTTGGAAATTATCTTTGAGGGCATTTTTACTAGCCATACCGACCACACCAAAAATCTCAGTTGCTGCTCCACCTACGACGGTTGCAATCACTTCATCTGTTAGTTCGATTTGACCATCTTTTGTATTAATTTTTACAGTCATCCTTTTTACCTCAACTAGTTGATACTCTATTTTATCATATTTCAGCCCAAGTGTAAAAGCAGAATACTGTATCAGCGGATATTTACTCTATTTTTCAAATGATTTTATATCTACAGTAAAAGAAAAAAGACCCTAAGGTCTCCTTACTTTTATTATTAAACGCGTTCAACTTTACCTGATTTCAAAGCACGAGCTGAAGCCCAAACTTTTTTAGGTTTACCATCGATAAGAACAGTAACTTTTTGAAGGTTTGGTTTTACGGCACGTTTTGTTTGGTTCATCGCGTGTGAACGGTTGTTTCCTGATACAGTCTTACGACCTGTAAAGTAACATACTTTAGCCATTGTGTTTTCCTCCTATTAGATCTAATATAGCGGATGTGCTAGCACCACATACCGTACTATGTTATCACACTTTATTCTTTTTTGCAAGGGAATTGGAAGATTTTTTTATTTAACGTAGACAATCCCCAACTTCCCAAAGGCCACATCTCCACGGATAATCAAGGTTTTACTTGTTGGGGATAGAGAAGTATCTGCCTTAGCTACACCACAGAAAGTTTCTACCTTTAAATCAACTCGCCAATGTTGGGGAACATAGATAACTGCATTGCCAAAACCAACTTCCACTTTCAGGGTTGCGGTATCACCTAAAATCTCTGCATTGTCATAATATATCTTGGCATTTCCAAAACCAACTTCTACTTGGTCGTCTACCAATTCTTGATTTTGCTTGTAGAAAGTCCCAGTCCCAAAAGCGACTTCCTTATCTGTAAGAATGGTCTTTTTACCGTCATACCACCATTTTTTCCCATTCCAAGTTCTGTTAGAATGAGTGAGTGCGCTGACACCCATTACGATTAAAATACTTGCCCAGAACAATGACTGATTTGGAATCGGTAAAATATCATAAAAGTGGTTAGCAATCATTAAGGCTACTAAAGCTGTAAAAGAGGCTGAAGTTAAGTGGCGACGCAACAAAGCTCCAACTGATTGGTAGGCAAAAAAAGAAATACCAATCAAGGGCCAAATTTGCCCTCCCAGAGAAGGGATTCCAAAATTCCCTTGTAATAATATTAAAGCTGCCAAAATGAGCAACACAATACCAAATGCTTTCTTTTTCATCTTATTACCTCATGTTTCTTAGATTTTCTTTTAGGAGGGATTGGTAATGCCGTGACACATGAACCTCCTTGTGGGTCTGATAAAAGGAAATGGTACCCGTTCCCGAAAAGGACTTATCCACCGAATAGACTTGCCGAATATTAGCAATAGTCGACTTGGATACCCGACTAAAATAGCGAGGAAGGATAGCCTCTAACTCATAGAGTTTAAGCCGAACCTCGTAGGCATCTTTCTGGGTATGGGCGTAAATCTTGCTACCTTCCGTCTCAAAGAAGAGAATTTCCGATAAGTCCAGATAATATTCACCTGTTCCCTTGTAAAAAATCAACCTAGGAGACTTGGACTCTTGCAAGAGGCGCTGTAAATCCGCAATCTCATCTGTCAAAGCCGCTGCCTTGATGACAATTTCAGTTTCCTCTAAATTGCTGTCAATTTCGATTCGTAACTTCATTCCATCTCCTTTCTGACTCTACTATATCAAAGCCAAAATAAGAAAACAAGAGCAAAAAAGCAAGTGGTTACTTTAGACCCGTAAGTGGTTCTAGGACCACCTTAACTTACAATTCAAAATAGAAAGAAAAGCACACCCCACGCAAGACCACAAATATAACCAACTACTACATCCTTGGGATAATGCACGCCACCTGAGACTCTCACTAGACCGAGGAGGGCTGACAAGACCAATAAGATAACCCCTACAGATAAACTAGCATGTAAGCAAGCCATGGAGATAATGGTTGCTGAAAAGACATGACGACTGGGCATTGACTGACCAGGACTATCTCTGTCAAGCAAGGGTTTAATATCCCATTCCTCATAAGGCCTAGGGGCATTGATTTTCTTACGAAGAAAGGACAAAATCACAAAGCCTGACGCAGGGATACACACATAGATCAAGACCTGTTTACCACGTCCTTCTTGGAAGTAGGTAGTGGCTAACAAGGTTAGATAAATCATAGGCATAACTGCCGTCATGAAGCGATTGAAAGTTCTTAACAGGCTCAGAAGAAAGGGCTTATTTTTAATGTTACTAGCAACGTGGCCATACCATTCTTGATAATTTTTCATATATTTTCTCATCACTTACTCAAATTTTGCTTATAGGGAAGCACTTGTCTTCTAGTATAGTGCAGAAAAAGAAGGCCGTCAAGCCTTCTTTAGATTTATTCTTCTGCTTCGTCTTCTGTAAATTGACTGTTGTAGAGATCAGCGTAGAAACCAGCTTGCGCCATTAGCTCATCATGATTGCCTTGCTCGATGATATTGCCATCTTTCATGACGAGGATAAGATCAGCATTTCGGATGGTTGACAAGCGGTGGGCGATGACAAAGGAAGTTCTGCCCTCCATCAAACGATCCATAGCTTTCTGAATCAATTCCTCTGTACGGGTATCAACAGAAGAAGTCGCTTCATCTAGGATTAGGAGTGGCGCATCTTTCAGCAAAGCACGAGCAATGGTCAAGAGTTGTTTTTGTCCGACAGACAAGGTCACTGTATCATCCAAGATGGTATCGTAACCATCTGGTAGGGTCATAATAAAGTGGTGAATCCCTACAGCCTTGCTGGCTTCGATCACGCGCTCATCACTAATACCCTCTTGGTTATAGATGAGATTGTCGCGAATGGTCCCTTCAAAGAGCCAAGTATCCTGCAAGACCATTGAAAAGGCATCGTGTACTTCCGAACGCTTCATCTCTTTGGTATCTACACCATCGATACGGATACTTCCCTTATCAATCTCATAGAACTTCATCAAAAGATTGACAATGGTTGTCTTCCCAGCTCCGGTCGGTCCGACAATGGCAACCTTTTGACCTGCATGAGCTGTCGCAGAAAAGTCATGGATAATAGTTCGCTCTGGTGTGTAACCAAAGGAAACTCGATCAAAGACCACTTGACCTTTCATATCGCTCAATTGTCTTGCTTTATGGGATTCATCTTCCATCTCCTCTTCAGCTAGAAATTCGAAGACGCGTCCCATGGCTGCACTAGCCTGCTGAAGACTAGTAACCCCTTGGGCAATTTGTGAAAGGGGCTGAGAAAAGATACGAACGTAGGCCATAAAGGCAACGATAATCCCGATACTGATGTGTCCATTTAAGGCCAAGGCTGCACCAACGATAATCACCAAGGCATAGCTAAAGTTCCCAATAAACATCATAATCGGCATCATAATCCCTGAAATAAACTGAGACTTCCAGACACTGTCATACAGACGATTGTTTAATTTCGCAAACTCTTCTTTCGTGCTCTCGATAGCATTGTAACTAGTCACCACATTATGGCCAGAGTACATTTCCTCCACATAACCATTGACAGCTGCCAAATCTTGTTGCTGACTCTTAAAGAAGCCCTGCGATTTGCCCATAAAGACGGATACGAAGGCAAAGCCAACAAGAGTTGACACAACCGTCACCAAGGCTAAAATCCAGTTCATCCCAAACATGGTCACCAAGACTGCCACGACCAGTAAAGTGGATGAAAGAACTGTTCCCAAACTTTGATTGAGGGACTGGGCTGCAGTATCAACATCATTGGTTACACGAGACAAAGTATCCCCCTGAGAGTGTCCATCAAAATATCCCAATGGTAGGCTATTGATTTTCTCTGCAATGGCTCTTCTCAAACGCTCTGAAAAACGTTGAATAGCTGTTGTAAACAGAAATGCCTGTAAATAATTTGATAGAAGTCCGATCACATAAATCACGGCCAAAAAACCACCAATAGCTACAACCGCCGCGACATCCACACTTGTTTCCAAACCACTGGCAATGATATTGGTCATTTCCTTGATGCGGGTTGGACCATATACAGTAATGATATTGGATACGATTGTTGCTAGAAAGGCTATCAGAAGAGCAAACTGGAGGCCTGCAAGATAGGGTTTACTCTGTTTCCAAAGAGACATTTTCTTATTTTCCATGTTCCAATTCCTCCTTCGATAGTTGTGAATAGGCAATTTCTTGGTAAACTTCGTTATTAGCTAGAAGTCCCTTGTGGGTGCCTTGTCCCACGACTTTCCCTTGATCCAAGACCAAAATCAAATCTGCATCCATAATCGTTGAAATACGCTGTGCGACAATGAGCTTGGTCATAGACTTGGTTTTCTCTTCTAACTCTTGGCGTAGGATACGGTCTGTCTTGTAATCCAAGGCTGAGAAGGAGTCATCAAAGATGAGGATTTCTGGCTTCCGAGCTAAGGCACGCGCAATGGCCAGACGCTGTCTTTGACCACCTGAGAAGTTGGTTCCTCCTTGGGCCACTTCTGACGCTAAGCCCGCTTCCTTGTCTTCGATAAAGTTCTTAGACTGGGCCAACTCCAAAGCCTGCCACATAGCCTGCTCACTAAGCGGTGTTTCTTGACTTTGTCCAAAGTCAAGATTGCCCTTGACATCCCCTGAAAAGAGAACTGCTTTCTGAGGAATATAACCAACCTTGTTGCGCAAATCTTTCAAGTCATAGTCTTGAACATTGACACCATCTACCAGAATTTCTCCTGCTGACACGTCGTAGAAACGTGGAATCAGATTGACCAGAGTTGATTTACCAGAACCTGTTGACCCAATAAAGGCCACTGTTTGACCAGCTTCTGCTCTAAAGCTAACATGCTCAATAACCGCCTCCGAATTTGTCGCATAGCGGAAGGTCACATCCTTAAACTCGACCTGACCTTTGAGGTTTTCATCAGCCAGCTGCACTTGAGCAGGGTTTTGGATAGAAGAATGCAAATCTAAAACTTGATTAATCCGCTTAGCAGAGACCATAGTTCGGGGAAGAACGATGAAGAGTGCTCCCATGAGAAGGAAGCCCATGACAACTTGCATGGCATAAGACATGAAAACAACCATGTCACTAAAGAGAGGCAGACGCGCTGTCGCAGCAGCATCGTTGATTACATAAGCCCCAATCCAGTAAATCGCCACACTTAAACCACTTGAAATCCCCATCATGATGGGATTTAAAATAGCCATGAGATGATTGACAAACAAATTCAAGCGTGTCAATTCATCATTTGCTGCTGCAAATTTTTCATTTTGGTATTCTTCAGCATTGTAGGCGCGAACGACACGAATACCTGTTAAACTCTCACGAGTGATACTGTTCAGTTTATCAGTCAGACTTTGAATCAAGGACTGTTTTGGAAAGGCTAGCGTCATCAAGACTGTCGTCATCAGGACGTTGACAATCACTGCCACAAGTACGGCCCAGAGCCAGTATTCCGAATGACCTAAAATCTTCCCAATAGCCCAGATAGCCATAATTGGACCACGTGTTACCACTTGCAAGCCCATGGTAATCAACATTTGAACTTGAGTAATGTCATTGGTGGTACGAGTTAAAAGACTGGGAATAGAGAATTTCTTAATCTCTGTCTGCGAGTAATCCAAAACTCGGTTAAAAATATCACTTCTCAACCTACTAGTATAAGAAGCCGCCACTCGGGATGCAAAAAATCCAACTGCAACTACGGACAAGAAGGCAAGAAAGGACATTCCCACCATCATGCTTGCCGGCTGCCACAACTCATCTAAATTAGTTCCTTGACTACCTAGCAAATCCGTAATTTTCGAGATATAAGTCGGCACTTCCAACTCCAGATAGACCGAAAAGCAGGTAAAGAGAATGGCTAGTAAAATCATCCCCCATTCTTTTCTACTAATTCGTTTGGCTAATTTCTTCATTCTCTCCTCCTATTCCCTTGATATTTTCCTGTAGTTGACCGAGAACTTTCTCAAAAATCACTAATTCATCTTCATCAATGTCTTCCAACAACTGCTTGTCTATGCGTTTAAAAAAGGCCTTAAATTCTTGCATTTGAGAACGCGATTTTTCCGTCAGACGAACAAACTTAGCCCGCTTATCGCTAGAACTCGCCTCCAATTCTACCAGACCATTTTGCACCATACGCTTGACCAAGTTACTAGCAACAGACTTGGTAATATTGAGTTCCTTCTCAATATCTTTAATCAAGACCAAGTCTTGGTTTTCCTCACGGATATCCAAAAAACGTACAACCTGACCTTGCGGTCCACCCATAAATTCAATACCACAACGTTTGGCTTCCCTTTGTACCATCAGATGAATCTGATGACTAAAACGCTTAAAGACCAACATCGGTTTATCCATAATTGCTCCTTTCTAACCCTTGTATTTAGTTCTCCTAGGAACTAAATAAGTTTTCATGAGAACTATTTTACCATTTTCAGAAAAGATGTCAAGAAAAAGTTTCCTAGAGAACTATTTTCTTGATTCAAAAAATCCCAAGTGATTTTTTCACTTAGGATCATGTTCTCTAGGTTAAATTAGAACCCGTCTACGTTTGTGTAGATCTTTTGTACGTCTTCGTCGTCTTCAAGAACGCTGTAAAGTTTTTCAAAGGTTTCAAGGTCATCGCCTGACAATTCCACTTCTGACTGAGGAATCATTTCCAATTCAGTCACTTGGAATTCTTCGATACCTGACTCACGGAGGGCAACGATAGCCTTATGAAGGTCAGTTGGAGCTGTGTAAACTGTGATTGTACCTTCTTCTGCTTCTACATCATCCACATCCACATCTGCTTCAAGCAATTGCTCAAAAACTGCATCGGCATCTTCACCTGCAAATACAATAACACCCTTGTTATCGAAGAGGTATGAAACCGAACCTGAAGCACCCATGTTTCCGCCATTTTTACCAAAAGCTGCACGGACATTGGCCGCTGTACGGTTAACATTTGAAGTCAAAGTATCCACGATCAGCATAGAACCATTTGGTCCAAAACCTTCGTAACGTCCTTCTGTAAAGGTTTCATCTGTGTTCCCTTTAGCCTTGTCCAAAGCTTTATCAATAACGTGTTTTGGCACTTGGGCTTGTTTAGCACGGTCGATAACGAATTTCAAGGCTGAGTTTGATTCTGGATCTGGATCACCTTTTTTAGCTGCCACATAGATTTCTACACCAAATTTTGCATATACTTTAGAGTTAGCTCCATCTTTAGCCGTTTTCTTAGCTACGATATTGGCCCATTTACGTCCCATTAGGAATCTCCTTTTTTCACATTTTAATCTTTCTTATTATAACACAAGTTTTTTCGATTTTCACTAGAGGAAATGGATTTTATTCAGTAAATCCAACTAGGATTGCACTTTGGTTACCAATATTGCCTTGCCTTCTTTTATCAAGGGGTGACGGAACAGTGAGAAGTACAGCTGAATGGTCATGGCAACCCAGATAAGGGGTTCACAAAGGATAACACCTTTATAGCCTGCCCAAGGGATAATCAAAACTACAAAAGCGATTTTTCCGATTAGTTCAATAAAGCTAGAAACTAGAGGAAGGATCTTTTGCCCCAAGCCCTGCAAGCAATTGCGATAAATCAACAAGAGACTCAAAATAGGATAAAAGGCTGAACTGATTTGCAGATAGAGACTGC
This sequence comes from bacterium, assembly GCA_905221165.1. Lineage (GTDB taxonomy): Bacteria > Bacillota > Bacilli > Lactobacillales > Streptococcaceae > Streptococcus. The sequence goes on from CAJNCC010000002.1 coordinate 70,630, forward strand.
CATTTTCTACCAAATAGCTATCCGTCGAACTAGCCAAGAAGGAAACCAAGGCTGGACTGGCAAAAAAGAGGAAGACACAAACAAAAATTGCCCAGGACATACTTAGACGACTGCCGATTCGAAGACCTTGAACAATGCGGTCTGGTCGCTTAGCTCCTAGATTCTGAGAAGCAAAGGTCGTCATCGAAGCGGAAATAGCGGTCATGGGAAGAAGGGCGAAGGCCATAATGCGTCGCGCCGCTGTTTGAGCACTAATAATCACGGCTCCAAAAGTATTGACAGAAGACTGTAAAATCACACTGCCGATGGACACAATCGAACTCATCAAGCCCATAGCCAAACCTTGCTCCAAAAGATCCGCATACAAGGCCTTGTCCCATTTGAAATGCTTGAGTTGAGGCAAAAGTTCTGGCACACTCTTACGGATATAGTAGAAACAGAGTATCGCTGATAGCCCCTGCGAAATAATAGTCGCAAGACCTGCCGATTGAACTCCCAGATGCAATTGCGTAATGAAATAGAGATCCAGAACCACATTAACTAGAGCAGAGAAAATCAGAAAACCAAGCGCTGCTAGACTGTCCCCAATGGACCGCAAAAAGCCTGCAAAAAGATTATAGGCAAAGCTGACACCGACACAAGTCACAATCATAGAAATATATTGATAGGATTGAGGGAGTATTTCAGCAGGAGTATCTAGGTACTGTAAAAGAAGATACAGTCCCAGAAAACCCATCAGCATAACTACAATACTCAAAAGTGCACCTAAAATCCAGGTGGCTGCTACTGCTTCCTTTATTTTAGTGAAATTTCGAGCCCCGTAATAACAGGCAATGACAATCCCCATCCCATTGCCAACACCAAGAGTAAAACCTACAATCAGGTCAAAAATCGCTGTTGTCGCTCCTACTGCAGCCAAGGATTCTTGACCAAGAAAACGCCCAACAATCAAGACATCAGCAGTATTATAGAGCTGTTGAAAAATATTTGATAGCAAGATTGGGAATGCGAAGCTTAAGAGCGAGGGAAGAATTGGACCATGTATCAGGTCCACTGTTCGTTTTTTATTCATAAGGCTATTATATCAGCTTTCTAGAGGAGCGACAAGAAACAGCAAACTATAGGCAATCTGAAATCTTGAACAAAGAATCGAAAAAGCAGTGGATTTCTCCACTACTTTGACAGCTTATTCTTCAATTTCGATTTCAAGCTCATCACCTAGGTCAAGTGTAACTTCTTCATTCACAGAATCTGCTTGAACTGCTTCATCTTTTTTAGTTTCAACACCTTCTACAGAAGCTTCTTCTCCATCAATCAAACCAAATTGAACACGGACTTGATGGTCAATCTCATCAAAGACTTCTGGGTTATCTGCCAAGTATTTCTTAGCATTTTCAGAACCTTGCCCGATTTTCTCATCCTTGTAAGAGTACCAAGCTCCTGCTTTTTTGATGATATCCAAATCGCTTGCGATCTTCAAAAGTTCACCAGTCTTAGAAATACCTTCTCCGTACATGATTTCAACGAAGGCTTCCTTAAATGGTGGAGCTACCTTGTTTTTCACGACCTTAATCTTAGTTTCTTTACCGACATTGGTGTCTTTCTGGTCACCAGTTCCCTTGATTTGTGTGCTTCCACGAACATCCAAACGCACTGAAGCGTAGAATTTCAGAGCACGTCCACCAGGAGTTGTTTCTGGATTTCCAAACATAACCCCAACTTTTTCACGCAATTGGTTGATAAAGATAGCAATTGTTTTTGTTTTATTGATAGAAGCACCAAGTTTACGCATTGCCTGGCTCATCATACGAGCCTGCAAACCAACGTGGCTATCACCGATATCTCCATCAATTTCCGCACGAGGGACAAGGGCCGCAACGGAGTCGACTACGACAAGATCTACAGCACCTGAGTCAATCAATTTTCCTGCAATCTCAAGGCCTTGCTCTCCTGAGTCTGGTTGAGATAAGAGCAATTCGTCAATATTGACACCAAGGGCCGCAGCATAAGCTGGATCGAGGGCATGTTCCGCATCGATAAAGGCTGCAATACCACCTTCTTTTTGTGCTTGCGCAACTGCATGAAGGGCAACTGTTGTCTTACCAGATGACTCTGGCCCATAGATTTCAATGATACGTCCCTTAGGATAACCACCTGAACCAAGGGCAATGTCAAGAGCCAAAGAACCTGAGCTCATCACTTGCACCTTTTGCTCTGCACGTTCACCCAAACGCATTATGGATCCTTTACCAAAGTCTTTCTCAATCAGTTTAAGAGCATCATTCAAGGCTTTTTCACGTTCAGCCCCGAATTTTTTTGAAATTTCATCTAATTTTTTTGGTTTTTTCGCCATTCTATTCTCCTACATTCTAATGGTCCTTAGACCTATCTACTATTATATCAAAAGTTAGTCACTTAATAAAGCCTTGCGAACTAGGTTAAATGCATGCATAACCGCAATGTGACGTACATCTGCTCGACTTCTACCTCCAATATTAACCTTGATAACCTCAGTTCCTTGCTCTTGAGCCAAGCCTATGAAGACTGTCCCAGCTGGATGTCCTTCTAGGCTATCTGGTCCTGCCACTCCAGTCAAACTAAGGCCAAAATCAGACTGGGTCTTGATTCGTGCCTGCTCAGCCATCTTTTGAGCTGTAAATTCAGACACTACACCATGTTCTTCTAAATCCTTGGCAGGAATATCCAACATCCTTGATTTTTCCTCCAAGCTATAGGTCACAAAACCACCCTTGAATATACTTGATGCACCCGAAAAATCTGCCACAGTGGCTTGGAAAAGCCCTGCCGTCAAACTCTCTGCAGCCGTGATAGTTTTCCCTTGCCTTTTCAGTTCTTCTACCACAATGCTGCCCAAGCTAGACTCCTCTCCATAACCATAACAGAGGTCTCGTAAAGAAATTCCTTCGAAAGTCTGGCGGTCCAAGATTTGATTTTCCAAGATATCCAGCGCTTGATTCGCCTCTTCTTGGCTGCTAGCTTTTGTTGACAGACGCAGAGTGACTTCTCCTGTCTTGGCATAAGGGGCCAAAGTCGGATCTGTTTGATTATCAATCAAATCAGACAAAATCGTAACCAACTGACTTTCGCCAATCCCAAAGAAACGAAGAACTCGGGAATATAGCTTGCTCCCTGTCATCAACTTGGGTAGAAGTTGGTTTAAGACCATGGGTTTTAATTCACTTGGTGGACCGGGAAGGACGACATAGGTCACTCCATCGACTTCCAATATTCCTCCCACAGCCAGTCCTGTTTCGTTTGGTAGCGGAGTCGCTCCTTCTACAAGTTGAGCTTGTCTTTCGTTATTCGGTGTTCGGGCATAGTCTGGTCGCTGGGCAAAAAAGACATCCAACTTCTCCTGAGCCTGAGGATCGAAGACTAATTCTTTCCCTAAAAATTTAGCCAGAGTTTGTTTGGTCAAATCATCCTCAGTTGGCCCCAAACCACCTGTCAAAATCACCAGACTGCTGCGTTGACTGGCAATCTCAAGCAGGGACAAGAGACGAGCTTCATTGTCTCCTACAGCCGTTTGAAAATATACGTCTACCCCAATCTCTGCTAGTTTTTCCGATAAAAACTGGGCATTGGTATTGACAATCTGTCCTGTCAAAATCTCTGTTCCAACAGCAATGATTTCTGCTTTCATGTTTCCTCCTACCTATCTATTCGTATTTTTTTGAAAAAATCGCAGGAAATTTCCCACGATTTCATTATTAATTTTGTTCTATTTCTACACTTGAAGCATTCGTTGATGTAGCTGTTCTTCCAAGGGCCACTTCGTATAAAACAGCATTAGTTTCTACTTCAGTTACTTCCTCTTTACCTAGTGAACGGCGTAAGAGATTTTGCATTTCTAGCATATGCTCAGTTGTAACAATCTGGTAAGAAATCCCCTGCAGTTCCGCATCTTCTCCACGCAACTGATGTGTTTCAATATTCTTGAAAGAATCTTGATAACCAAGTAATTGTGGAATACTTTTCGCTGACAAATCAACGTTTGTTTGCATATTGTCAGTCAAAGCTTTTAAAATCCCTTGATAATGACTCACACTGTTCAGACTCAAGACCTTCTCAACAATTTTTTGAATCACTTCACGCTGACGTTTTTGACGACCATAGTCTCCTTCAGGGTCTTGATAACGCATACGAGAATAAACAAGTGCTTCCTCACCGTTTAAAGTTTGCTGTCCAACACCAATGGAAATTTTATTAAATTCTTCCTGATCAGTAATCGAAATTGGGAAACCGAGGGTATTATTTACAGTCACCCCGCCAACTGCATCAACCAATTGTTGCAGCCCCTGCATATTCACCATAACGTAACGATCGATATGAATATTCATCATTTTCTGGATAGTTGAGATTGCCAATTCCGCACCACCACCAGCATAGGCGGCATTTAATTTAGCTTCCTCAACACTACCATCTTTTTGCTGAATGTTTGTTAAAATATCCCGTTCCAAACTCATCATGGTTGTTTTCTTTGTTTTAGGATTGACTGTCATGAGAATCATAGAATCACTATTTCCTTCCCAACGATCTGTACGTTCGATATTTCCAGTGTCCACTCCCATCAAAAGAATAGTCAGAGGCTCCGTCGCCTCAATTACATTTGTTTCTTCACCAATTTTTTTATAAGTTTTTTGACTCAACGTTGCTGTTCCCTGTTGATAAATTGTATAGGCATAAACTCCAACACCTAACACTGTTACTACTAGAAAAGCAAGCACTGTTCCGATTAATTTTTTAACCATATCATTATTCATCTATCAGTTTGCCCATGAGACAAACATCCAAAAATGTCCCTTCTTCTAGATAGGCTCCTCTTTCCTGCAATCCCTCCATGGTAAATCCCATTTTAGAGTATAGGTGAATAGCAGCCTCATTTCTTTTTTGTACACTTAGTTGCAAACGACGTAAAATACCACTTAATTTAGCCCACTCGATACCTTCCTCTAAAAGAATACCGGCCAAGCCTTGATTCCAAAATTTCTTTTGAACAACTAAAAAAATATCTCCGATATGCCGAACCCTTAAACGAGGATCTGCAGTAATATTCAGGACTCCTGCAATTGTATCATTTAATAAAGCTAAGAGAGTAATTTGATTTTCTGAACTAGCTTGTTTTTCGATAAAAAGTACCATTTCTGATTCGCTCATCATGATTCCCTCTTCATCTAAACTAGTAAAATCTGTTTCCTTGCTTACAAGATTTAAAAAAGCAATCAAATCAGTTGCATCTTGAACTTCAGCCTCACGAATACACAACTCATACTCCATCTGAAAGCTCCTTAAGAAGTTGTTCCGGTCTATGACCTTGAGCATTAAAGCGCAATTGACGGGCCTCATCCTCTTTTAGAATTTCCAATTCTAAATATGAATCCGGTAAATCCTCACCTAAAAGATGCCCCCACTCGATGACGGTCACCCCACCACCAAAGAGAAACTCATCCAAGTCAATAGAATCAGCGTCGCCCTCAATACGATAAACATCTAAATGATAAAGCGGAAGACGACCTTCATACTCTCTCACAATGGTGTAGGTTGGACTCTTAACCATTTGATGGATATCCAATCCCTTTGCTAAACCTTTTGTAAAAGTTGTTTTTCCTGCCCCCAACTCTCCAGTCAAAATTAAGACATCATTTTTTTTAAGCAGGTTTCCTAATCTTTCTCCAAGAGCTAAAAGCTCTTCTTCATTTTTTGTGTACATGTTACTATTATACCAGAAAGTTTCTTTTTGTGTGAATTTTCTTTGAAATTTACTATTATAAATTTGGAAATCACTAGCACTTTAGCTGATTAACTTAAAAGAAAACAAACATACTAATCACAAATAAAATATCTCGAATAATATGGCCATAAAATGAAATTTCTCTCTGAATAGATTTTGGGAAAATAAATCGTGCACATAGAAATCCCAAAACTATATAGACAAGAATTGAAGAAATCGTCAAGGGATTTCTCAAAAAAATAACAGTTGCCAAGATGGATAACAATCCTGTTTTCTTCCTGTTCAGTAAATTTTCTAAATCACGATGGTATTTATCAAAAGGCAGAAAAATCCACAGATCAATACCTAGTAAAAAAAAGAATGACGGTAGAAAAAGATCAACCAAATCCTGCTGTAATTTGTTGTGAATTTGGATACTTTCTGATAAAACCAGACAAGATGCTAACAAGTTGACCACCAAAAGAATCGTATAAACCATCCAGACTTTCTTCTGAGAATGCAAAATGCTATGACGTTTCTGACCCGAGGTATGAAAGTAATTAATCCCAGCACAAAAACTAGAAACTCCGACTATGAGAATTAAAAAATATACATTAACTTGTCTTAAAGATAAAAATGTTTCCTTCCACAATAAACAACTTCCAAATAAAATTTGAACGACAGCTAATAATAATAAAACACGAATTGATTTCATTATTTCCTTTTCCTCCCTACATGAAATTATACTCTGATAGGATTAGGAAATACTAATAGCCCCTAAAATGTCACATTCCGACGCTGAACGGTACAAAAAACAGTTCCATTACAATAGAACTGTTCTTGCACTTATTTAATTCTCAAACCAAAGAGCAATTTCTCTCTTAGCTGACTCTTCTGAATCTGAACCATGTACAACATTTGGGATAGCTTGGTTTTCTCCAGCAGCTTTTGCAAAATCACCTCGAATAGTCCCTGGCAAAGCTTCTTCTGGACGAGTTGCCCCCATCATGGTCCGCCAAGTTTCGATTACTTTGGGACCAGAAATGATGCCCACAAGAACTGGTCCTGAAGTCATGAATTCACGAATCGGTGGGTAAAAACTTTGGCCAACCAAGTCCTGATAGTGCTGGTCAATCAAGTCTTCTGAAAGCTGTGAACGCAACTCCAATTTTTCAATTATAAATCCACGTTGTTCAATGCGTTTCAACACCTCGCCAACTAATCCTCTTTTTACACCGTCTGGTTTGATGATAAAAAATGTTTGTTCCATACTTGTCTCCTTTGTCAGCTTCTTTCTTTTATACTCTTCGAAAATCTCTTCAAACCACGTCAACGTCGCCTTGCCGTATATATGTGACTGACTTCGTCAGTTCTATCTACAACCTCAAAGCAGTGCTTTGAGCAACCTGCGGCTAGTTTCCTAGTTTGCTCTTTGATTTTCATTGAGTATTATTTTACCATATTTCATGGAAAAATGGAGAAAGTTTTCAGAAAAGAGAAAGAGAACCCGAAGGCTCTCTCATTCTCTTTTATTCTACTGTTTCTTCCACAGTTTCAACGGCAGTATCCACAACTACTTCTGTTGTTTCTTCATTTCCTTCTTCCTCTACTGGAGGATTAAGGTATTCTTCTTCGTTGATAGCTTGTGGTTCAAGGTTACGGTAACGAGCCATACCAGTACCAGCTGGGATGATCTTACCGATGATAACATTTTCTTTAAGTCCAAGGAGATGGTCTTTCTTACCACGGATAGCTGCATCTGTAAGGACACGAGTTGTTTCCTGGAAGGAAGCCGCTGACAAGAAACTATTTGTTTCAAGTGAGGCTTTGGTAATTCCCATAAGGACTGGGCGACCTGTCGCTGGAACTCCACCTGAGATAAGGACATCTTTGTTAGCATCTGTAAAGTCATTGATATCCATGAGGGTACCCATGAGAAGATCTGTGTCACCTGGATCCATAACACGGACTTTACGGATCATTTGACGAACCATTACCTCGATGTGTTTGTCACCGATTTCTACCCCTTGGCTACGGTAAACTTTTTGTACTTCACCAAGAAGGTAAGTTTCAACTGACAAGACATCGCGAACTGCAAGGAGGCGTTTTGGTTGGATTGAACCTTCTGTAAGAGCAGCACCACGCGCTACTTGGTCACCAACCTCAACACGCATACGAGCGGTAAATGGAACGACATATTCACCTTCGCCAGTTTCACCCTTAACAAAGACTTTCTTAGTACGAGTTGATGCATCTTCTTCGATAGCTGTAACTTGTCCTTTAACCTCTGTGATAACCGCTTCCCCTTTAGGATTGCGGGCTTCAAAGATTTCTTGGACACGAGGAAGACCCTGAGTGATATCGGTATTTGAGGCAACCCCACCCGTGTGGAAGGTACGCATTGTAAGCTGTGTACCAGGTTCCCCGATAGATTGGGCAGCGATTGTACCAACTGCTTCACCAACTTCAACCGCATCACCAGTCGCCAAGTTGATACCATAACAATGACGGCAGACACCATGACGAGTGTTACATGTAAATACAGAGCGGATAGTAACTTCTTCCACACCAGCATTAACAATTTCACGCGCCTTGTCTTCTGTAATCAACTCATTTGGACCGATAATCACTGCACCAGTTTCTGGATGTTTAACAGTTTTCTTAGTGTAACGACCGTTGAGACGCTCTTCTAGAGACTCGATCATCTCTTTTCCTTCTGCGATAGAGCGGATCAAGAGACCACGGTCTGTTCCACAGTCGTCCTCACGGATGATAACGTCTTGGGCAACGTCAACCAAACGACGAGTCAAGTAACCTGAGTCGGCTGTCTTAAGGGCCGTATCGGTCATACCTTTACGGGCACCGTGAGTTGAGAAGAACATTTCGAGTACTGACAAACCTTCGCGGAAGTTTGAAAGGATTGGCAATTCCATGATACGTCCGTTCGGAGCAGCCATCAGACCACGCATACCGGCAAGCTGTGAGAAGTTTGAGATATTACCACGGGCTCCAGAGTCCATCATCATAACGATTGGGTTCTTAGGATCTTGGTTGGCAATCAAACGTTTCTCTAGTTTTTCACGGGCAGCACGCCATTCAGCTGTAACGGCATTGTAACGCTCGTCGTCTGTAATCATACCACGACGGAATTGTTTTGTGATTTGTTCTACACGTTTGTGTGATTCTTCAATGATTTCAGCCTTGTCATCAACGACTGGAATATCGGCAATACCCACTGTCAATCCTGCAAGAGTTGAGTGGTGGTAACCGAGGTTCTTCATACGGTCAAGTAGGGCAGAAGTTTCTGTCGTACGGAAACGTTTGAAGATTTCAGCGATGATATTCCCAAGGTTTTTCTTCTTGAATGGAGGGTTAAGCTCAAGATTGCTGACAGCTTCCTTGATATCTCCACCAAGTGGCAAGAAGTATTTAGCTGGGACGCCTTCTGTCAAGTTGGCATTGTTTGGTTCTTGCAAGTATGGTAGACCCTCTGGCATGATATCGTTGAAGAGGATTTTACCAACTGTTGTAAGCAAGACCTTATGTTTTTGCTCTTCCGTCCAAGGTTTGTTGAGGCTGTCTGTTGCGATACCAACACGTGAGTGAAGGTGAACATAACCATTACGGTAAGCCATAACCGCTTCGTCACGGTCTTTGAAGACCATTCCTTCACCTTCACGGCCAGCTTCTTCCATGGTCAAGTAGTAGTTACCCAAAACCATGTCCTGAGATGGAGTAACAACTGGTTTACCATCTTTCGGATTCAAGATGTGTTCAGCAGCGAGCATCAAGATACGAGCTTCTGCTTGGGCTTCTTCTGAAAGCGGTACGTGGATGGCCATTTGGTCCCCGTCAAAGTCGGCATTGTAGGCTTCACAGACAAGTGGGTGCAAGCGAAGCGCCTTACCATCAATCAAGACTGGCTCGAAGGCTTGGATACCCAAACGGTGAAGGGTAGGTGCGCGGTTCAAAAGCACTGGGTGTTCTTTGATCACTTCTTCAAGGATATCCCAGATACGCTCATCTCCGCGTTCCACCAAGCGTTTAGCCGCTTTGACGTTTTGCACGATATCACGAGCAACAATTTCACGCATCACGAATGGTTTAAAGAGCTCGATTGCCATTTCACGTGGCACACCACATTGGTACATCTTAAGAGTTGGACCAACTGCGATAACGGAACGTCCTGAGAAGTCAACACGTTTACCAAGCAAGTTTTGACGGAAGCGTCCTTGTTTACCTTTAAGCATGTGGCTCAATGATTTCAGTGGACGACTACCTGGTCCTGTAATTGGGCGACCACGACGACCGTTGTCAATCAAAGCGTCAACCGCTTCTTGAAGCATACGCTTCTCATTTTGAACGATGATACCTGGTGCATTCAACTCAAGCAAGCGAGCCAAACGGTTGTTACGGTTGATAACACGGCGGTAAAGGTCGTTCAAGTCAGATGAGGCAAAACGGCCACCATCCAACTGCAACATTGGACGAAGATCTGGTGGAATAACTGGAAGGATGTTGAGAATCATCCATTCAGGTTTGTTGCCAGACTTGTAAAAGGCATCCAAAACATCCAAACGACGGATGGCTTTGACACGTTTTTGTCCAGTAGCTGTTTTCAACTCTTCTTTGAGTTCAGCAATTTCTTTTTCAAGATCTACTTGTTTCAAAAGGTCTTGGATAGCTTCGGCACCCATCTTGGCAACGAATGATCCATAACCATATTCACGCAAGCGCTCACGGTATTCGCGCTCTGTCATGATAGACTTGTGCTCAAGTGGTGTATCCTTAGGATCAATCACCACATAAGCCGCAAAGTAGATAACTTCCTCGAGGGCACGAGGGCTCATATCAAGGGTCAAGCCCATACGGCTCGGAATCCCCTTGAAGTACCAGATGTGAGATACAGGAGCTTTCAACTCGATATGCCCCATACGCTCACGACGAACTTTCGTACGCGTTACTTCAACCCCACAGCGGTCACAAACAATCCCTCTGTAACGAATGCGTTTGTACTTACCACAAGCACATTCCCAGTCTTTTGTAGGTCCAAAGATCACTTCATCAAAGAGACCTTCACGTTCTGGTTTCAAGGTACGGTAATTGATTGTTTCAGGTTTTTTGACTTCTCCATAAGACCATGAACGGACTTTACTTGGAGAAGCTAGGGTGATTTGCATACTTTTAAAACGATTTACATCAACCACTATTTCTTCCCTTTCTATTCTAAGTGAACTGCTTATTCTTGTTCAGCAGCTTCTTCTGTTGCTTCCGCTTTTGTTGCTTTCTCAGCTTCTTCAGCTTCAAAAGCTGCTTTAGCCTCTTGGGCTGCTTTTTCGCGGGCTTTTTCAAGGTCATCTACGTGGATGACATCTTCGTCCATTCCTTCATCCAAGTCACGAAGTTCCACTTCTTGGTCATCTTCGTCAAGGACACGCATGTCAAGACCAAGAGATTGCAATTCTTTGACAAGAACTCGGAAGGATTCTGGAACACCTGGTTTTGGAATTGGTTTTCCTTTTGTAATGGCTTCATAAGCTTTCAAACGTCCGTTGATATCGTCAGACTTGTAAGTCAAGATTTCTTGAAGGACATTTGACGCACCGTAGGCTTCAAGAGCCCAAACCTCCATCTCACCGAAACGTTGTCCACCAAACTGAGCTTTACCTCCAAGTGGTTGTTGAGTAACGGTTGAGTAAGGTCCGACTGAACGCGCGTGCAATTTATCATCAACCATGTGGTGGAGTTTGATCATGTACATGACTCCGACAGAAACACGGTTATCAAATGGTTCACCAGTACGGCCATCGTAAAGGATCGTTTTGGCATCGCTATCCATACCTGCTTCTTTAACAGTTGACCAAAGGTCTTCAGAACTTGCTCCGTCAAAGACTGGTGTTGCGATGTGAATACCAAGAGTACGAGCAGCCATACCAAGGTGAAGCTCCATAACCTGACCGATATTCATACGTGATGGCACCCCAAGTGGGTTCAACATGATATCGACTGGAGTTCCGTCTGGAAGGTAAGGCATGTCTTCTACAGGAACGATACGAGAGACAACCCCTTTGTTTCCGTGACGTCCGGCCATCTTATCTCCGACCTTGATCTTACGTTTTTGAGCGATGTAGACGCGAACCAGCATATTAACACCTGATTGCAATTCGTCTCCATTTGCACGTGTAAAAATCTTAACATCACGAACGACACCATCGGCACCGTGTGGTACACGAAGAGAAGTATCACGCACTTCACGTGATTTATCTCCGAAGATAGCGTGCAAGAGACGTTCTTCAGCTGAAAGGTCTTTCTCACCCTTAGGTGTTACTTTACCTACAAGGATATCGCCTTCTTTAACCTCAGCACCGATACGGATAATACCCATTTCGTCAAGGTCTTTAAGAGCATCTTCCCCAACGTTTGGAATTTCGCGAGTGATTTCTTCAGGCCCAAGCTTTGTATCGCGTGTTTCTGATTCGTATTCTTCAAGGTGGACAGATGTGTAGACATCGTCTTTAACCAAGCGTTCGCTCATGATAACAGCATCCTCGAAGTTGTAACCTTCCCAAGTCATGTAGGCAACGATTGGGTTTTGTCCAAGCGCCATTTCTCCATTTTCCATAGAAGGCCCGTCAGCGATGAAATCGCCTTTTTCAACGACATCACCAACTTTAACGAGCGTACGTTGGTTGTAAGCAGTACCTGAGTTTGAACGACGGAATTTTTGGATGTGGTAAACGTCCAATGAACCATCTTCACGACGAACTTCTACCTTGTCAGCATCTGCATAGGTAACTTTACCGTCATACTGAGCAATCACAGCCGCTCCAGAGTCGTGGGCTGCTTGGTATTCCATACCAGTACCAACGTAAGGTGCTTTAGGATTAATCAATGGTACAGCCTGACGTTGCATGTTGGCTCCCATGAGGGCACGGTTGGAGTCATCGTTTTCCAAGAAAGGAATACATGCTGTCGCAACGGCAACTACCTGTTTTGGTGATACGTCCATGTAGTCAACAACATTAGCTGGATACTCTTGGTTGACCCCTTGGTGACGTCCCATGACAACTTTCTCAGCAAATGTTCCATCTTCATTCAGACGAGAATTAGCCTGTGCTACAGTAAATTCATCTTCTTCATCGGCTGTCAACCAAACGATTTCGTTAGTAACAACACCTGTTTCACGGTCAACCTTACGGTATGGTGTTTGAACAAAACCATACTTATTCAAGTGTCCGTAAGATGACAAGTTATTGATCAAACCGATGTTAGGTCCTTCAGGTGTCTCGATTGGACACATACGACCGTAGTGAGTGTAGTGCACGTCGCGTACTTCATATCCAGCACGGTCACGTGTCAAACCACCAGGTCCTAAGGCTGACAAACGGCGTTTGTGAGACAACTCAGAAAGTGGGTTGTGTTGGTCCATGAACTGTGACAACTGTGATGAACCAAAGAATTCTTTAACCGCAGCTGTTACAGGACGAATATTGATGATTTGTTGTGGTGTCAAGACTTCGTTGTCCTGGACAGACATACGTTCACGGACATTACGTTCCATACGAGAAAGTCCAAGACGTACTTGGTTAGCAAGCAATTCACCAACCGCGCGAATACGACGGTTTCCAAGGTGGTCGATATCATCTACACGGCCAAGTCCTTCAGCCAAGTTGAGGAAGTAGCTCATCTCAGCAAGGATATCTGCAGGTGTTACGATACGAACCTTGTCATCTGGATTAGCATTACCAATGATTGTTACGACGCGGTCTGGATCAGTTGGTGCAACAACCTTGAATTTTTGAAGAACAACTGGCTCAGTCACAACGGCTGCATCATTTGGAATGTAGACAATCTTGTTCAAGTCGCCATCCAAATGGCTTTCAATGCTTTCAATCACGCTACGAGTCATGATTGTACCAGCTTCTACCAAGATTTCTCCTGTTTCAGGGTCTACCAATGGCTCCGCAATGGTTTGGTTGAGCAAACGTGTTTTAACATTGAGTTTTTTATTGATTTTGTAACGACCGACAGCTGCCAAGTCATAACGACGTGGGTCAAAGAAACGAGCTACAAGCAAGCTACGTGAACTTTCAGCAGTCTTAGGCTCACCTGGACGAAGACGTTCGTAAATTTCTTTCAAAGCTTCGTCTGTACGAGAGTCCATTGGATTCTTGTGGATATCTTTTTCAACAGTGTTACGAACCAATTCGCTATCACCAAAGATATCAAAGATTTCATCATCACCTGAGAAACCAAGCGCACGAACCAAGGTTGTAAATGGAATCTTACGAGTACGGTCGATACGAGTGTAGGCGATATCTTTTGAGTCACTTTCAAGTTCCAACCAAGCTCCACGGTTAGGGATAACCGTTGAACCGTAGCCCACTTTACCGTTTTTATCAACTTTATCGTTAAAGTAAACACCTGGTGAGCGGACCAACTGAGATACGATAATACGTTCACCACCATTGATGATGAAAGTACCCATTTCTGTCATGATTGGGAAATCACCAAAGAAAACTTCTTGAGTTTTGATTTCGCCTGTTTCTTTATTGATCAAGCGGAAGGTTACAAAAATTGGTGCTGAGTAGCTAGCATCGTGGATACGAGCTTCTTCTAGCGTGTATTTTGGTTCCTTGATTTCATATCCAACAAATTCCAACTCCATTGTGTCTGTGAAGTTTGAAATTGGCAATACATCTTCAAACACTTCCTTCAGACCATGGTCTAGGAAATCTTTGAATGAGTCAGTTTGAATTTCAATCAAATTTGGTAAGTCAAGAACTTCTTTGATTCTTGAAAAACTACGACGGGTACGATGTTTCCCGTATTGAACGTCATGTCCTGCCAAGATGATTCTCCTTTGTAAATAAGTTCCAAGCCTTGTCAATCAGGCTTTTCTAATCGTCATATGGTTTTAAAAACCCTTATCACCGTGTCCTCTTGATGAATTTTCAGAATCTTTAAGTCTTTGTTACAAGTACTCAAAATCCTGAAAAAAAGCACAAAAAGAGCAGCTAAATCTGACTTTTTCAGAAGATTTAACTGCTGTGAGCCTTGTCTGGACAATATTTCAGACAAAACCTACGACAAATGATTACTCATATTATACCCTATTTAGCTAGATTTTTCAAGGGGATTGACGAATTTTTGACAAAATCTTTTCCTATAAAAAAGATTTAAAAAAGATTGGCTGAATCGTAACAAAATTTGTTACGATTTTTCTTTTAGTTTAATTTTAGGAAAACGCTTGCATCTTATTTTACTAAGTGCTATACTGATATAGAAATTTATTGATTGGAGAATGATTATGAGAAAAACACCATCTCACACTGAGAAAAAAATGATCTACAGCATCCGTTCCCTCAAAAATGGAACTGGTTCTGTCCTTATCGGCGCAAGCTTTGTCCTACTTGCCATGGCTACACCAACTATCTCAGCCAACGAAAATACTACAAGCAATAAGGGAACTAGTAATGAAACTACTACTGCCCTTGCCCAACCTCTTACTGATACAGCAGTTAACTCTGATAAGAACGAAAGTGATATTTCTTCGCCTGAAAATGCAAACGCTTCCCTAGAGAAAAAAGAAGAAAAACCTGCAACAGAGCCAACAACTCCTGTTTCAAGCCCAGCCGATTCAGCACCACAAACCAGACAAGATCGTTCAAGTGAGCCAACTACTGCTATTAGTCTAGCAGCGACTGAAACTAAGGCAGAAGAGCCAATCGAAGACAACTACTTCCGTATCCACGTCAAAAAACTCCCTGAAGAAAACAAGGATAGTCAAGGACTATGGACTTGGGACGATGTTGAAAAACCATCTGAAAATTGGCCTAACGGAGCCTTGTCCTTCAAGGATGCCAAAAAAGATGACTATGGCTACTACCTAGATGTCAAATTAAAGGGAGAACAAGCCAAGAAAATTAGCTTCCTCATCAATAATACGGCTGGGAAAAATCTGACCGGCGATAAATCGGTAGAAAAACTGGCACCAAAGATGAATGAGGCTTGGTTGGACCAAGATCACAAGGTTTTCTCTTACGAGCCACAACCTGCAGGAACTATTCGCGTCAACTACTACCGTACAGATGGCAACTATGACAAGAAATCTCTCTGGTACTGGGGAGATGTGAAAAATCCAAGTAGTGGTGAATGGCCTAACGGAACAGACTTTACAGCTACAGGCAAATATGGTCGCTATATTGATATTCCACTCAAAGATGCAGCTAAAGATCTTGGATTTTTATTACTAGACAGAAACAAACAAGGAGACGATGTGAAAATCCGTAAAGAAGATTATAAGTTCACAGATTTGAAAAATCATAGCCAAATTTTCCTAAAAAATGATGACGAAACCATCTACACCAACCCCTACTATGTGCACGATATCCGCATGACAGGAGCTCAACATGTAGGAACTTCTAGCATTGAAAGTAGTTTTTCAACACTTGTCGGTGCTAAAAAAGAAGATATCCTCAAACACTCCAGCATCACTAATCATCTAGGAAACAAAGTAACTATCACTGATGTTACAATCGATGAGGCTGGTAAGAAAGTGACCTACAGCGGAGATTTCTCTGACACAAAATATCCTTATACCGTTAGCTACAACTCTGACAAATTCACTACCAAAACAAGCTGGCGTCTTAAAGATGAGACTTACAGCTATGATGGTAAACTTGGAGCTGACCTCAAAGAAGAAGGAAAACAGGTTGATTTAACTCTATGGTCACCAAGTGCTGATAAGGTTTCTGTTGTTGTCTACGACAAGAATAACCCTGAAAAAGTGGTTGGAACTGTCGCTCTTGAAAAAGGTGAAAAAGGAACCTGGAAACAAACTCTGAATGAAAACTCTGGTCTCGGCATCAGCAATTACACTGGCTACTACTACCACTACCAAATCGAGCGCCAAGGTAAAACTGTTCTTGCACTCGATCCTTACGCTAAATCCCTCGCTGCTTGGAATAGTGACGATGCCAAGATTGACGATGCCCATAAAGTGGCTAAAGCTGCCTTTGTAGATCCAGCTAAACTAGGACCTCAAGACTTGACTTATGGTAAGATTCGCAACTTCAAATCGCGCGAAGATGCTGTCATCTATGAAGCTCATGTGCGTGACTTCACTTCAGATCCTGCCATCGCAAAAGATTTGACTAAGCCATTTGGTACCTTTGAAGCCTTTATCGAAAAACTAGACTACCTCAAAAACTTGGGTGTAACCCACATCCAGCTCCTTCCAGTCTTGTCTTACTACTTTGTCAACGAATTGAAGAACCACGAACGCTTGTCTGACTATGCTTCAAGCAACAGCAACTACAACTGGGGATATGATCCTCAAAACTACTTCTCCTTGACTGGTATGTACTCAAGCGATCCTAAGAATCCAGAAAAACGAATCGCAGAATTCAAAAACCTCATCAACGAGATCCACAAACGTGGCATGGGAGCTATCCTAGATGTCGTTTATAACCATACAGCCAAGGTCGATCTCTTTGAAGATTTAGAGCCAAACTACTACCACTTTATGGATGCTGATGGGACACCTCGCACTAGCTTTGGTGGTGGACGTTTGGGAACAACCCATCATATGACCAAACGACTCCTAGTTGACTCTATCAAATATCTAGTTGATACCTACAAAGTCGATGGCTTCCGCTTCGATATGATGGGAGACCATGATGCAGCTTCTATCGAAGAAGCTTACAAGGCTGCACGCGCCCTCAATCCAAATCTAATTATGCTGGGTGAAGGTTGGAGAACTTATGCCGGTGATGAAAATATGCCTACTAAAGCTGCTGACCAAGATTGGATGAAGCATACCGATACTGTAGCAGTCTTTTCAGATGACATCCGTAACAACCTCAAGTCTGGTTATCCAAACGAAGGTCAACCTGCCTTTATCACAGGTGGCAAGCGTGATATCAACACTATTTTCAAAAATCTCATTGCTCAGCCAACCAACTTTGAAGCTGACAGTCCTGGAGATGTTATCCAATACATCGCAGCCCATGATAACTTGACCCTCTTTGACATCATCGCCCAGTCTATCAAAAAAGACCCAAGCAAGGCTGAGAACTATGCTGAAATCCACCGTCGTTTGCGACTTGGAAATCTCATGGTCTTGACAGCTCAAGGAACTCCATTTATCCACTCTGGTCAGGAATATGGTCGCACCAAACAATTCCGTGACCCAGCCTACAAGACTCCAGTAGCAGAAGACAAACAACCAAACAAATCTCACTTGTTGCGTGATAAGGATGGCAACCCATTTGACTATCCTTACTTCATCCATGATTCTTACGATTCTAGCGATGCAGTTAACAAGTTTGACTGGACTAAGGCTACAGATGGAAAAGCATATCCTGAAAATGTCAAGAGCCGTGACTATATGAAAGGGTTGATTGCCCTTCGTCAATCTACAGATGCCTTCCGACTTAAGAGTCTTCAAGATATCAAAGACCGTATCCGCCTCATCACTGTCCCAGGTCAAAATGGTGTGGAGAAAGAGGATGTAGTAATCGGTTACCAAATCACTGCTCCAAACGGTGATATCTACGCAGTCTTTGTCAATGCAGACGAAAAAGCTCGCGAATTTAATTTAGGAACTGCCTTTGCCCACCTCAGAAATGCTGAAGTTTTGGCAGATGAAAACCAAGCAGGACCAGTCGGAATTGCCAACCCGAAAGGACTTGAATGGACTGAAAAAGGCTTGAAATTAAATGCCCTTACAGCTACTGTTCTTCGAATCGCTCAAGGCGGTGCTATCGTTGCCCCAGCTGTGGAAGAAAAACCAGAATTTGATCTTTCTAGCTTAAAACAAGAACAAGGGCAAAATAACAGCCAAGACAATATGTCAAACCGAGTAGTCAAACCGGAACAGCAAACTCCAGCTCCACAAACTAAACCTGATTCTGCAAAACCAGATACAAAAGTAGCTGATGCAGAAAATAAACCTAACCAAGCTACAGCTGATTCACAAGCTGAACTACCAAATACAGGAACCAAAAATGATCACAAACTCCTGTTTGCAGGAATTAGTCTCCTTGCTCTTCTAGGTCTCGGGTTCTTGCTAAAAAACAAAAAAGAGAACTAAACTAGCCCTCCTATAGAACAATCCCCCGAGCGTTAAGGCTTGGGGGATTGATTTTTGCACAATATTTGCCGTCATAATAAACTCGATTAGGATTTTTTATTAAGCCTCTTTCATGGCAAAGTATTCCCGTACTTTTGGAGCCACTTGCGTTCCGAAGAGTTCAATAGCTCTCAGGACTTGTTCATGAGGCATAGAACCAAGAGGTAGGTGCAACATAAAGCGGTCCAATCCTAAATCCTCAATCATACGAATTAATTTTTCTGCCACCTGATCTGGATTGCCCACAAACATAGCACCATTTGGCCCAACTTGCTCCAAATATTGTTCATAGGTCAACTCCTGCCAGTGTTGACGGTCTTTGGAAATGGCATCCACCACTTGCTTGGTCGGATGAAAATAATCTTTCACCGCCTGCTCGCCATCTTCAGCAATCCAGCCCCAAGAATGGGCTCCAACCTTTAGTTCATGACTGGCATGACCCGCTTCGCTCCCAATCTCACGATAAGCCTGAATCAATTTTTTAAAATAACGAGGATTGCCACCGATAATGGCATAGACAATCGGTAAGCCTGCCTGAGCAATCTTCACTGTTGATTCGACATGACCACCTGTCGCTATCCACAAGGGTAATTTGTCCTGAACTGGACGAGGATAAACTTCTTTTCCAGAGATTGTTTGGGTCAAGCGACCTTGCCAGTCTAACTTGGTCTTTTCATTAACTAACTGAAGCAAGTCTAATTTTTCATCAAAAAGGGATTCGTAGTCTTTCAAATCATAGCCAAACAAGGGAAAAGATTCCGTGAAAGAACCCCTTCCGGCCATAATCTCCGCACGTCCATTTGATAGAGCATCGATAGTGGCATATTGTTGGAACAAACGAATCGGATCCATGCTCGAGAGAATGCTGACCGCACTGGTCAAACGAATTTTCTTGGTATTGACTGCCCCAGCTGCCAGGATAATCTCTGGGGCTGATACTGCAAAATCCTCTCGATGGTGCTCGCCAATCCCATACACATCCAAACCAACCTTGTCAGCCAGTTCAATCTCTGCCACCAATTGGCGAATACGGTCGGCATGACTGTAAGTTTGCCCAGTCCCTTCAAGCTCCGTTGTTTCCCCAAATGTTGAAATTCCCAATTCTACCATTGTGATTCTCCCTATCTATTTCTGTCCTTCAATTTGAAAAATTACTCTAATACTCAATGAAAATCACAGAGCAAACTAGGAAGCTAGCCGCAGTCTGCTCAAAACAGTGTTTTGAGGTTGCAGATGGAAGCTGACGTGGTTTGAAGAGATTTTCGAAGAGTATAACACGAATCTTGAGTACAAGCAACCGATTTGCTTACAAGAAAAAGCCTAGATAACTAGACTTTTTTAGCTTATTCTACCGTTACTGATTTAGCAAGGTTACGTGGTTTGTCCACATCAAGGCCACGGTGGAGTGTTGCAAAGTAAGCGACCAATTGCGTCGGTACGACCATTGAAATTGGTGAGAGGTATGAATGTACAGTCGTAAGGACGATATCATCTGTCTCTTTAGCAACATTTTCTTCTGCGATAGTGAGGACTTTGGCACCACGGGCTGCGACCTCTTGGATATTTCCACGAGTATGGTTGGCAAGGACTGGATCTGACAAAAGGGCCAAGACAGGTGTTCCTTCTTCAATTAAGGCAATGGTTCCGTGCTTAAGTTCTCCTGCTGCAAAACCTTCACACTGGATGTAAGAAATCTCTTTGAGTTTGAGACTTGCTTCCATAGCTACATAGTAATCTTGACCACGCCCGATGTAAAAGGCGTTGCGAGTTGTTTCAAGAAGCTCACGAACCTTGGCTTCAATGTCTTCTTTCTCTGAAAGAGTTGATTCGATAGACTGAGCCACGATTGACAACTCATGAACCAAGTCAAAGGCTTGCGCTTTAGCATTACCATTTGCTTCTCCTACTGCTTTTGCAAGGAAGGCAAGGGCTGCAATTTGCGCTGTATAAGCCTTGGTTGATGCCACGGCAATTTCAGGACCTGCATGAAGGAGCATGGTATGGTTGGCTTCACGTGAAAGAGTTGAACCTGGTACGTTTGTTACTGTCAAGCTTGGGATTCCCATTTCATTAGCCTTAACCAAAACCTGACGACTATCCGCTGTTTCACCAGACTGGCTGATAAAGATGAAGAGTGGTTTCTTGCTGAGAAGTGGCATACCGTAGCCCCACTCAGATGAGATTCCAAGTTCAACTGGTGTATCTGTCAATTCTTCCAGCATCTTCTTAGAAGCAAATCCTGCGTGGTAAGATGTTCCAGCTGCAAGGATGTAAATACGGTCTGCCTCTTGAACGGCCTGGATGATAGCAGGATCTACCACTACTTGACCAGCCTCATCTGTGTAGGCTTGGATGAGTTTACGCATAACAGTTGGTTGCTCATCGATTTCCTTAAGCATGTAGTAAGGATAAGTTCCCTTACCGATATCAGATAAGTCTAGCTCAGCAGTGTAGCTAGCACGCTCACGACTATTACCTTCATAGTCTTGAACTTCCACGCTATCCGCCTTGACGATTACCAACTCTTGGTCATGAATCTCCATGTATTGGTTGGTTTCACGAATCATAGCCATGGCATCTGAGCAGACCATGTTGTAGCCTTCCCCAAGACCAATCAAGAGTGGTGATTTATTCTTCGCTACATAAATGACATCTGGATTTTCAGAGTCAATCAAGGCAAAGGCATAAGAACCACGGATGATGTGAAGAGCTTTTTTGAAGGCTTCAAGAACTGATAAGCCATCTTCTTCCGCAAATTTTCCAATCAAGTGAACGGCAATTTCCGTATCTGTTTGCCCCTTGAAGTGGTGACCTGCAAGGTATTCTTCCTTGATTTCAAGGTAGTTCTCAATCACCCCATTGTGCACCAAGACAAAACGTTCTGTCTCAGAGCGGTGTGGGTGAGCATTATCTTCCGTTGGTTTCCCGTGAGTAGCCCAACGAGTATGTCCAATACCAGTTGTTCCCTCAACACCAGCTGTCTTAGCAGACAATTCTGCAATACGGCCAACCGCCTTAACCAGATGATTTTCAGCACCACCTAGGACAAAAATCCCCGCAGAATCATAGCCACGGTATTCGAGCTTTTCAAGCCCTTGAATCAAAATATCAGTTGCATTTGTGTTTCCAACAACACCAACAATTCCACACATAGTATATACGACACAGACCAGCTGTGCTTTCTCCTTAAAATTGGTATAGTCTAATTCCTCTTTTATAGAATCAGCAAAAACAGTATATACTTGTTTCTTTCACTTGTCAAGAGTTAAAATTGGTATAGTTCAAATCAACTTCCTGAAATCAAAAGACTCTGACCAATTAGGATAATCAGTCAGAGTCATTTTTAAAATCCATTATTATCGCTTAATTCCTTGAACCAGTGCCCTGATTTCTTCAGACGACGTTCTTGCGTTTCCAAGTCTAATTCGACCAAACCATAGCGATTTTTATAGCTGTTGAGCCATGACCAGCAATCAATAAAAGTCCAAATCAAGTAGCCCTTACAATTGGCACCATCTTCAATGGCACGGTGCAGTTCACGAAGATGACCTTTTACAAAGTCAATACGGTAATCATCTTGAATCATTCCATCTTGACGGAATTTTTCTTCCCCTTCAACACCCATGCCATTCTCTGTCAACATCCACTCGATATTACCATAATTTTCCTTGATATTTTGGGCAATGTCATAAATCCCTTGCTCATAAATCTCCCAGCCACGATGAGGATTGATTTTCCGTCCAGGCATCACATAAGGCTCGTAAAAATGTTCTGGTAAGAGTGGACTCTCTGGATGCTTAGCAAATCGAGGCGCCATAACACGCAAAGGTTGATAGTAGTTGACACCAAGGAAGTCCACAGTATTGTCACGAATGAGCTTCAACTCCTCCTCTGTAGCATCAGGCAATAGACCATATTCATGCAAGATTTCTACCAACTCCTGTGGATAAGTCCCCAAAACAGACGGATCTAAGAAAGATTGGGCCTGAAAAAGGTCCGCAATACGAGCAGCCTTGACATCAGCAGGATGCTGGCTACGTGGATAAGCCGGTGTCAAGTTGAGGACAATCCCAATCTTGGAATCAGGCAAGAGTTCATGACAGGCCTTAACCGCCCGACTGCTGGCCAATTGTGTATGATAAGCTACTTTAACGGCTGCCTCTGCATCCACCTTATGTGGATAATGGGCATCGTAAAAATAGCCAAATTCTACTGGAACGATGGGCTCGTTAAAGGTAATCCATTGATCCACTAAATCTCCATAAGTCTCAAAACAAAAACGAGTATAGTCTTCATAGGCTGAGACAGTCTCCTTATTTTCCCAACCATCACCATCCTCTTGAAGGGCAAAAGGCAAATCAAAATGATAGAGATTGACTAAAAGACGAATCCCCTTAGCCTTAATAGCCTCAAAAACCTTACGATAGAAATCCACACCTTGATCATTGACTTTTCCACGCCCTTGTGGAAAAATCCGTGACCACTGAATAGAAGTCCGAAAGGCCGTATGACCAGTTTCTACTAGTAGCTCAATATCCTTTTCCCAGTTTTCATAAAAGGTTGATGTTTTATCTGGACCAATTCCATTATAGTAGCGATTTGGCTCCACTTGGTACCAATAATCCCATAGATTATCTCCCTTGCCGTCACCAGCTACACGTCCTTCTGTCTGTGGCCCAGAAGTAGAGGATCCCCAGACAAAATCCTTTGGAAATCTTAGCATACATTTACCTCTTTATCTACTCATTTTTCCCATTATACAGAAAAAACAAGGTAAAAACTAGTTACATTTTTTCCTTGTTCTTCTTCTGATTATAGTTTTTATTTCTTGCTGAGGATTTCAAGCGTTTCAAGCAAGTTATCTGCATGAACTTCGATGGTGTCACCAGTCGCTTTAATCTTAACTTCTACGATGCCATCGGCCGCTTTTTTACCAACAGTAATACGGATTGGCAATCCAATCAAGTCACTATCGCTAAATTTAACACCGACACGTTCATTACGGTCATCTGTCAAGACTTCGTAACCAGCTCCCATCAAGCTTGCTTCAAGTTTTTCTGTCAAGGCTTGCGCTTCTTCATCCTTGACATTGACAGTAATCAAGTGAACATCAAATGGCGCCAATTCTTTAGGGAAGTTGATACCCCAAGCGTAACGGTATTCACCTTTTGGCGTTTTGTTAACAAAGAGGCGAGCATGTTGCTCCATAACTGCTGAAAGGAGACGGCTGACACCGATACCGTAACAGCCCATGATAATTGGCACAGCACGGCCATTTTCATCCAAGACATCTGCTCCCATGCTTGCTGAATAACGAGTTCCGAGTTTAAAGATGTGACCAATTTCGATACCACGCGCAAAGTTAAGAACACCTTGTCCGTCTGGTGAAATTTCACCCTCACGAACTTCACGGATATCCACATATTCTGCAGTAAAGTCACGACCTGGGTTCACACCAGTCAAGTGATAGCGATCTTCGTTAGCACCCACAACTGCATTGCGAACATCTTGCACCTTACGGTCTGCAATGATTTTAACATTCTCTGGCAAACCAACTGGGCCAAGTGAACCAAATCCTGCTTGAACAATGTTTGCAACTTCTTCTTCGCTAGCAACGTCAAAGAAATCTGCTCCCAAATGGTTTTTCAACTTGACTTCGTTGAGCTGGTCATTTCCAACTAGAAGGGCTGCAACAAGCTCACCATCTGCCATGTAGAAGAGGGTTTTGATTGTTTGTTCTTCTGGAACGTTTAGGAAGGCTGCCACTTCATCGATTGATTTAACATCTGGTGTTGCGACACGAGTCACTTCTTCTTCAGCGACAACACGGTTGCTTGGTTTGTACTCGTTTGTTGCCATTTCTAAGTTAGCTGCATAGCTAGATTCACTTGAGTAAGCGATGGTATCTTCACCAGAAACCATCCATTTAAGCAATTCTGCCTTGATTTCTTCTTGCACTTCTGCAGGAATTTCGTCAAATGAGGCAACTGACTTGTCCAAAACAACCCAGCGGTCAAGGTCTGTACGAGCAGGTGTAATGGCCATAAATTCTTGGCTGTCCTTACCACCCATAGCTCCACCGTCACCGATGATAGCCTTGAAGTCTAAGCCACTACGAGTGAAAATACGCTCATAGGCAGCCTTGTACTCATCATAAACACTGTCCAAACTATCATAGTTAGCGTGGAAGCTGTAAGCATCTTTCATGATAAACTCACGTGTACGAAGAAGTCCATTACGTGGGCGTTTTTCATCACGATACTTAGGTTGAATTTGATAAAGGTTGAGTGGCAATTGCTTATAAGACTTAACAGAATCACGGACAATAGCTGTAAAGGTTTCTTCGTGAGTTGGACCTAGGATAAAGTCTGATTTTTCACGGTTTTTTAACTTGTAAAGGTCTTCACCATAAGTTTCATAACGACCTGATTCGCGCCACAACTCTGCACTGAGAAGGGCAGGAGCCAACATCTCAACGGCACCAATCTTATCAAATTCTTGGCGCATGATGTTTTTGGCTTTTTCAATCACACGGTTGGCAAGTGGTAAGTAAGAATAAACACCTGCTGAGACTTGACGAACATAACCAGCTCGCAACATAAGAGCATGGCTGATAACTTGAGCATCGCTGGGCATTTCGCGAAGCGTTGGGATAGGCATTTTACTTTGTTTCATAATATTCCTCGATTATCTAAAAAAGAGTCGCATAATGTCATTCCAGGTCACAGCAATCATCAAGACAACCATGATGACCACTCCGGCCAAGGTGACATAGGTTTCAATTTCTTGTTTTAATGGTTTACGGCGAATGGCTTCCAGGATATTGAGCACAATCTTACCACCATCCAGAGCTGGAATCGGAATAAGGTTAAAAATCCCGATATTGATGGAAATCATTGCCAAGAAGTACAAGACATTTTCAATTCCATTTTTAGCAGCATCACTACTTGCCTTAAAGATGGCAACAGGTCCACCTAGCTTGTTCAAATCCGGTTGGAAAATCAGATTTTTCAGGGCCGATAGAATTCGAAGAGCCGAGTCAGCTGCGGTTGTGAAACCACCTACAAACATAGATAGAAAGTCCGACTTAATTCCCGGTTGAACACCTAGAAGGTAACGGCCTTGACTTTCTTCAGGAGTAACAGTGATTTGTTTTTCACTCCCCTTTTCAGAAATAGTCACATCCAAAGTCGGGGCCGTCTTATCTTTAGTTTCTGCTTCCACAGCCTGAATCAAACTTTCCCAGTTGCTAATCTCATGTGAACCAATCTTGGTAATCTGAGCCGTTTCTGGCACTCCTACCTTAGCCAACGCCCCTTGGGGCATGATATGGAACTGGTTGGTATCGACATCTCTGACACCACCCTGCATGAAGATTAAAATCCAGAAAACAACGACACCTAATATAAAGTTGTTCATAGGGCCTGCAAAATTGGTAATCAGTTTCCCCCAGATAGTCGCATTTTGATATTGCACATCCAAAGGAGCAATTCGAACCTCAGTTCCATCTGCTTCCACAACTGTTGCATCGTGATCCACTGCAAATGTTTTTTCTTCTTCCAGAACCAGTCCTTTGATAAAGAGCTTGTCTTCAAAGTCAAATTTGGTCACCTGCATAGGAAGAGACGTTTGATCCAATTTTTTACCTGAGAGATTGATGCGTTTAACCTTACCATCATCAGTAAGCGTCAAACTGACAGGAGTTCCTGTCTTGATTTCAGTTGTATCATCACTCCAACCAGCCATTCGAACATAGCCACCCAGAGGCAAGATGCGAATGGTATAGGCCGTTCCATCCTTGCCAATATGAGCAAAGATCTTGGGGCCCATGCCAATGGCAAATTCACGCACTAGAATCCCTGATTTCTTGGCAAAGTAGAAGTGCCCGAACTCGTGCACTACCACAATAATCCCGAAAACCAGGATAAAGGTTAAAATTCCGAGCATAGTATTTCCTCCGTCTTTTGATTAAAAGAGCCCAAATAAGTGCATGATTGGAAATACAAGCAACATACTATCGAAACGATCCAAAACACCACCATGTCCAGGGATAAATTTCCCAGAATCCTTTACACCAAAGTGACGCTTGATCGAACTTTCTAGTAAATCACCAAATTGTCCAGCAATGCTAAAGAAAATAGCAAAGACTGACATCTTGTAAATTCCATACGGAAGAGCAACTGTTCTGTCAAACACCATAAAGATGATGGTTACTAAAATCGCACCTAAAATACCACCCAAGGCACCCTCAAAGGTTTTATTTGGAGAAACTGTCGGAGCTAATTTTCGTTTACCATAGTTCATCCCAACAAGATAGGCACCACTGTCTGTCGCCCAGACGATACACAAGGCCAATAGAGCCTTATCTAAACCTGCAACGCGAGCATCTAGTAAAGCATTAAATCCAAAGCCTACATAGAAACTCATAGCAAGAGGGAAAACAGCGTCCTCAATCGTATAAGACTTGCTAAAAACAGTCGTTCCTAACATGATTGAAATCAACACACTATAAGCAACCACATTCCCATCAACTGGCAAAAAAGTCAGGTAATTCTCCAAGGGAATGGTTAAGGCAAAGGTCGCAAAGAGGGTCAAGAGGCCCTCCATAGTCATGGTCTCTAGACCTCTCATCTTCAAAAGTTCATGCATGGCTAGCATGGCTATGATTCCAATTGCTATCTGAAGCAAGAGTCCCCCAATCATTAAAATCGGTAGGAAAATAGCCAGTGCAATCCCTGCAAACAAGGTTCTTTTCTGTAAATCCTGTGTCATACTTCCTCCTAAACTCCTCCAAATCGGCGATGACGATGATTGTAGGCAAGAATAGCTTCCTGCAAGGCCGCCTCGTCAAAATCAGGCCACAAGGTGTCCGTAAAATAGAGCTCACTATAGGCCCCCTGCCATGGAAGGAAATTACTCAAACGCAATTCTCCACTAGTACGGATAATCAAGTCTGGGTCTCGTAAGTCCTTAGGCAAATGCTGGGTGAAGAGATAGTTGCCAATCAATTCCTCTGTGATGTCACCTGGGTTGATTTTGGCATCTAAAACATCCTGAGAAATCAACTTAAGTGCCTGTGTAATCTCAGCACGTCCACCATAGTTGAGGGCAAAATTAAGAATCAAACCTGTGTTGTTCTTAGTCAATTCCTCAGCCTTGGTCAGAGCTTCAAAAGTCTGCTTAGGCAGGCGGTCTGTTTCCCCAATCATCTGAATCTTAACATTATTCGCATGCAATTCTGGGACATAATTGTCATAAAACTCTACTGGCAAGTTCATGATAAACTTGACTTCCTGATCTGGACGGGTCCAATTTTCCGTAGAAAAAGCATAAACTGTGATAACCTTGACGCCTAGTTTGTTAGCTGCCTTGGTCACAGTTTGCAATGCTTCCATGCCCGCCTTGTGTCCGAAGACTCGCGGTTGCATACGTTTTTTAGCCCAACGGCCATTGCCATCCATGATGATGCCGATATGAGCAGGAACCTGTGTCGGAACCTCTACTTCCATAGCCTTATCTTTCTTAAAAAATCCAAACATGATCTTATTCCTATTCAAAAATCTATCGTTTCATTATACCATATTTCGCTATTTTCTTCTATCACTAAGCTATTTATACTCTTCGAAAATCAAATTCAAACCACGTCAGCTTCACCTTGCCGTACTCAAGTACAGCACAGCCTGCGGCTAGCTTCCTAGTTTGCTCTTTGATTTTCATTGAGTATTCTTCTCAGGCGCAAAGCCCATTTCCAAAAAAATAAGCCGCCTGATTGGGCGACTCTATTTTTTATAGGGAGATTATTATGAAAAAGTTTTAGGAGTTTAAGTTAAGGTCTTCTTAACTTATGGACTTAGTATACACTCTCTAGCTTAAAATTTCCTTAAGTATTTTTAAAATATCAAATTTTTCCATTTTTCCTGCCAATTTTTCTTGGATAGACGTGTTCGATAAAGTTTCATTCGGTCTTCATTCTCTAAAAAATGAGGAGTTGGACGAACTTGAAAATTCAAAATATCCTCCAAACCATAAGGTGCATAGAGTTCAAAATCGGATTCTTCATTCAAGCGTAGTCCAACAGCCGTACACCGTTCTGGATACTTACTCATAGCATCACGGGAACTGGTATAGGGAGCAGTATGAGGGCTATGCTGATGCATATAGACCTGATTTTTCAACTCCCACTGGTACTGAGGAAAATCCTCTCTCAGCTTTTTCTCTAGGGACAAGGTTTCCTCATAAGAAATATCTGGATCAAAGAAAATTACATCTACATCTGTTTCACAGTCAAAAGGTGATTTATCTGACAAGAGATTCCAGATGAAATTTCTGACTGAACCTGCTGCCAACCACGAGTCTTTCAGACCAAGGTTTTGGATGATCGTCAGAATAGCCATCATATCTGGATTTTTTCTAAAAGCCTCTAGAATTTCTTGCTCATTTTTCACTGTATTCATAACCTAGGTGCTCATATGCCTTAGCAGTCGCCACCCGTCCAGATCGCGTCCGCATGATAAAACCTTTTTGAATCAAGTAAGGCTCATACATGTCTTCAACTGTCTCACGCTCCTCGGCAATATTGACAGAGAGAGTCCCTAATCCGACAGGGCCACCACCGTACATCTCAATCATGGTCCGAAGGATTTTTTGATCCACATAGTCCAAACCTTCATGGTCAACATCCAGCATAGTCAAAGCCTTATCGGTAATAACATCATCGATAACCCCATTCCCCATTATCTGGGCAAAATCGCGCACACGCTTGAGGAGACGATTGGCAATACGAGGGGTCCCACGACTACGTAGGGCCAACTCAGATGCTGCCTCATGAGTGATTTCCATCTCAAAAATATCTGCCGTCCGCTCAACAATTTCTGTCAAGTCAGCATGAGCATAATACTCCATATGCCCCGTAATCCCAAAACGTGCCCGTAGCGGATTTGAGAGCATACCTGCCCGAGTCGTCGCACCAATCAAGGTAAAAGGTGGCAACTCCAAATGAACACTGCGACTGCCTTCACCAGCCCCAATCATGATATCAATGTAGAAGTCCTCCATGGCACTATAAAGCACCTCTTCCACCGACATAGGCAAGCGATGAATCTCATCAATAAAAAGGACATCCCCAGGCTCTAAGTCGTTCAAAATCGCTACCAAATCCCCAGCTTTTTCAATGACTGGACCCGAAGTCTGCTTGAGATTGACACCTAGTTCGTTGGCAATAACAAAAGCCATGGTCGTTTTTCCCAAGCCTGGAGGGCCAAATAAGAGGACATGATCCAGCGCTTCATCCCGCATTTTGGCAGCCTCGATAAAGATTTGTAGCTGGTCCTTGACCTTGTCCTGCCCAATATATTCACGTAAGTACTGAGGACGGAGCGTGCGTTCTACTAACTCCTCATCCCCCATTATCTCATTATCTAAAATTCTGCTCATGGCTCTATTATATCAAAAAACCAAGCCACAAACAAAAAAGCCACCTGATTGGGTGACTCCTGAGTTTAGCACTTATGTGGTATAACATTATACGGCACTTCTACACCGCCTACGAAAGGAGGTGAGATAGCCCATGATGGAATTAGTACTCAAAACTATCATCGGACCAATTGTGGTCGGTGTCGTTCTTCGATTAGTCGATAAATGGCTAAACAAGGACAAATAGTGTCAAAAAAGACCTCAAGCTTATTTGGTCGTGAGCTTGGGGTCTTTTCTAGCCTATGATATAGAACTAGTACTCAATTCCTTTTTATTATCCCATAGTTCACAAAATTTGTCAAAGGTTTATATCCTCATCCATTCAGCTTCTCCAACTTTAGAATCTGTCCAATAAATTTTACAAGATTAAGCGAAAGTTATCGGAAAACTATTTTTAGAATAGTCCCCAAAAGCCTGAAATAGAGCCAAAAAACTCCACCTGATTGGGTGGAGTCAAGGGAGATTATTATGAAAAAGAAAAGTTTAGGATTTTATTAAATAAAGTTAGGAGGTCTTTACTTAATAACTATATGATACAAGACGAAGCTTAAAACTAGCTTAACTTTTCTCAAATTTTACTATTTTGCAAAAAATTTCTATCACCATCACCTATCCAAGAAAAAAAGCCACCTGATTGGGTGACTTCATTAGGAGATTATGATGAAAAAAGTTTTTAGGATTTCATTAAATAAAGTTAGGAGGTCTTTATTTAATGACTATATAATACTAGACCAGCCTTAAACTTTGCTTAATAAAAAACAAATTTTATTATTTTTCTCGATTCATCCAAGTCATTCCTATACAATTATAGGTGGATAAAGTTTCAAAACCCATAGAACGATAAAATCCTACATTTTTTTCTGTCTGTTCTGTCGCCAGCTGGACTTGATAAACCTCTTTAAAATCCTCTAAAGCCTGTTTCATCAAGGCGCTACCAATCCCTTGGCGCTGATAGCTAGGTAAAACAATTAAATCCTGAACCAATACTGATGAGAATCCATCTCCAACCAAACGAATCAAGCCCACCACAGCATCGCCATCAAGTGCCACATAAATCGCTAATGAATGAGATAAGGCCTGCTCCAACATCTCTGGTTGATGGGTATAATTTGTCCAACCGACAGCCTGATAGAGATGCAAAACATCCTCTAGTTTGACAATTTCTTGCTTTTTAATAGTAATCATCTCAACACCTCTTAAAGCTCTCTCAAGCTCTTGTGCTGTCGTCCATTTTTATCAAAGTTTTCAGGACGCAACCATGTTTCCAAACGATCTTTGACTTTTGGCCAGTCCTTATCAATCATAGACAACCAATCCGTATCCCTCGTACGCCCCTTATAAACCACTGCCTGACGGAAGGTTCCTTCGTAGACAAATCCCAAACGCTCCGCAGCTCGTCTGGATGGCAGGTTAAGAGCATCGCATTTCCACTCATAGCGACGATAGTTAAGCTCCTCAAAGACATAGCAAGCCAAGAGATACTGGGCTTCTGTTCCTATCCGTGTCCCCCTGAGCTCTGGAGAAAAAGTGACAGCTCCCACTTCTATTACTCGGTTATTCTGGTCAATGCGCATGAGAGAAAAAGTTCCCAAAGCCTTACCAGTTGCCTTGTCTATGATTGCATAGTAAAAACGATCCTTACGAGCCAACATCTGATTTAAAAGGGTAACCAGCTCCTCCATATCTGCCACTGGCTCCTGAAAAAGGTAAGTCCACATCTCTCGAGGAGTATCCGGGCCATAAACAGCTAATAAATCCTCCGCATGCTTTTCTACCGAGAGAGCCTCTATTCGAGCATAACGCCCTTCTAAGAAATCAATAGAAGGCAGTGCACCGGGTGTATAACCTTCCATTGACTCACCAATCATCTGACCATATTCGTTTACTGGCATTTTTCTTCTCCTTGTTTTACGCTGAAAATACTATATCACAAATTGTTCTCTTTGGAAACTGGCACTGTCTTCAAACTTCATCCTCAACACTATATTAGTGACCCGTTTTCTGTCTTTTATCCTCTAAGGCTTGATTAATTCGTTGGGTGAGTTTGTGAGTTTGCCAGATTTGATACAACCATATCAATCCATAAATTAACAAGAAAAAGAACCAAAGCAAGGGACTCCACAAGACTGAACCCCAGCCAAAAAATAGAGAGGTCAATACTAAGATAGTAGCTGTCACTAATAAATGAACTCCTACACGTATACTAAAAGCAAGAAACTCTAGCTTTTCAAGCATTAAAGTCAATACCCCCATAATTCCACCCATTAAAAACAGAGCTAGAATATTTTTTGTTATTGGTTCAGGATAGGTAATACCTGGGTAAAACTGAATCAACACCATCATACTCAAATAAAAGAAGGAAGCCGTACGCATTCCCGATACAAAATAATCAATTAATCGTTTCATGATTTTCTCCTATAAACCTAGATAATTCATTAAGGACTTAACGTATTTCCGACTCACACTAGATTTGATATCCCGGGTCATTTTAGCCATCATGTTCCCTGAAAAACTATCTGATAACGATTCTAAGTGGTCAATGTTTATAATTGAATGGCGTGATATCTGTATAAAGTTACGCCGATTAATCCGATTCTGAAAGTTTATCAATGTTTCCTTAGTTTTATAAATCCCATCTACCGTATAAATGGTTAATAAATTCTTGTCAATATCAGCTAGAATAAGATCCTCAATTTTCACCATAACCAGATAATCATCCGTTCGAATAGGAATGGCCACCTGATTAATTGTTGAAAATTGTTCTAAATACTCCATGACTTCCCTTGCTTGGTCGGTTAACTGAGCTGCCTGAATTACAATATGTGGGTCCTTTTCTGAAAACTCTGCCTTCATTTCAAAACGAATCTTCATTTTCTCTCCAATATACTTTTATTTTCTCCTGCTAAACACTTTAACAAATAAAAGCCAAAGAAGAATAGCGACGAGACATATAATAACCACTATAAAGTATGTCTCTTCCTTTGTCAATAGTTCTTGCCAGTTGATTTGGATTCCCATTTTTTCTTGAAATTCCTTTAACAATCTGCTATTTCCTGTAAATGCAGTCTCTAATGGTTCTTTCATTAAAATTTGTCTATAGAGAGAAGCAATATAAGTTGCAGGGGTACACTTCATGATAATCTGTGCAAAATCAGGTAATACTCCAATAGGGATATAAGTTCCTACCAAAAATCCAGAAGCAGTTCCCACTATAGTTGCCAGTTTGCCAAGACTATCTACAGATTTAAAACGATAAATTAAGAGAATATTTACCGAACTTGAAAGCAGACTACTTAACAACATAATCAAAGTAATTTCCGGTAAATGACTAATAACTGGACTTTCTTTAAAATAAAGCCCCATCACAGCAAACATAAACACCTGCATGACAAAAGAAATGACAATACTACTGATTAGATAGGACACCTGTAAACCCCAGCTACCTAAATCTGTCAAGAAAAGATCTTGATCTACTTGATTTTCACGATCCTGTACCATTTGTGTAAGAGCCGTAAAACTGGTTGTAATCCCAGTCACAGCCAAGGTCCCACCCATCAGCCAGTTATTTAAAAGGTTCGTATTATCAGGGAGTTGGGACCAAGCGTCTGTCAAGTTCTTCTGCAAAAAAATGATATAAAGGAAGAAGGAAATCAATGCCCCCAATAATGAGAAAAATACTCCTGAACGATTACGAAAATATAAGATAAAATTCCGTTTCAATAAAGCTAACATTAGCGAACCTCTCTTCCTGTAAGTGCAATAAAGGCATCATCCATAGTACCTGAACGAAACTCAAAAGAATCAATTTCTTCTCGAACTTTTGCCAAATATTCAATGGCTTCCTGTGACGTCCTTGGATAAAAAAGATATTCCATCTCATTTTCTTCCTTTACTGTCATTCCAGTCTGTAGCAACTTTTCTAAATCCTTCATTTCTTTAAAACGAATTTTTAGGATATTGGATGCATACTGACTTTTAATAGCCGTCGCAGAACCTTTCGCAATCACTTTCCCATGATCAACGATATAAATCTGATCCGCTTCATCCGCTTCATCCAGATAATGAGTCGTTAAGATAATAGTCATCCCTTCATCCTTTTGTAGTCGAGACAGTAAATCCCAAATGGTTTTGCGAGTCTGAATATCTAGACCTGTCGTTGGTTCATCTAAGAAAAGAATATCTGGCTGTGAAAGAAGAGCACGCGCAATATCAACCCTACGTTTTTGCCCACCTGACAAAGTCCCATATAGTTGCTTCTGGAAAGCAGTCAAACCTAGTTGATGGATCAAATCATCCACACGACTTGCTGCAATCTCCTTATACTGTTGAGCACGAATCGTAAGATTTTCCCTAACTGTCAACATCTCATCCAGTACACTGGCTTGAAAAACAACTCCGATTTTCGTATTTGGCGCATATCGAATCTGACCTTTTGTCGGCTTTTTCAAACCGATTAACATGGAAATGGTGGTTGATTTTCCTGCACCATTGGGACCCAAAATAGCATTAAAACTCCCTTTTTCAAACTCTAACTGAATATCGTCAACAGCCATATAATCGCCGTACCGTTTAGTCAAATGTTTAGCTTGTAAAATCATATTTAGTTCCTCCTCTTTACCTCACCAGTTTAACAAAAAGTATGAAAGAAAAATCGACTTTTGAGATAAGTGGTTAAAATGAGATGTTAAGTGGTGAGATGATGGAAACAGAATTATATTTTTCATTCAAAAAATCCTCCAGATTCTACTCTGAAGGATTCCTATCTTATTTCACAACAATGTTAACCAATTTATTCAGTACCGCAATTACTTTTACGATTTCCTTACCATCAATTTCTGCTTTGACTTTTTCATCCGCTAGAGCAATTTCTTGTAATTCTTCGCGTGATAGATCTTTAGCGACCATGAGTTTGGCACGGACTTTTCCTTTGATTTGGACAACGATTTCGATTTCGTCTTCAACTAATTTGCTTTCGTCCCATGTCGGCCAAGCCACGTAAGAGATTGACTCACCTGTGGCTGCAACTGTTTGCCAGAGCTCTTCTGCCAAGTGAGGCGCAAATGGTGCAATCAATTGAATAAAGCCTTTGGCGTAGTCTGCATAAAGCTTGTCTTCCTTGTTAGCCGCATTGACAAAGACCATAAGTTGGGCAATGGCTGTGTTGAATTTCAATGATTCTATTTGCTCTGTGACAGCTTTAACGGTTTCGTTGTAAACTTTGTCGAGAGCGCCATTGTTTTCCGCAAGGATTTCTTTACTTGTAATCAAACGGTAAACACGGTCAAGGAACTTACGGCTTCCTTCCAGACCTTCTTCTGACCAAGCGATTGAAGCATCAAGTGGCCCCATAAACATTTCATAAACACGAAGGGTGTCGGCACCGTATTGTTCCACCACATCGTCTGGGTTAACAACGTTCTTAAGCGATTTAGACATCTTGGCTGGTGCTTGCTCCAACTCTTCCCCTGTTTCTACATGGAAGAAAGAACCGTCACGTTTTTCAACCTTATCGGTTGCCACAAGAGCGCCACGGTGATCACGGTAGCTTGTTCCCAAAATCATTCCTTGGTTAAAGAGTTTTTGGAATGGTTCCTTAGTCGGAACAACACCGAGGTCATAGAGGAATTTATGCCAGAAACGAGCGTAAAGCAAGTGAAGAACGGCATGCTCTGCACCACCCACATAGATATCTACTGGCAACCATTGTTTGAGAAGATCCTCATCGGCCAATTTCTCAGTATTGTGTGGGTCAATATAGCGGAGGTAGTACCAGCTTGAACCTGCCCATTGTGGCATAGTGTTGGTTTCACGACGACCTTTGACACCATCTGCACGAGTTACTTCAAGCCAATCTGTCAAGTTAGCCAATGGACTTTCCCCTGTACCTGAAGGGCGGATATCCTTGGTTACAGGCAAGACAAGTGGCAATTCACTCTCAGGGACAGCTGTTGAAGTTCCATCTTCCCAATGAATGATAGGAATTGGCTCACCCCAGTAACGTTGACGGCTAAAGAGCCAGTCGCGGAGACGGTAGGTAACCTTCTCTTGTCCACAGCCTTTTTCTTCCAACCAAGCCACGATCTTGGCAATAGCGTCTTCTTTGTTGAGTCCATCTAGGAAGTCTGAATTAACATGAAGACCATCTTCTGTGTAGGCAGCTTCTTCAACGTTTCCACCTTCAAGAACTTCTACGATTGGAAGGTCAAATTGTTTGGCAAATTCCCAGTCACGTTGGTCATGAGCAGGAACAGCCATTACCGCACCTGTCCCATAGCTAGCAAGAACATAGTCTGCAATCCAGATTGGAATTTCCTTACCATTGACAGGGTTAATAGCATAAGCACCAGTCCAAACACCAGTTTTTTCTTTTGCAAGGTCAGTACGAGCCAAGTCTGATTTCAGACTGGCTTGGTGTTTGTAGTCTGATACTGCTTCTGCTTGCTCTGAACTTGTGATAGCGTCTACTAATTCATGCTCAGGAGCCAAAACGGTGAAAGTCGCACCGAAAAGAGTATCAGGACGAGTGGTAAAGACTGTGAATTCCTTGTCTGTTCCCTTAACTTTAAAAGTTACATTGGCACCAGTTGATTTCCCAATCCAGTTGCGTTGCATGTCCTTGATAGACTCTGGCCAATCTAGTTCATCTAAGTCATTAAGCAAGCGCTCTGCGTAGGCCGTGATTTTGAGCATCCATTGACGCATTGGTTTGCGGACAACTGGATAGCCTCCACGCTCAGAAGTTCCATCAGGAAGGACCTCTTCGTTGGCGATGGCAGTTCCCAATTCTTCCACCCAGTTTACTGGCACTTCAGCTTCATATGCCAAGCCTTTTTCGTAAAGCTTGGTGAAAATCCATTGAGTCCACTTGTAGTAGTTTGGATCTGTTGTATTGACTTCACGGTCCCAGTCATAAGAAAATCCAAGCGCATTGATTTGGCGTTTGAAGTTGGCAATGTTCTCCGCCGTAAATTCTGCTGGGTCATTACCTGTATCCATAGCGTATTGCTCTGCAGGCAAACCAAAAGCATCCCAACCCATTGGGTGAAGGACATTGTAGCCTTGCGCACGTTTGTAACGGCTGAGGATATCCGTTGCAGTATAACCTTCTGGATGTCCTACGTGCAGACCCGCTCCAGACGGATATGGGAACATGTCAAGCGCATAAAACTTCGGTTTTGAGGCATCTGTTCCTGTTTTAAATGTATGATGTTCTGCCCAGTAGCCCTGCCACTTAGGCTCAATTTCTTTATGATTGTAAAAACTCATGGTCTCTCTCCAATTTTGTGATGTTACTATTATACCATTTTTGAGGGAATTTGAAAGACGAGAAATGTTCTTTTAGACTTGGATAGCAAGAAAGACTGAATCGCAAATCCAGCTTATTTAGCAGTATAAAAAATTAGCCCCCATTTGGAGCTAACTTCTATCAATTATTTTTCTCTAGCATCTTCTCACGTCCTAGTTGTCGGTAACTACGGTCACCGACAACTTCTACGCTAAACTGGCCGTCCTCATATTCAAGGATCGTCACACTACCATTATCTAGACCATGCGGATGCATACCATTAATCAGATAAACAATGGTTCCAATAGTCATTCCGTGGCTCACGACAAGAGCATTACCGCCGCCTTGTTCTTCCATTTCTTTGGCAATCGCTTCAAAACCTTCCTTGATTCGGCCACTGAGTTTTTCCCAACCTTCAGCCCAACCAGCTGTATCAACCTCTACCAAACCCTCAGCCAGTTCAGCATAAGACAATTGGTGAACGTGGTCCACATTAAAGATACGAGGAATAATGCCCATGAAAAGATCGCCATCGTAGGCTCCATCAAAACTACCGAAACACCATTCTCTGATACGCTTGTCCATGCGATAAGGGATTTTCCCCTGCAAGCCAAGTTCTTCAAGAATGATTCCCATTGTCTGAATGGTGCGCCCAGAATCACTCGAATAAGCGCGATCAAACTGTAGACCAGATTCTCGCAAACCGATTCCTAATTCTTGAATCCCTCGTTCACCTTCAGCTGTTAAGGGAGTATCGCTCCAACCTTGCGCGCGACCAATCGTGTTAAACATGGTCTTGCCATGACGTACCAAATACAATCGTACTTTTCCCATTTTCCGTCCTCCGTTTGCTTCTATTATATCATGGATGATAAAACAAAAGCCACCCATATAGGCGACTTTTGCAGGAGATTATTATGAAAAAGTTTAGGAGTTCATTAAATAAAGATATTAGATGAAAATCAAATTCAAACTAAATCAGTGTTATCTGTTTCAAATAATATTAGGAGGTCTTTATTTAATGATTATAGTATACACATCCAACCTTAAATAGAACTTAAAATTTCTCCTATTTTCTTAATTTTTAAAACTATGAATTGGTGCTGGGATTTGTCCTCCACGAGAGATGAAATCGACAGACGAAGCCCCATTGACTTTCATAACAGGCGCAGTTCCTAATAGGCCACCAAACTCAATCATGTCGCCTTCTTTTCCTTTTGGAATAATACGAACAGCTGTTGTTTTCATGTTAATGACACCAATTGCAGCTTCATCTGCAATCATAGCCGCAATGGTTTCAGCAGGTGTATCCTCCGGAATGGCAATCATATCCAAACCAACGGAACAGATAGCCGTCATAGCTTCTAGTTTTTCCAGATTAAGAGAGCCATTTTGCACTGCAGCAATCATTCCTTCATCCTCTGAAACAGGGATAAAGGCACCAGACAAACCACCAACTTGGTTGCAGGCCATGACTCCTCCCTTCTTAACTTGGTCATTCAAGAGAGCCAAGGCAGCCGTCGTTCCATGCGTACCAACTGTTTCTAGCCCCATTTCTTCAAGGACACGTGCAACAGAATCTCCAACCGCAGGAGTTGGCGCCAAACTCAAGTCCACAATACCAAACTCCACAGCCAGTCTCTCACTGGCCATTTGACCAACTAATTGACCGATACGAGTGATTTTAAAGGCAGTTTTCTTAACCGTTTCGGCTACTACATCAAAGCTCTGTCCACGAACTTTTTCCAAGGCACGTTTCACCACACCAGGACCAGAAACTCCGACATTGATGATAACATCTGCCTCCCCAACACCATGAAAGGCACCCGCCATAAATGGATTATCCTCAACAGCATTAGCAAATACAACCAGCTTGGCTGCCCCCATATCAGATAGAGTTGCCGTTTCCTTAATAACACGTCCCATATCTGCCACAGCCGTCATATTAATACCAGACTTGGTTGAGCCGATATTGACTGAAGAACAGACCTTGTCCGTTTCAGCCAAAGCACGAGGAATAGAATTGATGAGAATCTCATCTCCCTTTTGGTACCCCTTTTGTACCAAGGCAGAGAAACCACCAATAAAATCCACACCGATTTCTTTCGCAGCCTTATCAAGCGCTTTTGCCAGAACCACGTAGTCCGTCGCATCTGTCGCTGCCCCTATCAGAGAAATAGGAGTCACCGATACACGCTTATTAACGATAGGAATTCCCAACTCAGCTGCAATTTCATCTCCAACAGCCACTAAATTAGCTGCCTTGGTCGTAATCTTTTGATAAATTTTCTCCGCAGCACGATTGATATCCGGATCGATACAGTCCAAAAGGGAAATCCCCATGGTAATAGTTCTGATATCGAAGTTTTGCTCCTCAATCATGGCGATGGTTTCAGTAACTTGTCTAATATCCATGATAACCTCCTAGATATTATACATAGCTTCGAAAATCGCTGCACTCTGAATGTTGATTTTCACATTCAAAATTTGCCCAAAAGCTTCAAATTCATTACGAAGATAGGTAAAATCTTGCTTTTTATCACTAGAGACGACAGCCATCATCGTAAAATATTCATCCAAAACAGTTTGAGAGATATCATCAATATTCAAACCCAATTCTGCAATTTTGCCAGAAACACCTGCAACAATTCCAGATTTATCTTTACCAACAACAGTTATAATCGCTTTCATAAGCAAACTCCAATTCTTCTTTTAATAGGAAACCTGAACATTAAACAGGATTCTTTTCAAATAGTATAGCATAATTCTAACTAAAATACTCAAAAACGCCTGCTTACGAAGTTGTTCTTAAGAAAAAAACAATTTCGTAAACAAGCGTCTACTATCCCAACTTATGATGAGTGTTCCCGCTAGGACCGAGATCCTAGCGGTAGACCAGAGCTAGACTAAGAGCACAAGACTCCATCATCATAACACTCAACAAAATTGATGATTTTATACTAATTCGATGATCGCCATTGGCGCTGCATCACCACGACGTGGTTCAGTTTTAAGGATACGAGTGTATCCACCGTTACGTTCAGCATAACGAGGTGCGATTTCTGAGAACAATTTTTGAAGTGCTGTAGTAGAAGTGTACTTATCAGTTGCTTCATCATAGTTTTCAGATGCGATTTCATTACGTACGAAAGCAGCTGCTTGACGACGTGCATGCAAATCACCACGTTTACCTAGAGTAATCATTTTTTCAACAGTTTTACGGATTTCTTTAGCACGAGCTTCAGTTGTCACGATTGATTCGTTGATCAAAAGGTCAGTTGTCAAATCGCGAAGCATTGCTTTACGTTGTGAGCTAGTGCGTCCTAGTTTACGGTAAGCCATGTATTCCTCCTTTATTTATCTTTTAATCCAAGACCCAAATCAATGAGTTTGAGTTTCACTTCTTCCAAACTCTTGCGTCCAAGATTTCGTAC
The DNA here is from genome assembly GCA_905221165.1 of bacterium. Classification (GTDB taxonomy): domain Bacteria; phylum Bacillota; class Bacilli; order Lactobacillales; family Streptococcaceae; genus Streptococcus. Next base: position 111,687 of record CAJNCC010000002.1, read on the forward strand.
TTTCATCATCTCCGCTTCAGATTTTTCTGTCAAATCATGCACAGTATTGATACCGGCACGTTTCAAACAGTTGTATGAACGCACAGACAAGTCCAGTTCCTCAATCGTACGATCCAAAATACGGTCGTCAGATTCAGTATCAGCTTCTTTCATCACTTCAGTTGACTTAGCAATCTCAGTAAGATTTGTAAACAAATCAAGATGTTCTGTCAAAATACGTGCTGAAAGCCCTAAAGCATCTTCTGGAATAATTGTTCCATTTGTCAAGATTTCAAGGGTTAATTTGTCAAATCCATCATTGCTACCTACACGAGCAGGTTCCACTTGATAGTTGACTTTGGTAACTGGTGTATAAATAGAATCTACAGCAAGTGTCCCAACTGGTGCATTATCCTTTTTATTTTCATCAGCAGGTACATATCCACGACCACTGTTAACAGTCATAGTCGCTTTTAGAGAAGAACCTTCACCGATTGTAAAGAGATAATGATCTGGATTTACAATTTCAATATCGCTATCTGTCAAAATGTCACCAGCTGTTACTTCAGCAGGACCTTCAACATCTAGTTCGATGATTTTTTCGTCTTCAACGTACGATTTCACTGCAATTCCTTTAATGTTCAGAATGATTTGCATCACGTCTTCACGAACACCTGGAACTGTGTCAAACTCATGTAACACACCATCAATATTGATAGATGTCACAGCTGCTCCTGGTAGAGAAGCTAGAAGTACACGACGAAGAGAGTTACCAAGAGTTGTACCGTAGCCACGTTCAAGTGGTTCGATTACAAACTTGCCATAATCTTTATTTTCATCAATTTTTGTTATATTTGGTTTTTCAAACTCGATCATTTAGTTACTCCCTCTTAAACGAAAAGCAGTGTAATGCGATGATTATACACGGCGACGTTTTGGAGGACGAGCACCATTGTGTGGCACTGGAGTCACATCACGAATTGCTGTTACTTCAAGACCAGCGGCAGCAAGCGCACGAATAGCTGACTCACGACCAGAACCTGGACCTTTTACAGTAACTTCAACTGATTTAAGACCGTGTTCTTGTGCAGATTTAGCAGCAGCTTCAGAAGCCATTTGAGCAGCGAATGGTGTAGATTTACGAGAACCTTTGAAACCAAGAGCACCAGCTGATGACCAAGCAATTGCATTACCATGCACATCAGTAATCATAACAATAGTGTTATTAAATGTAGCGTGAATATGAGCAATACCAGATTCGATATTCTTTTTCACACGACGTTTACGTGTTGGTTTAGCCAAGACTTTTACCTCCTATATTATTTTTTCTTACCAGCAATCGCAACAGCTTTACCTTTACGAGTGCGAGCGTTGTTTTTAGTGTTTTGTCCACGGACAGGAAGTCCACGACGGTGACGGATACCACGGTATGAACCGATTTCCATCAAACGTTTGATGTTCAAGTTTACTTCACGACGAAGGTCACCTTCAACTTTGATTGCATCCACTTCACGACGGATAGCATCTTCTTGATCTGATGTAAGATCACGTACACGAACATCTTCTGAGATTCCAGCAGCAGCCAAAATTTTCTTAGATGTTGCAAGTCCGATACCATAAACATAAGTCAATGAGATTACTACGCGTTTGTCATTTGGAATGTCAACTCCAGCAATACGAGCCATGTTTTCTCCTTTCTATCTTATCCTTGACGTTGTTTGTGTTTTGGATTTGCTGGGCAAATTACCATAACACGACCATTACGACGAATAACTTTACAGTATTCGCAAATTGGTTTGACCGATGGTCTTACTTTCATTTCTTATCCCTCCAAGTTTTTCGATTATTTAAAGCGGTAAGTGATACGTCCACGTGTCAAGTCATATGGACTCATTTCGACAGTAACACGATCTCCCGCTAAAATACGAATATAGTTTTTACGAATTTTACCAGAAACTGTTGCTAAAATCTGATGTCCATTTTCAAGTTCAACCGTAAACATTGCATTCGGCATTGTATCAACTACTTTGCCTTCAACTTCAATCACATCGTCTTTTGCCACGCAAAAGCACCTCCATAAATTTCGATTCGATGCCTCTAGACACAGAGACAACAATTATAAGTCAGACTATCTCAGTATAACATTTGTAGCGGATTTTTGCAAGTGTGAAAAACGCTTTATTTCAAATTTGTCAATACTTTTTCGATATCTGAGAAGACATCATTGATATCTTGATTACCTTCGATGTCATGAACCAAACCTTTGGCACGGTAGTGAGCAATGATTGGTTCCCCTTGAGCAATATTCACATCCAAACGACGTTTCACTGTCTCAGGTTTGTCATCTTCACGTTGGTAGTAATCTTCTTCTTTATAGTCAACTGGTGGGTTAAAGACCTTGTGGAAGGTTTCACCTGTTTCGCGGTGGATGATGCGGCCACTCAAACGTTCCAAGAGACAGTCTGGATTCACTTCGATGTTGATCACACCTTCCAATTCGATACCAAGTTCAGCCAATGTTTTGTCCAAGGCATGAGCTTGTTCGATTGTACGTGGATAACCATCCAACAAGAATCCTGTTTCTTTAATATCATCTTGTGAAAGACGTTCTTTTACGATTCCATTTGTAACTTCGTCAGGAACCAATTCACCCTTGTCAATGTATGACTTAGCAAGAACACCCATTTCAGTTTGATTTGCCATAGCAGCACGGAACATATCACCTGTTGAGATATGTGCAACATGGAATTGTTCTACGATTTTTGCTGCTTGAGTTCCCTTACCTGCACCAGGTAAGCCCATAATCAAAAGATTCATGATTAGATCTCCTTATTTTATTTTTAAATAGAAGCAAAAAGTCTTTTCACCCCTATTTAAAAACAAAATAGAAGAGGGGAGACCAAACTCTTACAAATGTTAGAGTTAAACCTCCACTCCCTCAGCATTTACTATTCAAGTAAATACTTCTATTTTATTCTGTTCTATCCATGAAACCAACATACTTACGTTTCAATAAGTAACCTTCTAATTGTTTGATTCCTTCAATACCTGTAGAGATAATGATCAAAAGACTAGTACCTCCAAAAGCAACTGCTTCTGAAAGTCCAAAGATATCTTTTGCCACAATCGGTAATATGGAAATCACACCAAGGAAGAGGGAACCAACAGTTGCAAGACGACGAAGAAGTTTAGACATATATTCTTCTGTACCTTTACCAGGACGAACTCCATGGATATAGGCTCCGCTCTTTTGTAAGTTCTCTGCCGCTTTTTCAGGATTAATCTGTACAAACGTATAGAAGAATGTAAAGAGAATAATTAGGACTGCATACATTGCAACACCGGTTGGTGATGTTGTTGACATCATTTCTTGTGCTGTACGTACCCATGCCCAATCATGTCCTGTAGCACTCAAAAACTGAAGAATCGCCGCAGGAGCCGCAGTAATTGAACTTGCAAAGATAACAGGGATAACTCCAGCAGGGTTTACCTTCAATGGAAGGTAAGAACTAGATGGAGCTCCTTGAGCAACCTTTGTATATTGGATTGGAATTTTATATTCTGCTTGTTGAACATATGTTGTAAAGTAAACAATCAACAAGACAGCGATAATCAAAATAACGACAAAGATAATGGATGAATTCAATCGACTACTTGGAATATTAACAAAATAGTCCACATAGATACTTTGAATCATCTCTGGAATTGAAGCGACAATCCCGGCAAAGATAATCATGGAAACGCCGTTTCCGTATCCCTTATCTGTAATTTGTTCACCTAGCCATGTTACAATCATACTACCCGCTGTAAGGATAATCCCAATCATAACAAACACTTGTGGTGTCAAGTCAGTCGTTAATAATTTAGCTCCAGATAAAGTATTAAATCCAGCAGTTATACCAATCGACTGTACAAAGGCTAGTACAAGAGCGATATAACGTGTTGCTTGATTTAATTTTCTTCTCCCCACTTCTCCTTGTTTACCCCACTCTACAAATTTAGGTAAAATATCCATCTGCAAGAGTTGAACAACAATTGAAGCAGTAATATACGGACTAACACCAAGTGCAAAAACTGAAAAGTTTTTCATAGCATTACCTGAAACCAGACTAAGCATATTCAAGAATGATAAACCACTAAGGGCTTCCAAACTTTTTGCATTTACACCTGGAACAGTGATACTAGTACCGATACGAAAAACAAGAATAATGAAAATAGTGAAAAATATTTTGGATCTTACTTGTTTAACCTTGAGAGCCTCTTTTAATAATTTAAAAAACATAGGTCACCTCTCTTAGATGACTTCTACTGAACCACCTTTAGCAGTGATAGCTTCTTCAGCTGATTTAGAAAATTTAGCTGCTTTCACAGTCAATTTCTTAGTCAACTCACCGTTACCAAGAATTTTAATACCTGATTTTTCAGCTTTAACAATTCCTGCTTCGATAAGAACAACTGGAGTTACTTCAGCACCATCTTCAAAGACGTTCAATTGGTCAAGGTTCACAATTGCGTATTCTTTAGCGTTGATGTTAGTGAATCCACGTTTTGGAAGACGACGGAACAATGGAGTTTGTCCACCTTCAAAACCAAGGCGAACTCCGCCACCGCTACGAGCTTTTTGACCTTTTTGACCACGACCAGATGTTTTACCGTTACCTGATGAAGTACCACGACCAACGCGGTTACGTACTTTACGAGAACCTTCTGCAGGTTTCAATTCATGAAGTTTCATTTTTATTTTCTCCTCTTTTGTAAAATGCTAGCGCCGATAAGGGAGAAAAGGTTGTCTCCCCCATCAACTCGCCTATACGACGTCATCATAGATGACTATATCTAGTTTTAGGGGATGGTATAGTGCACATCCCCTAAAAATTCATTAGTTTACTTCTTCAACTGTTACCAAGTGAGATACTGCTGTGATCATACCACGGATAGCAGCGTTATCTTCTTTAATAACAGAGCTGTTCAATTTGCCAAGTCCAAGTGCTACAACAGTTTTACGTTGTGATGGAATGCGTCCGATTGGAGACTTAGTCAAAGTAATTTTAATTTGAGCCATTTTATCCCCTTTCTTATGCCAAATCAGAAACTGAAATACCACGAAGGGCAGCAACTTCTTCAGCGCGTTTCAATTGTTTCAAACCTTCAACAGTTGCACGAACAATGTTGATTGGAGTGTTAGAACCAAGTGATTTAGATGTAATATCTGCCACACCTGCCAATTCCACAACGGCACGAACTGCACCACCAGCGGCAACTCCAGAACCTTCTACAGCAGGTTTCAACAATACTTTAGCTCCACCGAATTCTGAAAGAACTTCGTGTGGGATTGTTGTTCCAACCATAGGAACTTCGATCAAGTTTTTCTTAGCATCATCTACTGCTTTACGGATTGCTTCTGGAACTTCTTGAGCTTTACCAGTACCAAATCCTACGCGACCGTTGTGGTCACCAACAACAACAAGAGCTGCGAAACGAAGACGACGTCCACCCTTAACAACTTTTGTAACACGGTTGACAGCAACTACGCGTTCTTCTAATTCAACTGCATTGTCTTTAAATGCCATTTTCTAGTGTCCTCCTATTAGAATTTCAATCCGTTTTCACGAGCTGCATCAGCCAAAGCTTTCACACGTCCGTGATATAGATATCCACCGCGGTCGAACACCACTTCTGAAATACCTTTAGCGTTTGCACGTTCTGCAACGAGTTTACCGACAGCAACGGCTTGTTCAGTTTTAGTTCCTTTTGAAACTTCTTTGTCAAGAGTTGAAGCACTTGCGAGCGTTACACCCGCTACGTCATCAATCACTTGAGCGTAGATGCCTGTATTAGAACGGAATACGTTCAAACGTGGGCGATCAGCAGTTCCAGAGAGTTTTCCGCGAACGCGACGGTGGCGTTTTTGGCGGAGTTTGTTTTTATCTGGTTTTGAAATCACAGTTTTCACCTCTTTAGTTTTAAATCGTGTGCTATGCACAAAGTTGGAAAATAGGTTGGTGGTTGAGGCTCAACCACTCAACATTATTTACCTGTTTTACCTTCTTTACGGCGAACGAATTCACCAACGTAACGGATACCTTTACCTTTATATGGTTCTGGTGAACGAAGGCTACGTACGTAAGCAGCTGTTTGACCAACTACTTCTTTTGAAATTCCGCTAACAACGATTGTTGTTGGGTTTGGAAGTTCAAAAGTAATTCCTTCTGGAGCTTCAACTTCGTCTGGATGAGATTTACCAACAGCCAAAACAAGTTTAGATCCTTGAAGTTGTGCACGGTAACCAACCCCGCGCATTTCAAGTTCTTTCTTGAATCCTTCTGATACACCAACAACCATGTTGTTCAAAAGGGCACGAGTAGTTCCGTGGATAGTTTTCATTTCTTTTGAATCGTTTGGACGGTGAAGAGTTACTTCAGTACCTTCCACACGGATTTCAATATCTTTTGAGAACTCACGAGTAAGTTCTCCTTTAGGTCCTTTTACAGTTACAACGTTGTCATTGTTAGTGAGTTCAACACCAGCAGGCAACACGATAACTTTATTACCAATACGTGACATGTTAATTTTCTCCTGTTAAATTGTCAGGCCAGAACGGCCAGTTTTCACGGGGTTAAAGATACTTATTGAGTTCAATAGCTAAATTGAACACGCTCTAAGAACTGTGCAAAATAGATAAGTTGGCTTGTTTGTAAACAAACTTCTCCAACTTCCTAATTTTGCTTTGTTCTTTACGAGCTTTGTATCTTGATTTTACCAAACGTAAGCGATAACTTCTCCACCAACATTCTTTTGGCGTGCTTCTTTATCAGTAAGCAAACCTTCAGAAGTTGAAAGGATAGCAATTCCAAGTCCGTTAAGAACTTTTGGAAGATCTTCACGTTTTTTGTAGACACGAAGTCCTGGTTTAGAAACACGTTTCAAGTTAGTGATAACTTTTTCACCGTTTGGTCCGTATTTAAGGAATACACGGATGATGCCTTGTTTGTCATCTTCGATGATTTCAACGTTTTTTACAAAACCTTCGCGTTTAAGGATTTCAGCAATACCTTTTTTGATGTTTGATGCAGGTACTTCAAGTACTTCGTGTTTAGCTTGGTTAGCGTTACGAATACGAGTTAGGAAGTCTGCGATTGGGTCAGTCATAACCATTTTGTTTTTCTCCTCTTACTAGTAGTTTGCAAGTTGCACTTGCTAGTTAATACATGATACAAAGAGCGTAACAGCAAGAGCAAAAATAGGCAATTTGATGCAGGAGCGATGCTCCAAAGAAAATTGGTCTTTTTTGCCAAAGCTGTAGCTCGTGTTCAAATTGGCAAACCCAACTGAACCCGGGCTAAACTCTGTGCGAAAAAAACAAACTTTCCTAGAAACTTCAGTTTCTTCGTCAAGTTTCCTATTTTCACTTAGAGTTTTGACGCCCTTGATATCTTAAATTACCAAGATGCTTTTGTTACACCAGGGATTTGTCCTTTGTAAGCTAATTCACGGAAGCAAACACGGCAAAGTTTAAATTTGCGGTAAACTGAATGTGGACGACCACATTTTTCACAACGAGTATAAGCTTGAGTAGAGAACTTCGCTGGACGTTTGTTCTTAGCAATCATTGATTTTTTAGCCATTAGATTTACCTCCTATATTATTTTGCAAAAGGCATTCCAAGGCCTGTAAGCAATGCACGTGACTCTTCGTCAGTGTTAGCAGTTGTTACGATAACGATGTCAAGACCACGAGTTTTGTCAACGTCATCGAAGTTGATTTCTGGGAAAATCAATTGTTCTTTCACACCAAGTGTGTAGTTTCCGCGTCCGTCAAATGATTTTGTTGGAACACCGTGGAAGTCACGTACACGTGGAAGTGAAACTGAAACCAATTTATCCAAGAATTCGTACATACGTTCACCACGAAGGGTAACTTTTGCACCGATCGCAACACCTTCACGAAGACGGAAGCCGGCGATTGATTTTTTAGCTTTAGTGATAAGTGGTTTTTGACCTGAGATAAGTGCCAATTCTTCAGCAGCTTTTTCAAGGCTTTTAGCATTTGATACAGCTTCACCAACACCCATGTTCAAAACGATCTTATCTACTTTAGGCACAGCCATCACTGATGAGTAGTTGAATTGTTCTGTCAAAGCAGGAACTACTTCATTAAGATATTTTTCTTTTAAACGATTTGCCATTATACTTCTCCTTTCCTTCGTGATTAATCAAGCACTTCGCCTGATTTTTTGTTGTAGCGAACTTTTTTACCGTCTACAAATTTGTAACCAACACGACCAGCTACACCATTTTTGTCCAAAACTTGAACGTTTGATACGTGGATAGCTGCTTCTTTCTCGATGATACCACCTTGAGGAAGCTCGTTAGTTGGACGTTGGTGTTTCTTAACGATGTTAACACCTTCAACGATAACTTTGTTTACTTTTGGAAGGGCAGTAAGGACAACAGCTTCTGTTCCCTTATCTTTACCAGCGATTACGCGAACTTTGTCGCCTTTTTTTACAAACATTAGGTTTCTCCTTGATTTTTCTTACGCCCATAAGGGCACCCTAGCTTGAAGCTAGGGGACTAGTTTGTTTCTAAAAATTAAAGTACTTCTGGAGCAAGTGACACAATCTTCATGAAGCCACCTTCACGCAATTCACGTGCAACTGGGCCAAAGATACGTGTTCCGCGAGGAGTTTTGTCTTCACGGATGATAACTGCTGCGTTTTCGTCAAATTTGATGTATGAACCATCAGCACGACGAGCACCTGATTTAGTACGAACGATAACTGCTTTAACAACGTCACCTTTTTTAACCGCACCACCAGGAGTAGCTTGTTTTACAGATGCCACGATAACATCACCGATGTTTGCAAATTTACGTCCTGAACCACCAAGAACTTTGATAGTCAAGATTTCGCGAGCACCGCTGTTGTCTGCGACTTTCAAACGAGTTTCTGTTTGAATCATTTCAGTTTTCTCCTTTCAGGTTTGATTAGATGATGACCGCTTCTTCAACGACTTCTACAAGACGGAAACGTTTTGTAGCTGAAAGCGGGCGAGTTTCCATGATACGTACAATATCGCCTTCTTTGGCAACATTGTTTTCATCATGAGCTTTGTATTTTTTAGAGTAGTTAATACGTTTACCATAGACTGGGTGGTTACGTTTTGTTTCAACTACAACTGTGATTGTCTTGTCCATTTTGTCAGATACAACACGTCCAACAAGAACTTTACGATTATTGCGTTCCATTGAAATTTCTCCTTCCCTAGTCTATTATTTCGCTTCAGATTGAACTGTTTTGATACGAGCGATTTGTTTTTTAACTTCTTTCAAGCGAGCTGTTTGTTCCAATTGACCAGTAGCAGCTTGGAAACGAAGTTCAAACAATTCTTTTTTCAATTCGTTTTCGCGCTTCGCGAGTTCTTCTTGAGAAAGACCACGAAGTTCTTTAACAAATTCTTTTACTTCATTAAGTTTCATGCCTTCTCCTTATTCTGCTTCACGTTTTACGAATTTACATTTAACTGGCAATTTGTGGCTAGCAAGACGAAGCGCTTCGCGAGCGATCTCTTCAGATACACCAGCGATTTCGAACATCACTTTACCACGTTTAACTGGTGCTACCCAACCTTCAGGTGCCCCTTTACCAGATCCCATACGCACACCGATAGCTTTAGCAGTGTATGATTTGTGTGGGAAGATTTTAATCCAAACTTTACCACCACGTTTCATGTAACGAGTCATGGCGATACGAGCAGCTTCGATTTGGCGGTTAGTGATCCAGTGGCTAGTTGTAGCTTGAAGACCGTATTCACCGAATGCTACTTCTTTTCCACCTTTTGCTTCACCGCGCATTTTTCCACGGAATTCACGACGGTGTTTAACACGTTTAGGTACTAACATTGGTTATTTACCTCCTTTAGTGTTTTTGCGAGCTGGAAGAACTTCACCACGGTAGATCCATACTTTAACACCAAGTTTACCGTATGTAGTATCTGCTTCTTCCCAAGCGTAATCGATATCTGCACGAAGTGTGTGAAGTGGAACAGTTCCTTCAGAGTATCCTTCAGCACGGGCGATATCTGCACCGTTCAAACGACCTGATACTTGAGTTTTGATTCCTTTAGCTCCAGCACGCATTGCACGTTGGATTGCTTGTTTTTGTGCACGACGGAAAGCAACACGTTGCTCCAATTGACGAGCAATTCCTTCACCTACAAGGTGAGCATCCAAATCAGGTTGTTTGATTTCGATGATGTTGATGTGTACTTGTTTTCCAGTCAATTTGTTAAGTTTTGCACGGAGTGCATCAACGTTAGCACCACCTTTACCGATAACCATACCTGGTTTAGCAGTGTGAAGTGAAACGTTAACTTTGTTTACTGCGCGTTCGATTTCGATAGTTGAAACTGCTGCGTCAGCAAGTTCTTTTTGAACGAATTTACGGATTGCAAGATCTTCATGAAGGTAATCCGCGTATTCTTTTTCAGCATACCATTTGGCATCCCAATCACGGATGATGCCGACACGCATACCAATTGGATGTACTTTTTGACCCACGATTTTACCTCCTTATTTTTCTGCAACAGCTACAGTGATGTGAGCTGTACGTTTGTTGATTGGTGAAGCTGAACCTTTCGCACGTGGACGGAAACGTTTCATAGTTGGTCCTTCGTTTGCGAATGCTTCAGATACTACCAAGTTAGCTTTATCCAAACCAAAGTTGTTTTCAGCGTTAGCTACAGCTGAGTTCAAAACTTTCAAGATGATTTCAGCAGCTTTGTTTGGAGTGAATGTCAAGATTGCGATTGCATCGGCTACGCTTTTACCACGGATGTTATCAAGAACAAGACGTGATTTACGAGGTGAAACACGTACTGTACGAGCCATTGCTTTAGCTGAAGTAATTTCTGCCATTTATGTTCTCCTTATTTTCTACGTGTTTTCTTGTCGTCTGCAGCGTGACCTTTGTAAGTACGAGTTGGTGCAAATTCACCAAGTTTGTGACCTACCATGTCTTCTTGGATGTAAACAGGTACGTGTTTACGTCCATCATAAACTGCAATAGTGTAACCAATGAAACTTGGGAAGATCGTTGAACGACGTGACCAAGTTTTAATAACTTTTTTCTTTTCGTCGTTAGCTTGAGCTTCAACTTTTTTCATCAAATGCTCATCGACGAAAGGTCCTTTTTTAAGACTGCGTCCCATTTTTATATTTTCTCCTTTAAATGTTGTACCACAGCGGCTTGCGCTCCTATGGAGCGCTACCGAGCTGGCGGATTTACTAGTTTCTTAAGCGACTAGCTTAATATTATTTCTCATTGCGACGACGAACGATAAGTTTGTCAGATTTCGCTTTCTTGTTACGAGTTTTAAGACCAAGAGCAGGTTTGCCCCATGGAGTAGATGGTGCTTTACGACCAACTGGTGCTTTACCTTCACCACCACCGTGTGGGTGATCGTTAGGGTTCATTACAGAACCACGAACTGTTGGGCGGATACCTTTCCAACGGCTACGTCCTGCTTTACCAAGGTTTACAAGTCCATGTTGTTCGTTTCCGACAACACCAACTGTAGCACGGCAAGTTCCAAGAATCATACGAACTTCACCTGATTGAAGACGAACAAGAACGTATTTACCTTCAGAACCCAATACTTGAGCAGAAGCTCCAGCAGCACGTACCAATTCACCACCACGACCTGGTTTCAACTCGATGTTGTGGATCAAAGTACCAACTGGGATGTTAGCAAGTGGAAGAGCGTTTCCGACTTTGATATCTGCTTCTGGACCTGAAACGATACGTTGACCTACTTCAAGACCTTTTGGAGCGATGATGTATGCTTTCACACCGTCAGTGTAGTGTACAAGAGCGATGTTTGCAGAACGGTTTGGATCGTACTCGATTGTTTTAACAACTGCTTCAACGTTGTCTTTGTTACGTTTGAAGTCAACCAAACGGTAGAAACGTTTGTGTCCACCACCTTGGTGACGAACTGTGATACGACCGTTGTTGTTACGACCAGCCTTGCTCTTCAATGCAACAAGCAATGATTTTTCAGGAGTGCTTGTTGTGATTTCAGCGAAATCCAAAGAAGTCATATTACGGCGACCGTTTGTTGTTGGTTTATAAACACGAATTCCCACGATATTTCCTCCTTAGATTATTCAGCTTCAGCAGCAAACAACTCGATTGCTTTTGAATCAGCTGTAAGTGTGATGATAGCTTTTTTAGTTTTGTTAGTAAAACCAGTGTAACGTCCAACACGTTTAGCTTTTGGTTTTACGTTGATTGTGTTAACGTTGGCAACTTTAACACCTTCGAAAGCAGCTTCAACAGCTTGCTTGATCAAAAGTTTGTGTGCACGAGTGTCAACTTCAAATACATATTTTCCTGCTTCAAGTTGAGCCATTGAGCTTTCAGTGATGACAGGTTTTTTGATAACATCATACAAATTCATTATGCAAGAACCTCCTCGATTTTAGAGATAGCTGCTTGAGTAACAAGAAGTTTGTCACTATTTGCGATGTCAAGAACACTTGCAGTTGTAGCAGTCGCAACTTTCACGTTTGGAAGGTTACGAGCTGAGAGAGCTGCGAATTCGTTTCCTTCTTCAAGAATAACAAGGACTTTAGAATCGATGCTCAAAGCTGCAAGAACTTTTGCAAATTCAGCAGTTTTTGGAGCTGTAAATTCAAGAGAATCAACGGCTACAAATTTATTTTCAGCAACTTTTTCTGAGTAAACAGATTTAAGCGCAAGGCGACGAACTTTTTGAGGAAGTTTGTACGCATAGCTACGTGGAGTTGGTCCGAAGACGATTCCACCACCACGCCATTGTGGAGAGCGGATAGAACCTTGACGAGCACGTCCAGTTCCTTTTTGACGCCATGGTTTGCGTCCGCCACCTGAAACAGCTGAGCGGTTTTTAACTGCGTGAGTTCCTTGACGAAGGCTAGCACGTTGGCTGATGATCACATCAAACACAACAGATTCATTTGGTTCGATACCAAAGATTGCATCATTAAGAACAACTTCGCCCGCTTGTTTACCAGTTTGGTCGAATAATGTTACATTTGCCATTTTGACTGTATTCCCCTTTCCTTATTATTTACCAGCTTTAACTGCTGACTTGATAGTGATAAGAGATTTCTTAGCACCTGGTACGTTACCTTTGATAAGGATAACGTTCTTTTCTGGAACAACTTGTACAACTTCAAGGTTTTGAATTGTTACGCGGTCGCCACCCATACGTCCTGCAAGGTTTTTACCTTTGAATACGCGGTTAGGTGCAACAGGTCCCATAGAACCTGGACGACGGTGGTAACGAGAACCGTGAGCCATTGGTCCACGTGATTGTCCGTGGCGTTTGATAACACCTTGGAAACCTTTACCTTTAGAAGTACCAGTTACGTCAACAACGTCTCCAGCTGCGAATGTTTCAACTGTGATTTCAGCACCAACTTCTAAGCCTTCAACGTTTTTGAATTCACGAATGAAGCGCTTAGGAGCCGTGTTAGCTTTTGCTACATGTCCTTTAGCAGGTTTGTTGCTCAATACTTCGCGTTTGTCATCGAAACCAACTTGGATAGCGTTGTATCCGTCTGTTTCAACAGTTTTAACTTGAAGAACAACGTTTGGAGTTGCTTCAATAACTGTTACAGGGATCAATTCGCCAGCTTCAGTGAAGATTTGAGTCATTCCCACTTTTTTCCCTAAGATTCCTTTTGTCATGAGAAAATAGTTCCTTTTCTATATTTTTTATTCAAAAAGTTTTTAACGAGCGTTTTTTATGCTCAAGGTATCAAGCTTTAGATTAAAGTTTGATTTCTACGTTTACACCACTTGGAAGATCCAATTTCATCAAAGCATCAACTGTTTTTTGAGTTGGGTTAACGATATCGATCAAACGTTTGTGTGTACGCATTTCAAATTGTTCGCGAGAATCTTTATATTTGTGAGTCGCACGAATGATTGTGTAGAGGCTACGTTCAGTTGGAAGTGGGATTGGACCCGCAACTTGTGCACCTGTACGAGTAGCTGATTCTACGATTTTTGCAGCCGCTGTGTCAAGCGTACGATGTTCGTAAGCTTTCAAACGGATACGGATTTTTTTGTTTGCCATCTTTTTCTCCTTTTCGTCTATTTAAGATAATAGGCTAGCTCCACAAGAAAACCGACGCGGTGTTGCGTGGCAATGCAACCGAGCGTGTCGCAACCTCTTGCATCAAAGCTAAGGCTGTAATTTACAGCACCATAATAGAATAACACAAAGCCCCTGCGATTGCAAGGGATTTGTTGCTGTTTTTTAAAATTTTTAACATGAAAATGTTTTCCTTTTTGACAGGTCATTTATTTAAGTATTTTATGGAAGAAAGTTACTCTCTCTTCACCTGTTCATAGCTTTCTTTTCCGTCATTAAGCTTATCCCAAATCACTACTTGCCCACTTTTGAGCGATTTTTGCACATCGATGATGCGTTGGTTGGACGATCCTCGAAACTGGAGCATGAGATTCCTCTTAGTTCGATCGTATCGTCCATCAACAAGAATATCAATCAATGATAAGAGTTCCAGTTTATCTTGTGTCTCCAACATCATTTCTTCCCATGTATATCCCGTCCAGGACCAGATATCTTTATCTGGCAATTCCTTCCGAATCCGCTTAGCGAGTGGCAAGAGAATACCCGTATTGAGAAAGGGCTCCCCTCCCAACAAGGTCAAGCCTTGAACATAAGGTTGAGCGAGATCTGCCATGATCTGTTCTTCTAATTCTGCTGTATAGGGAATGCCAGCATTAAAAGACCAAGTCGCAACATTATAACATCCCTCGCAGTGAAACATGCAACCTGATACATAGAGAGAGTTACGCACACCTTCTCCATCTACAAAGTTAAAGGCCTTGTAGTCGATGATACGCCCTTGACTAAGCTCCTCGCTTTTCCATTCACCAGGTTTTGGTGTATTCCATGTCATGCTGTCTACTCCAAGTCTATCCAATAGCGCTCCGTTCCGTTTCGAACATCCTCCAACTCCCCACCATTAGCTAAGATAACAGCTCGGCTTGCTGGATTTTCTGTGCTACAAGTCACTAAAGCTCGTTTAATATTCTTTTCCTTAGCAACTTGCAAGCCCTGACGGAGAGTTTCCTTAGCATAACCCTTGCCTCTTTCTGATGGACGAATGGAGTAGCCAATGTGGCCACCTTCTTCTAGTAAAAAGTTACTGAGGCGCAACCGGAGATTAAGAAATCCAATTGCTTTACCTTTCACAGAAAAAGCTACTAACTGAATTGCGGGAACCCATCCTTCAGTCAAATTAATCCCCATTTCCTGATTCTGATTACTTTCCAACCATTCCTCATAAGAAAAATTTTCTGTATCCCAGAAACCACCGTCGTGAGGCGACTGATATTTTTTAAACTCTGCCATCATCTCTAAAACTGTTTCTTTATCTGCTAATCTTGGTCTGCGTAATTCCATCCTTACCTCCCACTAAGAGAAAAGCGAGAGCTGACTCTCACTTTTATTTCTTCTTATTCTTATTTAAAAATTGTTCTCTGAGGTTGAGCAAGCGTTCTTTTTTACCAGCTCCACCCTTAGAGTGTTTCTCGTGATAACGGGTCACTTGTGCATGCCCCTTATCGTCTAATTGATATTTTCCCATTTCACTTCTTTCTAATTTGTTACTTGATGCCCAGCTATTTTAATCGTTGAACCATTCATATGTTTGACACGCGCTGCGATTTCCTTGTGACGCCCATTGACCATAGGTCTCGCTTGAGGATTGCCTAAATAGCCACAAGTCCGTTTAACAACGTCTACTGTTTTAGGGTCGCTATTTCCACAGTTTGGACAAGCAAATCCTCTCTCAGTTGGTTCAAAATCCCCTTCAAAGTCACACTTGTAGCAACGGTCTATTGGAGTATTGGTCCCAAGATAGCCCACACGGTCATAGGCATAATCCCAAACAGCTTCCAGAGCCTTTGGATTTTGCTGAAGGACTGGATACTCACAATAATGGATGAAACCACCTGACGCACCTGCTTCCGGATAGACTTTCTCAAAGTCTAATTTTTCAAACGGTGTTGGATTCTTACGAACATCGTAGTGGAAAGAGTTGGTGTAGTATTCCTTATCTGTAATATCTGGAATATAACCGAACTTGTCTGTATCTAGTCTACAGAAACGGTCTGTCAAACTTTCAGATGGTGTTGAGTAGATAGAGAAATGATAGCCATATTGATCTGACCACTCTTCTACACGGCGTTTCATATCGCGAATGATGTCTAGCGTGAATTCCTTAGCATCTGGATTGCTTTCCCAGCTGTTACCAAAGAAAACAGTTGCTACTTCATACAAACCGATATAGCCTAGCGAAACTGTGGCACGACGATTCTTAAAGAGCTGGTCAACACTTTCTTCTTTACCTAGACGATGACCAAAAGCACCGTATTGATACAGGATAGGAGCATTTGCTGGTGTTGCTTCCTTGGTTCGTTCGACACGATAAACCAGAGCATCTTCCGCAATGTTCATTCGCTCGTTGAAGATTTCCCAGAACTTATTCATATCACCTTCAGACTCAAGAGCAATACGAGGCAGGTTAACCGTCACAACACCCAGATTCATGCGACCTGAATTGACCTCGACACCATTTTCATCCTTCCACCCTTGAAGAAACGAACGGCAACCCATAGGAACCTTAAAAGAACCTGTCAACTCAACAATCTTATCATAAGACAAGACGTCTGGATACATCCGCTTGGTTGCACACTCTAGAGCCAACTGCTTGATGTCGTAGTTTGGAGTTCCTTCCTCTAAATTGAGTCCTCTTTTTAGCGTAAAGATGAGTTTAGGAAAGATAGCCGTACGATGCTCCGAACCAAGACCCTTGATGCGAATGTTTAAAATTGCCTTTTGAATTTCACGCTCAAAACGATTGGTTCCCAGACCAAAACCTAGCGAAGTAAAAGGTGTTTGTCCATTTGAAGTGAAGAGAGTGTTGATTTCATACTCGAGAGATTGCATGGCATCATAGATGTCCTTTTGCGTTTTCTTCCAAGCGTAATCTTCCCGTTTGTCAGGTAAGACCCACTCTTCCGCTTCCTTAAGGTGTTTTTGATAATTCTTCTCTGCATAAGGCGCCAAGACTTCATCGATACGGTCAGCTGAACATCCCCCGTACTGGCTAGAAGCAACGTTGGCAATGATTTGGGAAATCTGAGCTGTCGCAGTCTGGATAGACTTAGGACTCTCCACCTCCGCATTTCCAATCTTAAAACCATTTTCCAACATACCCTTGAAATCAATCAAACAGCAGTTGGTCATAGGTGTATAAGGGCTGTAGTCCAAATCGTGATAGTGGATATCCCCTTTTTGGTGGGCATTGGCTACGTGCTTAGGAAGCATTTGCAGTCCGATTGATTTTCCAACGATGCCCGCTGTCAAATCACGCTGGGTATTAAAGACATCACTGTCTTTATTAGCATTTTCATTGACAACTGCCTGATCTTTGTTGAGAAGTTTATGGATACTAAAGTTGATATCCGTCGCTTTTGAGCGCTCAAAATCCCTCTGCGTCCGATAAGTAATATACTCCTCAGCCAGCGCATATTCTTTGGCTTCAAGGAGTTCATGTTCTACGATATTTTGAATTTCATAAATCTTAACTCCCTGCGGAAAGCGACTATGAATTTCTGTGACAATTCGCTCGGTCAGAGCATTGAGGCGTTTTTCGACCAAGGGTGTCACATCCATAACCTTGTCTGCCGCCTTGTGGAGAGCCTTGTCAATCTTGTCCACATCAAATACAACACGTCTCCCATCTCGTTTCTCGACGAAGAGAGTTGGCAAAATTGTAATTTTTTCTTCTAGTGCAATCATATGCATGCTCTTTTCTAAAATGTTCTTTCTAAAAAGTATTATACCACTCTAAAAAGAAAAATCAATATCTTGTGGTAAAAATCCTAAAAATTTTAAAAATACACAAGATATTGATTTGATTATTTTAATTTATATAGTTTGAATTCGTTCGTATCCGTCTTAACAAGTTCATATTTTTCACTAAGCAAAGTCTCTACATCTGACCACAAAGCCACCTGTTGATTAACCATAATCATCTTCGGTTGATTCTCCTTCAGGTCATTCATAAGCTTGGTTTTATTCTCATCGCTTGCAGTATAGAGAGTTGGGATCAATAAAGAACTTGGTGCTAGACGTTCACTTTCTAGATAAAACTCGGGACGGTTATCCCACGCATATACACGATCTTCAACACTCGTTTCCTTTTTGACGACACTCGCAAGACGGGCTCTTTCTTGATATGCTGATGGATGAAAAACATAACGACTCAAAACTGGTAGAAGCAATAAATAAGCTATTGCAACAAGCGGTAAATATAAATTGCTTTTTAGGAAAGAACCATCGCCATCATTTCTCCGGCGACGATTCACTCTATCCTTACCCTTAATTTCTGTTATAAGGAGTAATGTCAGGAATGGAATCAGCAGGACTAAACGTGAACCATACGCTGACTCTTTAGATAAAATCAACATAGACAACACAAACAGCAATCCTAAACTAGCAAAAAGTGATAATGAATATTGCTTGGCTGGTTTTAATTGGAATAAGCCCTTAAAGAGAAGAGTGAGAGAACCAACCCCAATAGCAAGCAATCCGTAGAAAATTGCATTTTCAACCAAAAGATTATTTGCAAACAGACTCACTGCATTTAAGGGGTAAAAAGTTTGACTAATCGCATCACCAAAACTTCCTTGCAAGACCGTAAAATAACCTAAAGGATAAAAGACAATAGAAAATCCAAGAGCAGCTGCAAAAAATTGATACAATCCATGAACAAATCGATGCTCCGCGACATTAAAACCGAGCAATGCCAAGGCAATCGTAGCTACAAATAAAGCTGTAGGCAATGGAGCAAGGAAGAATGCTAGAGCAAAACTCATTCCAAGTCGCAAAAATCCTTTATCACTATCCGGATAAGACAAATACTGCGTCACAATGTGCAAAGAGTAAAATAAAAATGGTAATACTAGGAAAAGGGCATAACCTCCACCAAAACCAAGTCCTGCAACGAGGAAATAAAATACAAACACAACTTGCTTGGCCTGCTCACTCTGGTCGGTAAGAGTATCTGCTGCTTTAAAAAGGAAAATACCTGCCCCAAACAGAGCCAACCATTCCACAAGAGAAATTAAAACACTCCCTTTCAAAAGATAAGCTACTAAATAATAAAGCAAGCCATTAGTCCCAAAGTAGTCTGTATAAATCTGGCCAGTTTGATGCAAGGCCCATCCAATATAAAGGTCCTGAGTCTGTTGAGGGCTCATTAAATCAAAAATAAAAGGTAGGACAACAGAAATCACTGTTGCAATCAAGCTTCCAATCAAAATACTAAAAAGCGGAAGCAGAGTTTCCTTTTTTTCTGGTAATGTCCAGTCTGGGTAACGAGATTCTTCATAGCTCTCATCTTTTTTTCCATATACATTCATTCATTTTTCCTCCAAGTTTATCTGTTTTAGTATATCAAAATCTTACCGGAATGTCAGCCCGGGATTGATATTTACCTTATATCCTATCTAGAATAGCAATTCGTTTGATGCTACAAAAACAACCTAGCCTCCCGAATTGAAAGTCTCCCTTAACCATATAAAAAAGATTTAACTCAAGGTCAAATCTTTTTGTTTTTAAAGCATGGGTGCAAATAACTGGACAATTTCTTTGATAAGAGTTTGATACCACCTTGGTTTAATGGTGTAGGAATAGATTTCTTGTGAAACTTGGAAAATTCCTCTAAAATCCTCCGCAATATTCAGAATTGATTGGGTTCGATATAACAACACTGCATTTTCATAGTGATGAACCAGACTACGATAATCAAAATTAATAGTCCCAACGGTTGCTACCTCGCCATCAACGATCATTTGTTTACTGTGAAGGAAACCGGGACTGTATTCGTAAATGCGGACTCCTGCCGAAAGCAGATCTAAGTACGCTCCTCTAGTGACTAATTGGATTACTTTCTTATCTGGAATATAAGGTGTAACAATTCGCACATCTACTCCTCTCAGGGAAGCATTTTTAATACTTTCAGTCAAATCATAGTCAATGATAAGATAAGGGGTCGTAATATAGATATAATCTGTCGCCTGATTGATGAGATTCTGATAAACAGTTTTTCCCACCTGAGCTCGGTAAATGGGTTTAGGTCCGCTACTATATGGTATACAAAACCCTTGACCATCTCTCGGTTGATTCTCAAGGTGATATTGATCGAAATCACTAATTTCCCCACGATTTATATACCAAGTTGCTAAAAAGAGTCTTGTTAAAGCCTTGACCGCTAAGCCATCTAAACGGATACCACTATCCTTCCAATATCCAAATCTCTCTACATGATTGATATACTCATCTGCAAGGTTAACACCACCAGTATAAGCAATCTGACCATCAATAATTAAGATTTTACGGTGATCACGATTGTTATAAGCAACTGTCAAACGAGGAATTACCTTGTTAAATTTATGGGCCTCAATCCCTCTTCCCCGAAGCTGAATAGTATAGTCTCCAGGTAATGTTGCCATACAACCGATGTCATCATAAAGCATTTTCACTTCTACACCTTGGGCGACTTTTTCTTCTAAAATCTCTAAAATACTATTCCACATCAAACCTTCTTCTACAATATAATACTCTAAGAAGATAAACTTTTCTGCTTTCCTAAGATCCTCCAGCATCTGTTGCCACATACTTTCT
This sequence comes from bacterium, assembly GCA_905221165.1. GTDB lineage: Bacteria > Bacillota > Bacilli > Lactobacillales > Streptococcaceae > Streptococcus. The sequence goes on from CAJNCC010000002.1 coordinate 132,437, forward strand.
CCAGAAGCAAAAAACTTCGTATCTGTTTGATCATATACATCTGCATTTGTATCCATACTGAGGAGTGATTTGATGACTCCGTAAGCAGATTTGTCTTGTTCCTTTAATTCCAAACGCAAAGCTCTACTGTTATCCTCACGATGAACCATGGATTGCAATTGTTCCAGTTGCTTCATTTCTTTCTTGGACAAACGACGTTCTCCAAACATGATATATAGCAATGGTCCAAACACTGGAACAAAGGCTACTAAAAGCCATGTTACCTTACTCTCGGGATTCATAGAACGATTGACAATCGATACAATAGTCGCTAAACTCACTAAAACAACAAGAATAATCCAGATAATAGGCGCCATTCGTCCCAGATAGAGAAATACACCAAAAACAAGAACTAGCTCAGTCAGCATAATGGTAATACTAAAGCCATACTTGGACATGAGCAACTGTATTTTTCTAGCTTTCATACCTCCCCTTTCTTTTTTATCCTTTTCTCTAACCACCTAGTTAATAGTTGTTTCCACTAGTATACATCAGTTCACAGCTAGATGGCAACAATTTACTCTTTTCTACTTGAATTTAGTAGGCATTCGACCAAGTTTACAATCCCAGTACCAGTATGGGAAATCAATATCCTAATCTTACATGATATAAAAAGAGTTTTCAAGATAATCCTTCTTTTTATGATAAGCTCTATTTTCAAATATACCATCCACTTGATTTTATCTTTATAGGAAAGCTCTGATAAAATTAAAATATCCCTAGAAAGGTAGTTAAGGTATTTTACCATGGAAATTACAGTACGTTTCAACAAATCTTTTTAGATAATGTTTGAGACTTTTAAAACCAAAAAATTCCAATAGAATCTATCGGAATTTTTGATAAATAAGCTTTACTTAGATAAAACAATGCGATCAGACGCTTCTCTATCCATATCGTCAATAATCATCTGATTTCCATTAATTGCATAAATCTTGGCATCATCCCCAATAATCATGCGTTGATTAGCGACATCGAAGCTAACCTGCTTGATTTCTTGATCTCCGTCAGTTTCTACCTGTGTCCATGTACCAGTTGTTCCAGTTACCACTAAAGTGATACGGTCTCCTTCGTCCTGACCAGTATAAGTTCCATCAATATTGGTTGGTTGAGCTGTAACTGTATTTTGTGAAGAACTTGTTGTTGCCTGGTTTGAATTTTCTGCCGAAGATGAAGCAGCAGGTTGTGATTGCTGAGTTTGTTGTGTTTGCGATTGAGCTGCTGGTTGTTGAACCTGTTGAGCTCTTTGTGAACAAGCTACTAAAAGACTAAGACTTGCTAGAGAAGCAAGAGAAAGTGTGAATGTTTTTAATTTCATGACGAATTTCCTTTCTGCTACCAATTTACAGAAGTATTCCTTCTAACTAGTAGTTTCCCTAGTATAACAAGTTCAAAAAAGGAGGTCAATTTATCTGCTCATGGTCCAGTAGGTATCCCCGTACTTCTGAGATAAAATAGAGAGAACCTGTAACGAACAGCAAATCCTGAGCATCTGCTCTTGCTTCAAAATTGCTAATAAATTCTCGGTAAGAAGGAACTATATCGTAACCTGTTACATCTGTGTCATCCAAAGAACCTTGATAGTCAAAGCCGGTCACCTTGAGTTCCACCTGAGGCAATTTTTTAGTCAGATAAGTCAACATCCCTTGATAATCCTTCCGTTTCAAGGCTCCAAATAGGATTTGAGGACGATATCCTTCCTGCTCTTTTTCTTTGATAAATTCAACCAAGCGAGTCAAGGCAGGGAGGTTATGAGCACCGTCCAAATAAATCTGAGGGTGAATACGCTCTAAACGACCAGCCCAATGGGTCTTCTCCAAAGCCTGTCTTACAACCTGTTCATCAACAACTTCCTTGCCTCCCCTCATAAAAAGAAGAAACGTTTGTAGCGCCAAGGCCGCATTTTCTTGCTGATAAGCTCCTTCTAAACCTATTTTCAGCTGCGAAAGGTTAGCCAAAGAGCTTGAAAAATTCCCATTCAGCATTGAAAAATCCTGACCTGCCTGATAAAGGTCAACAGCTAAAGAGTCTGCTTTTTTCTGACAAACAAGCCTAGCTTCTGAAGGAAACTTAGCAATCACTGCCTTTTTACCAGCCTTAAAAATACCAGCTTTCTGCTCTGCAATTGCTGCTATACTGTCACCCAGAGTCTCCTGATGGTCAAGTCCGATGGAGCTGATGACAGCAATCTCCCCAGTTACCACATTGGTCGTGTCAAGTAAGCCACCAATTCCCACTTCTAGTAAAACCAAAGCCACCTCTTGCTCCCTAAAGTAGAGAAAAGCAATCAAGGTCAGTAATTCAAAAAAGGACAACTGATCATGGGTTTGCAGAAGCGTTTTCTCCATCTCCTTGACCTGATTAGCCAAACGGATGAAGTCTGCATCAGCTATTGGTTGTCCATTAATGCAGATTCGGTCATTGATGGAGACGATATGAGGGGAGGTAAAGGTCGCAACTTTTTTGCCATGCCCCATAAATAACTCCCTCATAAAAGCAATGGTAGAACCTTTCCCATTAGTCCCAGTGACGTGGATAATAGGGTAAGACTTTTCGGGATTTCCTAACAAATCAACCGTTTGTTGCATTCGGCCCAAACCTGATCGAAAATTCAAACCAATTCGACTATGGAGCCATTCTTCTACTTCAAACATATACATCTCCTTGACAAAAGTCTAATCAATTATCTAGCAAAATTCCGTAGATAACAAAAAATGAGGTCAGGATTTTCGTCCCGACCTCTTACCTGGTTAGCTAATAACTAGCTACTATGAAGTTAACGTGGGGTAAAACATCCACTGAATGTGCCTGCGTTTCTAATTTCTAGTGCAGGGCTAAAAACATCCACTGGACGTTTTTACTCCTCCATAAAGCTGTTAAAGACTTCTTCAATCATATTCCATTCGTCTTCTGAGTCTTCTGGGATTGGTTGCAATTCGCCTTCTGTTCCATCTTCGTTTTCAATGAATGAGTAAGCTTGAATTTCAACTTGTCCGTCTTCGTCTTCTTCTGCGTTAACTGGTACTAGAAGAACATAGTTTTTACCAAATTCTTCTTTTCCGTCAATGGTCAAAAGGATTTCAAACAAGGTTTCATTTCCTTGCTCATCTACTAGTGTGATTAGTTCACGTTCTTCGTGTTCGTGGTTATGATCGTGTGACATAGCCTCTCCTTTATATTAAAATTTTCTATCTAAATAGTTTTGTAAAATCAGCTGAGCTGCTAACTTATCAATGACTTTCTTGCGCTTATTGCGACTAATATCTGCTTGTTCAATCAACATGCGCTCTGCGGCAACTGTTGTCAAGCGTTCATCTTGATAGTCTACTGGTAAATCAAAAAGCTCTTCTAACTTTGCTCCGTAGGCTTGACTAGCTTCCACGCGCGGTCCGCTTGTATTGTTCATGTTTTTAGGCAAGCCCACTACAAATCGTTCCACCTTGTAAGTATCAACCAACTCTTTAACGCGATCAAAACCAAATTGGCCTTGTTCCTCATTGATTTGGATGATTTCAAGTCCTTGAGCTGTAAAACCAAGCGGATCGCTAATGGCCACCCCTACCGTTTTTGAACCGACGTCCAATCCCATAATTCTCATAGGTTATAGATCGACTCCTTGTCCTTTAAGGTAGTAGCGGACCAATTCTTCAACGATTTCATCGCGCTCATACTTACGGATTTGATTTCGTGCATTATTATAACGAGGAACGTAGGCAGGGTCTCCACTCAATACGTAACCTACGATTTGGTTAATCGGGTTGTAGCCCTTATCGTTCAACGAAGCATAAACATCAGTCAGAGTTTCGCTAATTTCTTTTTTATTGGAATCGTCCAATTTAAAACGTACTGTTTCTTCAGTAAATCCCATTCTAACACCCTCTTTCCTTAGAATAGTACCATTATAGCATAATTCCTTACGTTCTACAATTCAGGCAGTCTATTTATTTGGATTTTCTACTGTTCTGTCGCGCCATTTGCCAATCTGTCTGCTACATATTGACTCGGTTCATTTTTCAAAAGATTTTCCAAGCCAATATTCTTTAGATATTCAACCTGTGAAGCTTTTTTGATATCTAAAACCTGAAAATCATAAGTAGTTGTTGTTTGAATTTCTGTTTCACTTAGTATCTTCGTCTCAAGTGTAAAACCTGGCAACTTTCGTGCTTCCTGAATCGAGGTATCTTTACCTTCAGCCTCAATGAGGGCTTTTTGAGTAGCCTCTACACCATGCTCAGTTACAAAAGTCTTCAATTCATCGGTAATTGGTCTTTTTTGAACAATAGTCAAACTTAAAAATTGTTTTCCTTTATATGTGACCGTTTGAATTTGCTGACTACCATCTGTTGACTTCGGTAGCATAAATGTTTTTGTAACTACTGTATTCTTCTCAGCATTCTCTAGGACAGGTAACGTTGACTGTAATGTTTCAGATTCACTACTAGAGGATGCAGTTGTCGCTTTTTTTTGCCCACATCCAGTAAGCAGGAAAAGTAGTGCAAAACTTGTAATTAGTATTTTTTTCATAATTCCTCACATCATTTTTGAATTAAAAGAGCAAACAAGGCTAGGAAGCACTCCCAGCCTTGATGTTTATAGAGCTGCACGCAAACGTGCTTCTGCATTTTCTACATTACGGACAGAGCGTGGTAGGAAGGCACGAATATCGTCTTCCTTATAGCCAACTTGCAGGCGTTTTTCATCTACAAGGATTGGGCTCTTTAAAATTCTCGGTGTTTCCATAATCAGATTGAGAACTTCATTGACACTCAAATCTTCAATATCCACTCCAAGGGCTTTGGCATAGCGATTTTTAGATGAAACGATGCTGGCTATTCCGTTATCTGTTTTGGTTAGAATATCCAGTAATTCTTCTCTCGTAATTCCTTCTTTACCAAGGTTTTGTTCTTTATAACTTAACTGGTGGGCATTGAGCCAGGTTTTTGCTTTTTTACAGCTAGTACAACTTGAGACTGTATAAATTTTAATCATGTACCTACCCCTTTCGCTACATGTTACTATCAGTTTAGTCTATTATACCATAAAAAACATCCGACTTGCGACCTATTTTTAAATTTTTTTGACTTTTTTCGTCATTTTCGTACTTTTTTCTTGACAAATAACTAAATGACTATCAACTCTTTTGGAGCTAGGGTCAACAATTCACAACCAGTCTCTGTGATCAGGATATCATCCTCAATACGAACGCCATATTTACCTTCGATGTAGATACCTGGTTCATCGGTCAAGGCCATACCTGCCTTGATAGTTTCTGTAGAAGTCTGGCTAAAGTATGGTTCCTCATGGATATCCAGTCCAATACCGTGTCCGATACCGTGAGTAAAGTAGTCGCCATAGCCTGCCTCGATGATAATATCACGAGGGATTTTGTCAAAGTTACGGAAACCTAAGCCAGCCTTAGCCTGATCAATCAAGGCTTGGTTAGCTTTTAGAACTGTATTGTAAATCTCTGCCTGCTCGTCGCTGACATGCCCCAGATAGATAGTCCGTGTCATATCACTGACATAGTGGTCGTAGAGGCATCCAAAGTCCATGGTGATAGCTTCTCCTAGTTCAACTGGTTTGTGCATAGGATGGGCATGGGGTTTAGAAGAATTGATGCCGCTAGCTAAGATAGTGTCAAAAGACAAGCCAGATGCTCCCAACTCACGCATGCGGAAGTCAAGGAAGTTGGCAATCTCAATCTCAGTCTTTCCTGGCTTAATAAAGTCAAGCGCATCTCGGAAAGCTTGGTCTGAGATAGAACAAGCCTTGCGAATAGCTGCAATCTCCGCTTCATCCTTAATCATTCGAAGACCTTCAACAAACTGAGTTTGTGGAAGCAAGTTAATTCCTTCAAAGGCTGCCTGCATACGGTGGTAATAAGATACTGAAATCTCGTCCTCAAAACCGATTCGAGACAAGCCCATGTCCTTGACAATGCCTGCAATGACAGCCAATTCATCACGATCAGCCACAATCTCAAAACCACTGGTTTCTTGCTTGGCTGCAATGATATAGCGAGAATCCGTCACCAAGACCTGGCGGTCACGGCTGATGAAGACCGTTCCATTTGAACCCCAAAAACCAGTCAAATAATAGACGTTTTTAAGATTGTTGATGATGATACCATCCAGTTTTTTTTCTTGCATTTTAGTTAGAAATGCTTGTACGCGTTTATTCATGATGTAACTTTCCTTTCAAATACTGTCCTGTGTAGCTGGCTTCGTTGGCCGCTACTTCTTCTGGAGTTCCTGTTGCGATGATGGTTCCACCGCCGACACCGCCCTCAGGTCCCAAGTCGATGATATGGTCTGCTGTCTTGATAACGTCTAGATTGTGCTCAATGACAAGGACTGTATTGCCATCGTCTACAAAGCGAGCTAAAACCTTGAGCAAGCGAGCGATATCCTCAGTATGAAGACCTGTCGTCGGCTCATCCAGAATGTAGAAAGATTTTCCTGTCGATCGTTTGTGGAGTTCACTAGCCAGCTTCATACGCTGGGCTTCTCCCCCAGAAAGGGTGGTAGCAGGTTGCCCTAGCGTAACATAGCCTAGCCCTACATCCTTAATGGTCTGAAGTTTGCGTTGAATCTTTGGAATGTGTTGGAAGAATTCCACCGCATCGTTGACAGTCATGTCCAAGACCTGCGAGATATTTTTTTCCTTGTAGTGAACTTCTAGGGTTTCACTGTTGTAGCGGGTTCCGTGGCAGACCTCACAAGCTACATAAACATCTGGCAAGAAGTGCATCTCAATCTTAATGATCCCGTCGCCTGAGCAAGCTTCACAACGACCTCCCTTAACATTGAAACTAAAACGTCCCTTCTTGTAGCCTCGAATCTTGGCTTCATTAGTCTGAGCAAAGAGGTCACGTATATCGTCAAAAACTCCCGTATAGGTAGCAGGGTTAGACCTCGGCGTTCGTCCGATAGGACTTTGGTCAATGTCAATCAAGCGGTCTACATGCTCAATCCCTGTAATCGTCTTAAACTTACCAGGCTTGTCTGAATTGCGGTTGAGCTTCTGGGCAATAGCTTTTTTGAGGATGCTGTTGATTAAGGTCGATTTCCCTGAGCCCGACACCCCTGTCACTGCGATAAATTTTCCTAGTGGGAAGCGAGCAGTAACATTTTGCAAATTGTTCTCACGCGCTCCCGTCACCTCGATAAAACGACCATTTCCTGTACGGCGCTCTTCTGGTACTGGAATGGCACGTTTACCTGACAAGTACTGGCCTGTGATAGACTTGCTGTTACGAGCTACCTGTTTAGGCGTCCCTGCAACGACAATCTCTCCACCAAAAACACCTGCACCGGGACCAACGTCAATCAGATAATCAGCCTCACGCATGGTATCTTCGTCGTGTTCCACCACGATGAGAGTATTTCCTAAGTCGCGCATCTTTTTGAGACTGGCAATCAGGCGGTCATTGTCCCTCTGATGAAGACCAATTGACGGCTCATCTAGGATATAGAGGACACCTGATAGGTTAGAACCAATCTGAGTTGCCAAGCGAATACGCTGACTTTCCCCACCTGAAAGGGTTCCTGCTGAACGAGACAGGGTCAGATAGTTAAGACCCACGTTATTAAGGAAGGTCAAACGGTCCTTGATTTCCTTGAGAATAGGCCGGGCAATGATGGCTTCATTTTCAGATAGAGTCAACTGTCTTACCAAGTCCAAGTGGTCTGCGATAGACAGGTCTGAAATTTCTCCGATATGTGGCCCTTGCTCGCCACCAACACGGACAGACAAGGCCTGGTCATTGAGGCGATAGCCGTGACAGGTTCCGCAGGTCAGCTCATTCATGTAGAGGCGCATCTGGGTGCGGGTGTAGTCACTATTAGTTTCATGGTAACGACGTTTGATATTATTGACAACACCCTCAAAAGGAATATCGATATCGCGCACGCCACCAAATTCATTCTCATAGTGGAAATGGAATTCCTTACCATCAGATCCATAGAGAATCAAGTTCTTATCCTCTTCTGGCAAGTCCTCAAAAGGCTTATCCATATCCACTCCAAAAGCTGTCATAGCCTGCTCTAGCATGTTTGGATAGTAGTTGGATGAGATAGGATTCCAAGGTGCTAGCGCTCCCTCACGTAAGGTTTTGCTGGCATCTGGTACTACCAAATCAGTATCCACCTCCAGCTTGATACCCAAGCCGTCACACTCACTACAAGAACCAAAAGGAGCATTGAATGAGAAGAGACGTGGCTCTAACTCTGGAACAGTAAAGCCACAAACTGGACAGGCATAGTGCTCAGAGAACAACAACTCAGAGTCGTCCATAGTGTCGATAATGACATAACCTTCTGCAATACGAAGGGCAGCCTCAATGGAATCAAAGAGACGACTACGGATACCCTCCTTGATAACAATACGGTCAACCACGACATCAATATTGTGTTGCTTGCTCTTGGACAACTCTGGCACTTCGGTCACATCATAGACTTCCCCATCCACACGGACACGAACATAACCATCTTTCTGAACCTTCTCGATAACACTCTTATGTTGACCTTTTTTCTTGCGGATGACAGGGGCCAAAATCTGCAAGCGCTGGCGTTCTGGCAGTTCCAAAACCTTATCAACAATCTGCTCCACAGAAGAGGCCTTGATAGCTCCATGCCCGTTGATACAGTAAGGCGTCCCCACACGTGCGTAGAGGAGACGCAGATAGTCATTGATTTCAGTCGTGGTTCCAACCGTCGAGCGAGGGTTTTTACTAGTCGTTTTCTGGTCGATAGAAATAGCTGGGCTGAGACCATCAATAGCATCTACATCAGGCTTCTCCATATTCCCCAAGAATTGACGAGCGTAGGCTGACAAACTCTCCACATAGCGACGTTGACCCTCCGCATAGAGGGTATCAAAGGCCAGACTGGATTTTCCTGAGCCTGACAAGCCAGTCACGACAACCAGCTTGTCTCGCGGAATCTCCACATCAATATTTTTTAAATTATGGGCACGCGCCCCATGAATGACAATTTTATCTTGCATCTTTGTTCTTTCTAGTTCATTATTGCTTACCATTATACCAAAAAAAGTGAGATTCTATTACCCAAAAGGCCGATTTTGTAGTATAATAGTACGGTGTGAAAAAATCTGAAAAATGAGAAAGGATAGGGGATATGAAACAAGTTTTTCTCTCTACAACAACTGAATTTAAAGAGATCGATACGCTTGAACCGGGTACTTGGATCAATCTCGTTAATCCGACTCAAAATGAATCACTCGAAATCGCTAACGCCTTCGATATTGATATTGCCGACCTTCGAGCACCGCTCGATGCGGAAGAAATGTCTCGTATTACCATTGAAGACGAGTATACCCTGATTATCGTCGACGTGCCGGTCACAGAAGAAAGAAATAACCGCACCTACTACGTAACCATCCCGCTTGGTATTATCATCACCGAGGAAACCATTATCACTACGTGTTTGGAACCATTACCAGTCCTTGATGTCTTTATCAACCGTCGTTTGCGTAATTTCTATACCTTCATGCGCTCACGTTTTATCTTCCAGATTCTCTATCGCAATGCAGAACTTTACCTAACAGCCCTTCGTTCGATTGACCGTAAGAGTGAACAAATCGAAAGTCAACTGCATCAATCAACTCGTAATGAAGAATTGATTGAGCTCATGGAATTGGAAAAAACTATCGTCTATTTCAAGGCTTCCCTCAAAACAAATGAGCGTGTGATTAAGAAATTGACCAGCTCAACCAGCAATATCAAGAAATACCTTGAGGACGAAGACCTGCTTGAAGACACCCTGATTGAAACCCAACAGGCCATCGAGATGGCAGACATTTATGGAAACGTCTTGCATTCTATGACAGAGACCTTTGCCTCTATCATTTCCAACAACCAGAACAACATCATGAAAACCTTGGCCCTTGTGACCATCGTCATGTCCATCCCAACCATGGTCTTTTCTGCCTACGGGATGAACTTTAAGGATAATGAAATCCCCCTAAACGGAGAGCCAAATGCTTTTTGGTTAATCGTCTTTATCGCCTTTGCTATGAGTGTCTCGCTCACTCTCTATCTCATCCATAAAAAATGGTTCTAAGAGGAATATTTATGTCTCAGATTGATCTACAAAAATTAACCAAGAAAAACCAAGAGTTTATCCACATCGCTACCCAACAATTCATCAAAGATGGAAAAACAGATGCTGAAATCAAGGCTATTTTTGAGGAAGTCATTCCTCAAATTCTTGAAGAGCAAGCCAAGGGTACGACTGCTCGTTCCCTCTATGGTGCGCCAACTCATTGGGCTCATAGTTTCACTGTCAAGGAACAATATGAAAAAGAGCATCCAAAAGAAAATGATGATCCAAAACTCATGATTATGGATTCAGCCCTTTTCATCACTAGCCTCTTTGCCCTTGTCAGCGCCCTCACAACCTTCTTTGCGGCAGATCAAGCTTTCGGCTATGGATTTGTCACTCTCCTATTAGTTGGACTGGTTGGTGGATTTGCCTTCTACTTGATGTACTACTTTGTTTACCAATACTATGGACCAGATATGGACCGCAGTCAACGTCCGCCTTTCTGGAAATCTGTACTAGTTATCCTAGCTTCGATGTTCCTTTGGTTGCTTGTCTTCTTTGCGACAAGCTTCCTACCAGCTAGCCTTAACCCAGTCCTAGCTCCAGTGCCACTAGCTATTATCGGAGCAGCCCTCCTAGCCCTTCGTTTCTATCTCAAGAAACGCTTGAATATCCGTAGCGCAAGTGCAGGACCAACACGCTATTAAGAAGAATGATAAAAGCAACTGCAGGTGCGGTTGCTTTTTCACTTACTTTTTTGATTTTAAAGTATTCTTCTGACATCCCACATAGCTCTATCTAATCTTTTGTGATAAAATAGGCTCAATCTATTTCTAGGAGGATAAAATATGATTTCTACTATTGGTATTGTTAGTTTATCTAGTGGCATTATGGGAGAGGACTTTGTCAAACACGAAGTGGACTTGGGTGTCCAACGTCTCAAGGACTTGGAACTCAATCCTATCTTTTTGCCCCATTCGCTAAATGGATTAGACTTTATCAAGGACCATCCTGAAGCTCGTGCAGAAGATTTGATTCATGCCTTTTCTGATAATAGCATCGATATGATCCTATGTGCCATCGGTGGAGACGATACCTATCGCTTACTACCTTATCTTTTTGAAAATGACCAACTCCAAAAGGTTATCAAACAAAAAATTTTTCTTGGCTTCTCGGATACAACCATGAACCATCTCATGTTGCATAAACTAGGAATCAAGACTTTTTATGGTCAATCCTTTTTAGCAGACATTTGTGAATTAGACAAGGAAATGCTGCCCTATAGCCTTCACTACTTTAAAGAATTGATTGAGACGGGAAGAATCTCAGAAATCCGCCCTAGCAATGTTTGGTATGAGGAACGAACTGATTTTAGTCCCAAATCTCTGGAGACACCTCGTGTCAGTCATGCAAATACCGGTTTTGAGTTGTTGCAAGGAAATGCCCAGTTCGAGGGAAAAATCCTCGGTGGTTGCCTCGAATCCCTCTACGATATCTTTGACAACTCTCGATACGCAGATAGCACGGAGCTCTGCCAAAAATACAAACTTTTCCCTGACTTGTCAGACTGGGAAGGAAAAATCCTCTTGCTAGAAACAAGCGAAGAAAAGCCTGAGCCTGAAGAATTCAAAAAGATGTTGCAGATTTTAAAGAACACTGGTATATTCGATACCATCAGTGGACTCTTGGTCGGAAAACCTATGGATGAAACTTTCTATGACGACTATAAAGAGGCACTATTGGATACCATAGACAGTAATATCCCGATTGTCTATAATCTGAATATCGGTCACGCAACTCCAAGAGCAATTGTACCCTTTGGGGTCCATGCTCATGTAGATGCACAGGAACAAGTCATTCGCTTTGACTATAACAAATAAAGCTGGGAAAAGTTTCTCAGCTTTTTTCTATATTCTCAGATATTCTAATTACCTATACTCACTAATTCCTGCTTTTCCACTCACAATCGTTCTCGTGGTCATCAACTAGCCCTGCAGCCTGTAGAAAAGACAAGACGGCGACTGGGCCTGTGAACTTGAAGTCTCGTTTTTTGAGATCTTTGGCTAATTTTTCAGACAAAGGTGTTTTAGCTGGGGCTTGGCGATAATCGGGAACATCATTCACGATCGTTTTCCCCTCAACAAAAGACCAAAGATAGGCATCAAAAGAATCATATTCTTCCTGTAATCGTAAAAATGCTTGGGCGTTAGCGCGTGTAGCAAAAATCTTGGCTCTATTTCGGATGATAGCTGGATTATCCAGCAAGGATTCCAATTCGGTATCGGCCATCTCTGCGACTGCTCGAATATGATAGCCATGAAAGGCTTCTCGGAAAGCCTGGCGTTTGTTTAGTACCGTTTCCCAAGACAGGCCTGCCTGATAGGTTTCCATACACAACAACTCAAACAATGCTTGGTCATCATGGAGGGGCTGCCCCCACTCTTCATCATGATAGGTGATGTAGAGCCGATTGCTCATCTTGACCCACGAACAACGTTTTGTCATGCTCTGCTCCTATTTGACCAACATTTTAAGGGCCGACTTGATATAGTTCTCAGCTGTATCTGTCGTTCCTTCAAAGAATTTCTTGATTTTCTTGAGTTCGGTCGCCTTGTAGCCCAGAGCCAACATGGCTTCCATGGCTTCTTCCAATTCTTGGTTTTCAGCGCTTGCTTGCAATGCCACCTTAGCAGGAAGGTCATCTCCTGCAACTACTACCTTGCCTTCCAAGTCCAGCACCATCTGCTGGGCTGTTTTCTTGCCAATTTTAGGGAACTTGGTCAAGTAGGTGATGTTCTTGGTTTCAATGGCTTGAACCAAGCCAGCATTGTCATCAGCAGCGATAATAGCAAGAGCTGATACAGGACCAATCCCAGAGACCGAAATCAGACTAAGAAAGAGCTTTTTCTCATCTTCTGAGCGAAATCCATAAAGTAGATGAGCGTCCTCACGCACAACCTGATGCACATAAATTTGAGCCTCTTGATTGGTCTGTCCCGAGTAGGCATAGGGATTGGCCACATGCAGGATATAACCGATACCATTGGTTTCAAGAACAATGTATTTGGCAGTGATTTTGGTAATGATTCCTTTTAAATATTCGTACATAGTTTTCCTTTTAGTTTAATATTTCCCCAACTCACGGAGACTGGTGTGATTTTCCTGAATACGTCGGAACATCTTTTCCATATCCGACTTGGTAAAATGCACCAAAACAGGGCGTCCATGCGGACAGTTATAGGGATTGTCACATTGGGAAAGCTGATAGAGGAGTTGCCTAGCTGAGTGGTCATCGATACGATGATTGGCCTTGATGGATCGCTTGCAGGACATCATAATGGCTAGTTCAGCTCGGTATTTCTTGATTGAAACTTCCTTGGTCAAGAGGAGCATGTCGCACATCTCATAGATTCCAGACTCGATTTCCTCCTCTGCCATCCAAATGGGATGTTCGCGCAGGATGAATTGATTCTCCCCGTACTCTGCTAGAAAGACGCCTACTTCCTCTAAGAGAGGCATTCTTTCCTTGAGACGAAGGGCATCATCCGCAGGAAATTCAAAGATATAGGGCACTAGGAGTTGCTGCTGGCTCTGGTCAACATTGCCAATGCTCTCACGGTACTCCTCATACTTAACCCGTTCCTGAGCCGCGTGCTGATCTATGATGTAGAGCCCATCTCGACCTTGGGCAAAGAGATAGGTTCCATGCATCTGACCGAAAAATTCCAACTCTGGGAAACTTGAAGATTCTTCTCGCTCCAGCTTGTCATAAGCCTTATCAAGACTCACAAGGTCTAACTCTGGATGATCTAGCTGGTCGTAGTTAGCAGGCTTTCTCTCTGCAAAATGCAGTTTTACTGGCTTGGTCAATCGGTCCAAGGTTTCCTTGGCAAACAGAGTCAAATCTTGCCCTTCCTCAGTTAATTCAACCTGATAATCAGCTACCTCAGCTTGGCTAGGTCTTGTCGGTTCTGTTTGCTCATAGTAGAGCGTATTTTCTTTGAGTGGGAGAATGGTCTGCTCCACCTTTTGACGATTGCGTACAGTCGATTTGGCAAGATTTTCCAAGGCATCTGGGATCAAGGTTTGCTCCTTAAGACTATTAGAAATAGCTTCTGAGACCAGCGTCATCAGTTCTTTTTCCTTGGAAATCCGCACCTCTTGCTTGGTTGGATGAACATTGACATCCGCTAAATAAGGGTCAATATGGATATGAATGACAGCCAGTGGAAAACGGCCTACCATGAGCTTACTGCCATAGCCGTCAAGAATAGCACGATTGAGTAGGAAGTTCTTGATATAACGGCCATTGATGAAAAGGCTGATATAGTTGCGATTAGCACGAGTCAACTCAGGTAGGGAAACAAAGCCTGTAATTTCAAAATCAAGATCCGAATTCTCAATTTCAATCATCTTCTTGGCACTGGCTAAACCGTAAATCCCTGCGATAGCTTGGCGCAATTGACCTGTTCCCGCTGTTCGTGTCATTTCCTTACCATCACTAATCAAGCTGAAAGAAATCTCAGGATGGGCCAAGCCCAGACGGTTGACAATATCAATGATATGAGACAACTCCGCTTGCTGGCTCTTCATATACTTGAGGCGGGCAGGCGTGTTGAAAAAGAGGTCCTCCACACAAACCTTGGTCCCCACAGGACTAGTAGCCGGGATGACTTCCTCAACTTCACCCCCACGCGCGACTAGCTTGGTCCCGTGACTTGCGCCCTCAACTGCTGTCAAAAGAGTTAAAACGCTAACAGACGCAATAGAAGGCAAGGCTTCACCACGAAAACCAAGCGTCCGAATCCGAAAGAGATCTGCTTGATTTTTTATCTTACTGGTCGCATGGCGACGCAGGGCCAATTCCACCTCATCGTGAGCAATTCCATGACCATTATCCGTGATTTGAATCTTCTTGAGACCAGCTTCCTCAATCTCAATGATAATCTGACTAGAGCCCGCGTCAATGGCATTTTCTACCAACTCTTTGACCACACTGGCAGGACGTTCAATGACCTCTCCAGCTGCAATCTGGTTTGCCAGCACCTCTGGCAATTCAATAATATGAGACATCTTTCAGCCCCTTTCCGTACCTATTTTCCTAGAAATTGATTAGTGCTATTATACCATATTTCAGAAAGGACAGAAAAGCAAGCACCACATAAGAGCCAAATCCCTCCACATAGACAAAGTCCCTTGCCAGGTGTCGTAAAATAGTGTTTAATAAAGGTGTACAAGAAGTGATCACAATTTTGTATGAAAAACAAGGAGAGAAATTTATGAAAGTAGAACTACAGATTAGTGAGACTTACAAGGAGGAAAAACTGATTGTCCAAGCACCTCAAGAAACCGATAAAATCCAGAAAGTCATCGAGTTCGTAGAAAATCTTGACCAAAAAGAAACAATCAAAGGAAAGATTGATGATCAAGTCTATCTCGTTAAGGTTGGTAAGATACAACGCTTCTATATCGAGAATCGGAAAGTTCTAGCAGAAACAGCGAGTCAGACCTACAGCATTGATTTGCGACTCTATCAGGTTCTTGAAATTCTGCCGACCAATTTTATCCAAATTTCCCAATCAGAAATCATCAATATCAACTCCATCTCCCATCTCAAGCTAACTCCCAACGGTCTAGTAGAAATCTTTCTAAAAAACGAAAGTTTCACCTACTCTTCACGCCGTTACCTAAAAACCATCAAGGAGAAATTAGAACTATGAAAAAACAAGTATTTCACGATGCAGCTGCCGGTGTTCTTATCGGCCTCATCCTCTCTATCATCTTTTCACTCATTTATGCACCAAATACCTACGCACCACTAAGTTCCGACTCTCTCATCGGCCAAGTGATGGCTCAACATCAGGTTCACGGTGCCTTGGTCTTGCTCTACTGCACACTGATCTGGGCAGCCATTGGTATTCTCTTCAACTTTGGCAAGCGATTATTCAGCCGTGACTGGAGCTTGCTCCGTGCAACTCTGACCCATTTCTTCCTTATGCTAGTAGGCTTTATCCCATTAGCAACCCTAGCAGGTTGGTTCCCCTTCCACTGGAATTTCTATCTCCAGCTCATTATCGAGTTTGCAATTGTCTACCTCATCATTTGGACTATTTCCTATAAAAGAGCATCAAAAAAAGTAGACCATATCAATCAACTCTTGGAGCATAGAAAGTAAGAGCAATAATCCCACTCGCAAATGCATGAGTGGGATTATTTTTATAGTTTTTGTTTTAACTCAACCAATACATTCATAGCCTGCATAGGTGTCATGTTATAAACATCTAGTTTAGACAATTCTGCTAAGATAGGATGTTCTTCAGTCGTATCAAAGAGTGAAATCTGTTCGGTTACAGCATTTGTTTGTCTCATGGGAGTATGATTTTCTGTTCCTTGATTCTCTAACTGAGTCAAAATCTTATCCGCCCTTGCTAAAAGGTCTGCTGGCAAACCAGCAATCTTGGCAACATGAATACCATAGGATTTATCAGCTGGACCTGGTTCAATCTTGTGAAGGAAGGTAACCTGCCCATTCTGCTCTAAGGTTGCTACGTGGACATTGACCAAGTGTTGTAAACTAGACTCCAGACTAGTCAACTCATGGTAGTGGGTCGCAAAGAGGGTTTTGGCTCCGATATGCTCATGTATGTATTCGATGATGGACTGAGCAAGAGCCATACCATCATAAGTTGCAGTTCCCCGTCCCAATTCATCAAAGAGAATGAGAGAGTTCTTGGTCGCATGCGAAATAGCATTGTTGGCCTCCATCATCTCCACCATGAATGTTGATTGACCTGAAACCAAGTCATCTGCTGCTCCGATACGGGTAAAGATTGCATCAAAAATCGGTAAATGGGCGCTTTCTGCCGGCACATAGGAACCCATCTGAGCCATAACCGCCGTCATGGCTAACTGACGCATATAGGTTGACTTCCCGCTCATGTTAGGCCCTGTAATCAGTTGAATACTGGTATCTTCTGCCATCTGAATCGTATTTGGAATATAGGTCTGAGCCCCCATAACCTTTTCAACGACAGCATGGCGCCCTTTCTGGATATCAATTCGCGAATCATCTCCGAATTCAGGTCGAATCAAATGCTGGGTTTCAGCAACAACTGCGAGACTTTGCAGGACATCAACTGTCGCAATTCCTTGAGCTAGAGCCTGCAAACGCTGGATGTACTTGCTGACCTCTTCACGAATACGCATAAAAATTTCGTACTCTAGATTAGCTGACTTCTCACGCGCCTCAAGCATATCTCCCTCGATACGGGCTAATTCTTCGGTGCCAAAACGTTCTGAGTTTTTCAGCGTCGCCTTGCGGAAAAAGTGAGCAGGCACATTTCCCAGTTGCGAATTGGTCACATGGAAATAGTAGCCATCCTTTTTATTGTAGTCAATCTTAAGCGTGCTGATACCAGAGTTTTCTCGCTCCTTAGCCTCAATCTCAGCAATCCAGCTAGTCCCTTCTCTGAGAACGCGACGGTACTTGTCTAAAGTCTCATCAAATCCAGTGCGGATAATACCACCTTCTGTAATCACATGAGGAGCTTCAGGAGCAATCGCTGCGCTAATCAAACTCTCCAGCTCAGGGATTCCATCCAGTTGTTCTATAAGATAAGCTAGAGCAGGTTGCTCCATGCCTTCTAAAATCGCACGAATCCGTGGCACACTAGACAAGGTGGTCGCCAACTGCAGGAGGTCCTTGGGATTGGTTTTGCCAAAAGAAACCCGACTAGCCAAACGTTCGATGTCATAAACACCCTTGAGACTGTCTGTCAAATCACTACGCTCAAAGAAATGGTCGAGAAAGACCTGCACCACTTCTTGTCGTTGGACGATTCGTTCCTTATCAATCAGGGGGCGATGAATCCAAGACCGCAAGAGTCGCATACCCATAGCTGTTTTGGTTTCATCCAAAAGCCAGAAAAGACTGCCTTGCTTCTTGCCTGACCGAGCATTCTCAACCAAATCCAGACTAGCCTTGGTCGCATAATCCATCTGCAAGAAATCCTTGATTTCATAGCGGATAACAGGTTTGAGGTGGTTCAATTCCCTCATCTGGGTTCGATGGACATACTGAAGCAACTTACTAGATGCCGCTTGCTCCACAGCTGCTAATCGTGAATCCAGTAAATGAAGGTCTTCAAAGCCTTCTTTTTCATAGGAAAGTACCAGATTCATCTGACGACTAAGGATTTGTTCCTCTTCTTCAGACAAGTTATAACCCAGAACCACTTCTCGAGCCTTGAGATTGCGGATTTCCCCACAAACCAGCGTAAAATCCAAAAGACCTGTCACATAAAAGTCTCCGGTCACCAAGTCCATATAAGCTAAGCCAAATTGATTGCCATCACGGTCTATGGCAACCAAGAAGTTGTTCTGACTATCCGGCTTACTACTATCGACAACTGTCCCTGGCGTAATGACCTGAACAACCTCTCGTTTCACAACCCCAACTGCTTGTTTAGGATCTTCCATCTGTTCTGCAATGGCTACCTTATAGCCCTGCTCAATCAAGACATCGATATACTGTTGGGCAGAATGATAGGGAACACCCGCCATAGGAATCGGATTATCGGCATTCTTGTTGCGACTCGTTAAGGAAATTTCCAGAATTTGCGCAGCATTGACCGCATCCTCATAAAATAATTCATAAAAATCACCCATCCGAAAGAGCAAAAAAGCATCTGGATATTGCTTTTTAATATCCACATACTGTTGCATGCCGGGTGATAGCTTTTCTGTCGTCATTGTCCGTCTCTCCTTGTCAAAAATAAGTCTTGAGAGCAACTCCCAAGACCTTACTTATCTTTCATCAAATCTAGCAAACGATCTTCCATGAGTTTGGCAACGTGCTGGTCTCGACAAATAACCAATAAGGTATTGGCACCAGCAACTGTTCCTAAAATCCATTCATCCTTGTTTGCATCTACAATATTTGCCAAAACAGAGGCTTCTCCTAATTTGGTATGAAGCACCAAGGTAAACTCTGCTCTTGCAACACCTTCTAAATGATGAGACAAAAATTCCACCAAATCAATCTTTTCTGTCTCATTTGCTAGTACATAATACACCATATCATTTTTCTTGACCTTGGTCAAGCCGATTTCGCGCAAATCACGAGACAAGGTTGTCTGCGTCACAAAGACATTGTGTGCCTCCAACCGATCTTGAATTTCTTTTTGTGTACTTAATTTCTCCTCAGTAATCATTTTTTTTATTAACTGATGACGATCTCTTTTTCTCATAAAATCCTCTTATATGAATATTTATAACTAATTTTATAACTATATTATACCAAAAAAACAGGAGATTTCAAAAATTTTTTCTTCTTTCTTTAAAATTGTGATAAAATAGTAGAAAAGTCCAAAAAGGAGCTCTTAATGAATACAAAAGAATTGATTGCTAGCGAGTTGGCTAGCGTCATTGATAGCCTGGACCAAGAGGCTATTTTAAATTTACTGGAAACCCCTAAAAACTCAGAAATGGGAGACATTGCTTTCCCTGCTTTTTCTCTTGCAAAAGTCGAACGTAAAGCACCTCAAATGATTGCTGCTGAACTGGCTGAAAAAATTAACAGCCAAGCCTTTGAAAAGGTTGTCGCAACAGGACCTTACGTCAACTTTTTCCTTGATAAAAATGCCATTTCTACTCAAGTATTGCAAGCTGTTATCACTGAAAAAGAACACTATGCTGACCAACATATTGGTAAACAAGAAAATGTTGTTATCGACATGTCTAGTCCAAATATCGCTAAACCATTTTCTATCGGTCACCTACGCTCAACTGTTATCGGAGATAGCTTGTCACATATTTTCCAAAAAATCGGTTATCAAACAATCAAGGTCAACCATTTGGGAGACTGGGGTAAACAGTTTGGGATGTTGATTGTTGCCTACAAAAAATGGGGCGACGAAGAAGCTGTAAAAGCTCATCCAATTGATGAACTCCTTAAACTCTATATCCGCATCAACGCTGAAGCTGAAAATGACCCTAGCTTGGATGAAGAAGCACGCGAATGGTTCCGTAAACTGGAAAATGGCGACGAGGAAGCTCTCGCTCTTTGGCAATGGTTCCGTGATGAAAGTTTGGTGGAATTTAACCGCCTTTACAATGAATTGCAGGTTGAATTTGACAGCTATAACGGAGAAGCCTTCTATAACGATAAGATGGATGCAGTCGTAGACATTCTTTCTGAAAAAGGACTTCTTGTTGAGTCAGAAGGTGCCCAAGTTGTGAATCTTGAGAAATATGGAATTGAACATCCAGCCCTTATCAAGAAATCGGATGGTGCAACTCTCTATATCACTCGTGACTTGGCTGCAGCCCTTTACCGTAAAAATGAATACCAATTTGCCAAATCTATCTATGTCGTTGGCCAAGAGCAATCTGCCCACTTTAAACAGCTCAAAGCCGTCTTGCAAGAGATGGGCTACGACTGGAGTAACGATATTACTCACGTTCCTTTTGGTTTAGTTACAAAAGAAGGAAAAAAACTCTCTACTCGTAAAGGGAATGTCATCTTGCTAGAACCTACTGTTGCAGAGGCTGTTAGTCGCGCCAAGGCTCAAATCGAGGCTAAAAATCCGGAATTGGAAAACAAAGACCAGGTAGCGCATGCTGTTGGAGTTGGAGCCATTAAGTTCTATGACCTCAAGACCGACCGTACAAATGGATACGACTTCGACCTAGAAGCTATGGTATCCTTCGAGGGAGAAACTGGACCTTACGTTCAATACGCCTACGCTCGTATTCAATCTATCTTACGCAAAGCGGATTTCAAACCAGAAACAACTGGCAACTATAGCTTGAATGATGCTGAAAGTTGGGAAATCATCAAACTCATCCAAGACTTCCCACGTATTATCAACCGTGCGGCGGATAACTTTGAACCTTCTATCATTGCTAAATTTGCAATTAGCCTGGCTCAAGCCTTTAACAAATACTATGCACATACGCGCATCTTGGATGAAAGCCCAGAACGCGACAGCCGTCTAGCCCTTAGCTACGCAACCGCAGTCGTTCTCAAAGAAGCACTTCGCTTGCTTGGAGTAGAAGCACCTGAGAAGATGTAAATCGCCAAAGTTACTTAGATTGCTTTGCAATCTAAGTAACTAACGCCAAATCCTATCAGAGATTTGGCTAGGCGCTTCACTAGTTTTAGGACATAAATATAATCGACTTATGTCCTAAAACGTCGTAATCTTAAAGTTATTGGAACTAAAGTTCCTAATTGTTAGACGCTAGCCGCTTTTATGCGGACTAGCTAACTGCTTCACTAGTCATAGCTCCTAAATATAATCGATTTAGGGACCATGACGTCGTAATCTTCAAGTTACTTGATTGTAAAGCAGTCTAAGTAGCTAAGATCAAATCCTATACGTAATTTAGTTTAGAGGTCTATCAGAAATCTTATCAAGTTTTGCTGACTTGTTCTGCTATTTTAGATCCACTAAATCGATTTATTCACTACTACTTCTTTATCATACAGGGAGATATCCTATGAGCCAATATGCTTATATCCTCGTTGTGATTAGCTTGGTTTTCCTTTTTCTGCTTAATAAGTACGAGAAGGAGAGACTGCAAAAACTCTACCAAGAACAACTTTTAAAGGATGAAACATTTAGGTCTGACATCAAAGAGAAAATTCACACGACTGAAAACATCAATGATGTCATTGCTTACATCAATAAAACTTATCATCTAGGAATGTTGCTATCAAAAGACATTACAGATCAATTGAAATAATCAAAAACCGAGAAGAAAGCTTCTCGGTTTTTTTAGGGCATAATTTTTATCTTCCAACTATAGCAAATAACATTTATATTAAAAATTTTATAGGTAATTTTCATCTCTGCTATAGAGGGGGATATAATAAGTTCTTTCTTCTAATGATTGAAAGATTGGTTTCAGCTTAACTTTCCAACTCATACAAATCTGCAATAATCGCTGCGACACGTTTGATATCTCCCAGCATGCCTCGCATTTCAAAATCGGCCAATACAGGGAAACCAAAACGTTGACTGTATTGCTTGGCTGTCAGACAGTATTGGTTATTAAAGTTACGATTTCCTGAACCAACCACACCAAAACACTTACTAGCATTGTCACCATAGGCGATAAAATCCCCCACCGGTGTCGTCAATATCTCAACATCTCCGTTATCCACGCCATTCCCACCTTCAAGGTAGGTCGGCAAAAAAGCAACATAGGGATGGTCCATTTCATAGAAATCTTGGCCTTCTTTGACCAAATCCTTGATATGAATCTTTTGGACCTCAATTCCCTCGTACTGGGACAAGAGATAGTCTTTCAAGCGCGTCACAAAACTCTCAGTGTTGCCACTCAGACTAATATAAACTAAAGAAATTGTCTTCATATTTACCTCCATGATTTTATCTATAATCGAAAAATAACTACCAAGATTGTAACTTGATAGTTATTTTTTGTCAATACTTAGGCAAGTTCTTCTGTTTCCTCTTCTTCCGCCAAGGCTTTTTGCTGACGCCACATCTTGTAAAAGACAAGGGCTAGGAAGAGAACATTGATGACGATAGAGAGAATGCTAACGGCTTGTGAAATAACACTTATCCCTAAACGCATGGTCTCATCGTGAACCAACTGCACAGCGTCTTGCAAAGTCACATAGCTATAAATTGAACCAATAATAGCTAACAAAACATAGCCAACATAAGTATAATTTGCATACTGCAAATTCTTACGAATAAGGAAGACAATCGCTACTGCAACTAAAATAGCAGATAGCACAATCAAGGCCATATTAAAAATAGAATGAGTTGATTCTGCTACTCTATAGCTGTAATTAAGCTGGTCTTCTAATTGCTGAGCACTAATCCCTTCAATACTTTTCTGACTGGCACGAAGGGCTTCTTTACTAGGTAAAGGACTCAACATTCCAAACAGAGACATAGCTGAAATAAGAGCAGACAAGATTAGCAAGACCCATAGATAAATCGGTTTCTTTTTCATGATAGAACCTCCTGATATTATTATTGATATTATAGCACCTTTTGTAAAGGAATACAAATATTATAGTGTCGTTTCTACCTGTTTTCGGTAGGCTTTTGGCGATTTTCCGCACAATTTTCGGAACACTTTATAGAAATATCCAACATTACTGTAACCAACGGCATAACAAATATCTTCTATACTATCACTAGTTGAAAGTAAAAGTTGCTGGGCAGCCTTAATGCGTTGTTTGTTTAGTAACTCTGCAAAGGTCGAATTGGTTTCTCGCTTAATCAACTGTCCCAGATAGACAGGATTGATAAAGAGATCCTTACTGATATCCTTGAGGGAAAGTTCTTTCTGATAATCACGCCCAATGACTTCTAGCACACTAACCACATTTTCATTCATCCGATATTGTCCAAAGAATCGAGTCAGAGTTTCCTTGATATAAGGAACCAATTCATCGAAGGTTTGAATAGCATGAATCGTTTTGACAATATCCGTCAAATCATCAGCCTTTAGATGTTCAAACAAATGAAAGACATCCATGACAAACTGGATAAAAAGCTGTTTGGTAATCGGAACACGCGGCGTATTTTCAAGAACCACCTTCTCCAAAAGGTTTAACTCTTCCACGATTTGATTGAGGTTCCCCTGAATGATAACCCTATAAATCGGTTCGTAATAGGCAAAGAGACTCTCAGACTGTTTTAGATTTACAGAACCGTAAAAGAGGGCTTTCTCAGCATTCAACTTCCAGCGTTCAAAGTGTTCTTGATAAGGAGCTTCAAAGGGAGTAACGACTAAACCATCTAGGGGTTGATCAGAAATAAAAATCTGCCAGTCTTGACCCAATACATAGTAGGGAATGGTGAAGGAGCCTTGTTTTTCCTTGGATAGACCTATCCACCAATTCTCCTTACCTCCTAGATGACTAACAAATCCAGCCTCGTCTAAATCTTGACTGAGGGTCTGACTTTTCTTCCCTCTCTCGCCGAGCTTACCTGCAATCTTCTCCAGCAGATTTCCCAACTCTACCTTATCAACGGGCTTGACCAGATAGTCCACCACACTAAGGTTCATTGCTCTTTTGACATAATCAAACTCCTGATAACCTGAGAGCAGGATATAGGCGGCATCTGGTAAGATCTCTTTCATTTCCCGAATCATATCAAGCCCTGTTTTATCGGGCATATTGACATCGGAAATGACGACATCGACAGGATTTTCCCGAACATATTCCATGGCTTCATCAGCATGACTGGCTGTTGCGACGACCTCCATATCCCACTTATCAAAGGGAATCAAACGCTTCAGACCTTCTGTCACCATGTACTCATCATCTACTAATAATACTTTATACATTTTCTCCCTTTCTACTCATCTTGAATTGTAATACGATACTGAACACCTGCTTGCTCTGCAGACTCTATAGTAATGGCATAGCGGTCTCCAAAATAGAGCACAAAACGCTCATGTACATTAGCAATCCCGATAGACTGCCTTTTTGCACTATAGCTGGCCTGGTGTTCAAAATGTCTCTGACTTAATTTTTCTCGAATACTTGCCAGCTTTTCAGCCGACATACCACGACCATTATCTACCACTAAAATTTCCACAAAACCATCCTGTTTAAGCGCCTTGATGCTAATCACATTATCTGTCCGTCTATGGTCAACACCATGTGCGAAATAGTTTTCTACCAGTGGTTGCAAGGTAAACTTAGGAATCTTCATATTCTCTAACCCTGGGTCTATCTTGAAACCATAGGCAATGGACTTGGGATAACGAACCATGCAGAGATAGCTGTATTTACGGCAAAATTCTAATTCCTGTTTGAGAAGGGTCTCTCTTTCGTCGGAAATATTGTTACGCAACAGGCTACTGAACTCATAAATGATATCTGCCAATTCATCTTGACTCTGCATGACTGCGTACATGCGCAAGAACTCCAGCGTATTATACATAAAATGAGGATTGATTTGCGCCTGCAAGGCCCGCATATTAGCATCTTTTTGACTAAGCTCTAACTGATAAATATCATGGATATTCTTTTCCAATCGATCCAACATATCATTGGTGGTCTCTGCGATTAGGAGTAATTCCTGATCCTTTTCAAGCGTATCAATGCGAAGACCTTCTTGCCCTTGGGCAATAGCTTGGATGGAATCCACCAAATCCACTACCTGCTTTTGATAATTTGAGAAAGTCTTCCTCAAAGTCAGATAGAGAATGACAATAAAGAGAAGGCTCAAACCCACAATCAAAGCAGAGCTGGCAACTGTTCCTTGTAAAACAAAGTTTTTAGGAACTGCCACCTGAACCTGATATCCATGAGAAGTCATACCAACAAACCAGTTCTCATGCTCCCTATTGACCCTCTCACCAATATGAAAAATCTCCGTATCAAAAGGCGATGTCACAGTAACAGCCATCGGGATATGACCTCGGGTATTGTCTACAGCATGGTATAAGATTTCTGGATCTAAGGAAATATAAACAACCCCTATAGATTGATCCGTCGCTGGATCTAAAATAGGAACTCCAAAACTATTGGCCTCCGGTTTAAAGCCTTCCGCAAGTACCGAATGACCCCCTCTCTCATTTCTGCTCGAAACATAAACTTCTTTAAAGTCCTGCAAGACGATTGCAACACCCGTTATATAGTCATTTTGGACATAAAGATCATCAATGTTTTCATACAGAGAAATAGAAGTTGACGAAGCTGCTTGATGCTCCAACAGCCAATAAAAATACTCAGAAGTTGACAAGCTAAAGTACTTATAAACCCCTTGTATTCGGTCTTGATTGGCTACTAAATCTTGCGCCAGTTGGGCTGACTCCCGATAATAATACTCCACCTCATCGACTGTTCGAGTGGTTACACGTTGGGCTACTCTTTGAGCTTCCTTTTCCCGTGAATCCCAGTCAGCGTAAGAGAGTAAGATTGCAAAACTCGCAATAATAATCATCATAACCGAACTGTAGGTTCTTAGAAGCGTATGTAGCCAAAACTGCTTCATTCTATTTTGTCGCCAATTTTTCATGGATACTTTCATAGACCGGTTCCAACATATCACTGATAAAGAAATGCCACATCCCAATTCCTACAAAGAAAAGTAGGGCAGGCATATAGTAACCAATTGCCACAAGTAGCACTGTCCCAAGGAGAACCTTGGCCACAGCCACTAAGCTCATAAAGATGCCAATCAAGGATAGTTTGAGACTATTTCGATAGGACAAATCAAAATAAACTTGTAATTTCAAAGAGACTGTATAAGCCAAAAAGATCAGGGCAACTACTAGGACATTCAAAAAAGTCGCAATCAAATGAATAATAGTCTGATGAGGCAATTGCACCAAGAGATACAGGCCATAGACCAAAACTAGATCCACCCCTAAAAAGCTATAGAAAATCAGGTTGCTTGAGACAAAATTTTGCTTATAAAGAGACCACGCCTCCTTCAAACTGTATTCCCGAAAGCTATAACCATGTTCTGCATATAGGCTCATCAAGGTGGCACTAGCCGGCGCTAGACCAAGAATAATCCCTCCCACCAAGGTTAATAGCCAAAAGAAGGCTGTCGCAATCATCCCTAAAAAGAAACGATTAAAGACAAAGTCTAAAAATCTCCCCATGATATCCTCCTAAAAATAACTATGAAACTATTATATCATATTTCAAGCGTTTTCAAAAACATAGACTATCCATTTACAATCCCACCAAACCGTGGTAAAATGAGAATTGTGAAAAAATTATCAGGAGACAATTCATGAAAAAATCTATCTTAACTACACTTCTTTTTGCAGTTCTTTACTTCCTCTGCATGGGGATTGGTGTCCTTTTGGGCAATTTCTTTGACCAAACTGGAAACATGTTTTATGCGCCTGCCTTTACTGCCCTTGTCGGCGGTGGCGTCTATATGATTCTAATCGCAAAAGTTCCGCGTTTTGGAGCCATTACCACTATCGGCCTTGTCATCGCCCTCTTTTTCTTGGGAACTAAACATGGTGCCGGTGCCTTCCTTCCTGGAATTATCTGTGGCCTGCTAGCAGATGGAGTAGCTAACCTCGGAAAATACAAGGACCAAACTAAGAATTTCCTTTCTTTCATACTCTTTGCCTTTAGCACATCAGGACCAATTCTAATCATGTGGATTGCGCCCAAAGCCTATATGGCAACCCTTCTAGCAAGAGGAAAATCCCAAGAATATATCGACCGTATCATGGTTGCGCCAAACCCTGGAACCATCCTTCTATTTATCGCAAGTATTGTCATCGGAGCCCTAGTGGGTGCCTTGATTGGACAAGCCTTGAGTAAAAAATTGGCACAGAAAATCTGATTACTAAAAAAGAGCCACACGGCTCTTTTTTATTTATGGCTCAATTTCTTGGTCAAGAAGTCTCCCAAGAATTGGATTGCAAAGATAATCAAAATGATAATGATGGTTGCCAAGATGGTCACATCGTGATTGTAGCGGTTAAATCCATAAGCGATGGCTACGTTACCGATACCACCAGCTCCAACCGCACCGGCCATAGCTGTTTCACCGACTAGTGAAATCAAGGTTACAGTCGTCACACGGATCAAATCTGGAAGGCCTTCTGATAGGTAAACACCTACGATATCCCAGAATGTCGCTCCGCTAGCTTGAGCCGCCTCAATAACACCACCATCCAGTTCAGCCAAGACAACCTGCACCTGACGGGCAAAGAAGGCAAAGACTGCAAAAGATAGCGGTACGATAGCCGCATTTGGACCGATACTTGTCCCTACGATTAGGTGTGAGAAGGGTGACAAGACTGCCAAGAGAATGATAAATGGAACCGCACGGAAAATAGAGGTGATTTTATCCAAAATCCAGAAAACGACCTTATTTTCCAAGACACCACCTGGCGCTGTCAAGACAAGGAAGAGACCTGCCACTAGCCCCAAGAAACCTCCGATGATGAAGGAAAGAACTGTCATATAGAGGGTTAGGTAGATGGCTGTTCCCCAGCCTGCTTGACCAGCCCAGCCCATTTTATAAACATTTGGTAAATAGGTTTGAATCAATGATTCCATCTTACTGTCCTCCCTTCAATACTTTTAACTGTACGCCTGCTTGACGAATGGCTTCTTGGGCACCTGCCAACGCTGTTTTTTCACCTGACAAGACCACCACCAATTCTCCAACAGGAGTACCATCGAGAATTTCGATATTTCCATAGAGGATATTAGCTGTTACTTGGTAACGCTTATACAATTCATTCAAAAGTGGCTCGTCTGTTGAAGCCCCTGCATACTTGAGTTGCACCAAGAGACTGTTTTCAGACAAGTGTTCCACGATTTCTTGCTTCTCGATTTTGACCATGGCTTCGTCAATACCTGTAGCTGTTGAGATAAAGTCTTGAGTCAAAGGTTGTTTAGGGTCTGAGAAGATTTCAAGAACACTGCCCTCTTCAATTAAATGCCCATCCTGCATAACTGCCACACGATTGGCAATATCTTTGACAATCTGCATTTCATGCGTAATCAAGACAACCGTCAAGCCTAATTTTTGGTTCAAATCTTGCAACAAGGCCAAAATCTGCTTGGTTGTCTTCGGATCAAGGGCAGAAGTTGACTCGTCTGAAATCAAGATTTTTGGATCATTGGCCAAGGCACGCGCAATGGCTACACGCTGTTTTTGCCCTCCAGATAGTTGTGAAGGGTAGTTTTCAGCACGGTCTGCCAAGCCAACCAAGTCCAACAACTTGGCTACTTTAGCTTTCTTTTCTTCCTTGCTGAGTCCAGAGTGTTTGAGGGCAAAGGCTACATTCTCCTCTGCCGTCTTTTGACTCATGAGGTTAAAATGCTGGAAAATCATCCCGATATCCTGACGTTTACGACGCAACTGCTCGGCCGTCAAGGTCACCTTACCATCAAAAATCACATCGTCGTCAATGGTAATTTTCCCTGCAGATGGTTTTTGCAAGAGGTTAATAACACGAACTAGGGTTGATTTCCCTGCTCCAGAATATCCAACGATTCCGTAGATATCCCCTTCTTGGATGTGAATGGTCACATCCTTGACCGCTGTGATGGTTCTCTTCTTTTGATGAAAAGTCACATCGATCTGATCTAACTTGATAATATCTCTACTCATAGCTTCTAATCAGCTCCTCTACTAATTCAATATGGGTGTAATAATCGGCGATTCGCACATTTTCATCTCCACCGTGGTCTCGGCTGTTGGCATTTCCTAGACCGAAGGCCACCATTGGCACCTCTAGGGCATCAAAGACCGTATGCATAGGCCCTGTACCAGCTGTCGTCGGCAAGACTGAAACGCCCTGTGGATAGAATTTCTTGGCCAACTCGATTACGTTGAGAATGGCTGGCGCGCTCATATCGCTTCGATAGCTCATCTCTCCCAAGGTATAGTATAATTCTACCTTATCAAAGCCATTTTTGTCTAGCTGTTTCCGAATTTTTTCCAGAACATCATGCGGTTCTAGGCCAGGAACCAAACGAACTTCTAACTTAGCACTAGCTTCTGCAGGCAAAATCGTTTTAACCCCTTGTCCTTGATAACCTGACTGAATCCCTTCGATATTAAGAGCCGGCTCGAAAAAGAAACGTTTTAGAAAGGCTGCGCGGTTCTCTTGTAAGAGAGGCAATTCCAAACCATAAATCTGGCTGATTTCCCCTGGATTTCGTTGGGCGTAAGTGTCCACCAAGGCCAATTCTCGTTCATTTGGTTCTTGAACTTCTTCGTACAAACCTTCAACCAAGATACGGCCATCTGCAGCACGAAGAGACTGTAGGGCTTGAAGGAGGTACCAGGGAGCTGATTCCACAACCCCACCATAACTAGAATGGATATCGACATCAGCGCTTTTTACCTTGGCATCAAAGGTCACAATCCCCTTATTTCCACCAGAAATTTCTAACTGTTTCAAGGCATTTTTAGTCCCTTGTTCCCAGACCAACAAATCCGCCCCACGGAGTTTATCCGCATGTTTTTCCAGATACTTATCTAGG
Source organism: bacterium (assembly GCA_905221165.1). Classification (GTDB taxonomy): domain Bacteria; phylum Bacillota; class Bacilli; order Lactobacillales; family Streptococcaceae; genus Streptococcus. The sequence continues at coordinate 162,515 of CAJNCC010000002.1, forward strand.
TCTGTCGAAGCGGATTCCTCCGCTCCCTCCATGATAAAACTGATATTGACAGGCAGGTCATCGTGCTGCTGCATGTATTTTCTCAAAGCACTCAAACGAGCTGTGATATGACCCTTATCGTCATCAACCCCACGTCCATACATGAAACCATTGCGCACCGAAAGAGTAAAAGGATCTTCTGTCCAGACCTGATCCCCATCCGCTGGCACAGTGTCATAGTGGTTATAGAAAATCAAGGTCTTGGCATCTGGACGCGAACTCTTGAAATGCGCCATAACAAAGGGCGCCGTATAAGTCTCATCAATCTCCACTTCAGCCCCAACACGTTTGAAAATCTCACCCAGATAGTTTGCGACTTCCTTAAGTCCAACCTGTTGGGCAAAGACCGACTTCTTAGAAATCAAGGTACGCAAAACCTCAAAATAATGCTGGGCCACATGATCCTTTTCAAATTTTTCAATCTGTTCTTGTTCACTAGGAAAAACCATATTCTCTCTACCTTTCTATGAACTACTCTTCCTGACAATCCATGCTCTATACAAAAGCAAGAGGTGGAATTTTCTCTCCCACCTCCCTGTTTCTTATTACCAAACTGGTTGATCCAAACCGTCTGATGTTTCTTCGATAACTTTTTTCACTTCATCTGTATGGTAAGCTGCAATAACTTTCTTGATAGCATCAGCTTTTGGTGATGTTTCCCAATCTTTTTTCGCAACGATAATGTTGTACCATTGTTTTGAATTTTCATCAGCTTGTTCTTTGAAAAGTGCTTTCTTGTAGTCCAATTTTGCTTCTGTAACGAAGGTATTGTTTACAACAGCAGCGTCAACTGATGACAATGAACGAGCTGTTTGGCTAGCGTCCAATTCAGTGATTTTCAAGTTCTTTGGATTTTCTTTGATGTTAGCAACTGTTGCAAGAGCAGTTCCAGAAACATCCAATTTAATCAAGCCAGCTGATTGAAGCAAGTAAAGCGCACGGCTTTCGTTTGTAGCGTCATTCGGTACAGAGATTTCTCCGTTTGCTGGGATGTCTTCTACTTTAGTGTACTTGTTGTCACTTCCATTCAAACCTGAGTAAAGGCGGATTGGAGAGATATAAGTATCTGCAATCGCTACAAGGTCTTTCCCGTTTTCTTTGTTCCAGTTGTTCAGGAAGTTATAGTGTTGGAAAGCGTTCAAATCTACTTCGCCATCAGCAGTTGCCTTGTTTGGTTGTGAGTAGTCTGTGAACTCTGTAAATTCCAAAGTGATACCGTCTTTTTTAACCAATTCTTGAATTTTGTCCCAACGTTTTTCTTCAGAACCGCTACGGTTAACAGTTGCGATTTTGATAGTTGTTGCATTGTCTGCTTTCTTTTCTGAGTTTCCACAAGCTGCAAGAGTCAAACCTGCGACTGTAGCAAGGGCTGCTACACCAAGCCATTTTTTGATTTTCATGATTCTTTCTCCTTAAAAATAATACCGTACTAGTATCTCACAATTTGTTTAATTTCACAAATTGTTATTATGTAGTCAGATATATAGTTTAAAACTATATCCCTAAAAACTGAGAAATCACCCATCTTATTCAGAATGGATGATTTCAAGAAATTATTTAATATCAGCTTCTGCTGGTAGATAAGTGTCTCCAAAGAATTGTTTAGACAACTTTTCAAGAGTTCCGTCTTTGTAGAGTTCTTGGATACGTTTGTCTACAAATGTTTTCAACTCATCTTGACCTTTAGCAAGAAGTGGGTAAACGTAAGGTTGTTGGTCGCTTGGAAGTTCAATGACTTTCAAGTTGTCCAAGCCTTGGTTCTTGATGACTGTTTCAACACCGATTTTATCAAAAATCTTATAGTCAAATTGTCCATCGCTCAAGCGTCCCATGATTTGTTGGAAGTCTGCTCTAGTGTAGTTAAGGACAGTTGGATTATCTGAGTGTTGTTTGTTGTAGTCTTCTAACTGTTTAGCAGATGTTGTCCCTTGAACAACTTCTGTTGATTTTCCACCGATATCATCAAGTGATTTGATGCTAGAGTCGTCCTTCTTCACTACAAGAACGTTAGGGTTTTTAGCAGTTGGGGCTGCGTAAAGGTATTTTTCAGCACGTTCTTTGGTGTAGCTGATGTTGTTAACGGCCATTTGGTAACGGTCAGCATCAAGTCCTGCAAAGACTCCTGACCACTCAGTCTTCTCAAACTTGATATCATACTTGTCAGAGTCTTTAAAGATAGCGCGAACCACTTCAATTTCGTAACCAGTCAATTCGCCATTTTCTTCATAGTTGAATGGTTTTGGTGAAGCATTGGTTGCAACGATAATTTCTTTCTTGCTGGCTGCTTCTCCTTCTTTCTTAGCACCACCTGAGCAAGCCGCAAGCACACCTGCAGCAACAAGCCCTAGGGCAGCAAGAGATGAGTATTTAACGATTTTTTTCATGTCATTTCCTCCAAAATAGAATACCTTATAATCTTAACAGAAAAAAAGCATTTGCGCCATTATATGATATCTATCTCTGTGATAAATTTTCTTTATGGCTCATTTAAAAGACCAAACGCAAGACTGCAATCAAGACCACTCCGAAGAGAACTGTTCCGACTAGATTGCGGTAGCGAAAGGCTACCCAAGCTGTTGGAAAGATGGCTAAGAAGTCCAGCCATTTGATTTGAGGAAGACTACCAACCTTGCCTGTCACTACGCTTGAAAGAATCAAGGCAAAGATAATAGAAACGGGCAAGAACTTCAAAAAACGCTCAACGATCGCAGGCAAACCCTTATACTTGACTAAAATGAAGGGAATCATACGGGGAATCCAGGTCACCAAGCCAGAGAAAATAACTGCTAATAAAAGATACTTACTGACCATCTAAAACCACCCCCATTGTACAACCAAGTAGCGTCGCAAACAGAACAGCTAGTGACTGAGACACCACTGTCAAGAGTGAAAAGAAGGACACCGCAACAACTGCTAGGATAATGAGCAGATTGCGGACAGGAATCCGTCTTTGCATAATTTGGAATTGCGAAGCAAAAATTCCGATGAACATCCCAACCAGGGCAAAATCCAAGCCAAAGATTTCTGGATTTGGCAGCAGACCACCCAGAGCCGTTCCGACAACTGTTCCCACAAACCAAGCCACATAGCTGTTGAGATTGTTTCCGTGCATCCACATAGGATTGACCTTGTCTGCATGGGCTAACTCGCCCATCAAAACGCCATAAGTCTCATCCGTCAAAAGACTAGACATACCGATATTTTGCCAGAGACTGGTATGACGGAAATAAGTCGATGCGTGCAAGCTCAACAAAAAGAGACGCAAATTAATCAAAAAGACCGTCATGGCAATGGCAGCCACAGGTGCTTGAACCGCAATCAGTGCCAGCATGGCAAACTGGGCACTCCCAGCATAAACAAAGAGGCTCATCAAGCCCATCTCAACAGGTGTCACATAGGGCGCACCAATAATTCCACAGGCCAGCCCGATACTGACATAACCAAGGGCCGTTGGCATGGCCGCCTGCGCCCCTTCCCAAAATCCTTTTTCTTTCATTTTTCTCCTCATATTGTCTTAATAAATGGGCTGAAAAGGCTCCAGCCATAGCATGGACTATTATAACACATTCAGGAAAGAGAAAAAAGTCTGCTGATTGTGGCCATCATAAAAGACTGGCAATCCAGTCTCAAACATATATTATACAAATTTTCCGCTAGATACTTTCACGAATATCAAAGAACATGAAAAGGCAACTAGAAGAAATAGCAATAAAACAAAGTTGGTAGCAATAGTTACTAAAACTAAGATCATTTTTATGAAAAGGATACCTAGAAATGCGATTAAAAAGTAAGATCGATCAGTAAAGAAATAAACTGGATGGAAAGAATGCCTAAGAACACTCCTCCTAAAATATTACTAAGCAAATGAAATTACAGCAACGGTAAAATTTGACCAATGCCATTGTAGACTATATGTAGCCCAATAGGCCAATAAATGGACTTTGTCACTCTAAACAAGACTGCAAATATGAGACCGCCACCCATATATACGAAAAAGTCTGTCAAAACCCAACCGTGATTACTAATGTGCAAAATTCCAAATAATATAGCTGAGCCAAGCACATCCAGTCCCCACTTCTTCCCTTTTTCCAGAGCAGTCATCACTAATCCACGATAAATCATGTCTTCAAAAATGGGACCTGCAATCACAGGATAAAAAAAATACATCAAAAATGCCGTAGCTCCTGTAAAAGTAGGAGCAGCATGTTGATAAGAAATTGCATTTCTAGTAGGTGGGAAAAGAAAAAAGGTGACAAAATTCCAAACAACAAAAGCAAGCAGAGCTAGGAAGGAATAGAAAAGATAGGATCCTTTAAACTTTCTACTGTTGATTTTCTGCCATTTCCCCGACCAAATCATAGCAATAAGAGCAAATAAAACCACAAGAAAATTTAACATCATATCCGACAGATAATAGGCAAAGTCAGATAGACCAGTAACAAGGTCGCTGCGTAAAATTAGACCACTGAACTTCTGGTCAGCAATAACTAGTAGAGTAGCTATAATAAAGTAGTAGCGTGAGATTATCTTTTTCATTCTATTTTCTCCTATACTATGAAATAATTATAGTATAACACGGAAATCACCACATTTTAGTAAATCGCATATTTGATATTTTTTCTTATAGAAATTTCAGATTTGCGATTGTTTACTACTCAATAAGCTCTTTGTATTGCTGCAAACGTAATTCGAAGAGGGCTATCAATTGTGGATTTTCTAATACTTGCAGAGATTGGATAAAATTTTCAATCTCTTTTTGATTGCTTCCTTTGGTTTGAAGGAAAATCTGCATTTTCTTTAAAAACTGCCACAACACTTTTTCAAAAACATCATACGGACGCAACATACTCTCTAGCTCAGCTTCAAAAATTGGGATGTAAGAGAAAAGTTTACGCTCCATGAGTTCTGATAAGATATTTAAGAATCCTTGCTTCATATACAATCTATTATGTACTAACTCTTTAAATTCCTTGGATTTTTCAAGTAAAGAGGTTGATAAAAATATCAAATCTTGATTGCTCAAGAAGGGCATAGTATTGCAAAAAAGATAGAGTTCAAACCAGGTCCAGGACTCAATAGCATAGAGATAGGTGGTCAAAAATTCGCTATCCTCCTCTGTTAGAGGATAGCTCTTATTTAAGGAATGGAGTGCATTTTTAATCACAATGGCATTCAAACGACGATAGGTCTGCGCCATCTGTTCTTGCTCGACTTCCTCCAACAGTTGCTCTAAGCCAGCCATATCTTGATGGGCAAACCGATCCACGACCCTTCTACCAATTCGCATATGTGGAGATTCTTGATAGTTGTTGAGCTTGTGCCCAAATTCATCAAAGGTCACATTGATCCCTTGAATAGCTAGGATTAGCTTATCCGCAGACAGCATAGACTGCCCTAGTTCAAACTTGGACAACTGAGAAGCTGTTAGACCAGCACAAGCCACATCTGACTGCTTGAGCTTTCTAGCCAGCCGCAATTCCTTGTAAAATTCTCCCAATTCCATTCTCTCAATCATCTGACCACCTCCTATTTTTTATATAGTATATCATTATTTACAATTATTTGTCAAAATATTCTGACATTTAAGAGAGCAAAAAAGCCAGCCTTAAGCTGACTCCTTATTCCATGGTATCAAAAGCGAGGCTTGGTTTGGCATTGAGATCCAAGCTTGCAAAATTTTCTTTGTTCCACTCGCTGACGCTGGCATAGGCAATCATGCCTGCATTGTCTCCACAGAGACGCAGAGGGGGGATGATGATCTTGACGTCAGTGATTTCGGCTGCTAGGCGTTCTCTGAGACCTTTATTGGCTGCCACACCACCTGCCACAACTAGGGTTTTAACAGGATATTTCTCCAAAGCCTTCTTGGTTTTTGCCATGAGAATATCCAGGACAGCTGCTTGGAAGGAAGCACACAAATCCTCTGTAGACAGACTTTCTCCCTTTTGCTCGGCATTGTGGTGAAGATTGATAAAGGCAGATTTCAAACCTGAGAATGAAAACTCCAAATTATCTTCCTTAATCATGGCTCGAGGAAAATCATAAATATCCTGCCCCTGATGAGCTAGCTCATCAATCTCACGACCTGCAGGATAGGTCAAGCCCATGACACGGCCGACCTTATCATAAGCCTCACCAACCGCGTCATCTCGCGTTTCCCCAACAATCTTGTAATCACCAGCCTCCGAAACATAAACCAACTCTGTGTGTCCACCGCTAACCAAGAGGGCTAGCAAGGGAAACTCCAAAGGCTCCACACTCTGAGCGGCCATGAGGTGGCCAGCCATGTGGTTAACGGGAATCAGCGGAAGTCCATGTGCCCAAGCAAAGGCCTTAGCAGCTGATAAACCAACTAGTAAAGCTCCAACCAAGCCCGGTCCATAGGTAACCGCAACAGCTGTCACGTCCTCTTTGGTAATCCCTGCTTCTGCTAGGGCCTCCTCGATACAGGCTGTAATGACCTCGACATGGTGACGACTGGCTACTTCCGGCACTACGCCCCCAAAACGTTTGTGACTCTCAATTTGACTAGCAATGACATTGGACAAGAGCTCATCGTCGTTTTTCAAGACGGCAACACTAGTCTCATCACAGGATGTCTCAAATGCTAAAATATATCTATCCTTCATCTATTTCTCTCTTCATGATGATGGCGTCCTCGACTGGATCATGGTAGTAGGCCTTTCGCTCAGCGATGGCTGCCATCTTTTCTTTCTTGTAAAATGCTTGCGCTCGATGATTTGAACTTCTGACTTCGAGGAAAATCTCCTTATCTGTCGGCAATTGAGCAAACAAGGTTGACGCAATTCCCTGACCCTGATAGGTTTGTTTGACAGCGATTTGCAGGACTTCTGCTTCAAAAAGATTCTCCTGCACGGCTAGAAAGCCAATCGCTTCTGCCCCATCATAAGCCAGAGCATACCAAGTCTGGTCTTGGGACAGGTCTGCTTGGATTTGCTCCAGCGTCCAAGGGCTGACTGGGTAAACAGCTATCATAACAGCGTAGATGGCTTGAGCCAAGTCAGGCTGCTGTTGGATTCGTTTAATTTCTATCATAGGCGTTTAATGTAAGACTCGCCAGACTCGGTATGGTTCTTGAGCCAGTTTTCCTCAGCCTCGACTCGTTTGAGGTAATTCGGCACAAAATCATGCAAGGAGTCTGCTTCCTTGTCCCAGGCCCAAAGAGCAAGATTGGCTGCATTTGGCAAGGTTTCTTTGTAATTAGTCCTTGGCAAGTGTTCTTGAATCTGCTCCACAAAGGGGGCAACTTCTCCGACAAAGGTTACCTGACTAGCACCTTTGACTTTTTCTAACACCTCTTCAAAAGATAGGTGCGCTTCTGGCATGACAGGTTTAGCATTTTCATAAAATCCTGCATAAACATTGTTGCGACGAGCATCCATCAAAGGGACGAACAAACCTTCTTGTTGGTAGGGCACCAGAGCCAAGAGGCTCGACATACCAACTAACTCAATGTTCAGTGTATGAGCCAAAGTCTTGGCAGTTGCTACCGCAATTCGCAAACCTGTGTAGCTACCTGGCCCTTCCGCCACAACGATTCTATCCAAATCCTTGGGCGTCCAATTCACACTCGCCATCAAAAAATCGATGGCAGGCATGAGGGTAATACTGTGATTTTTCTTAATATTAATCGTCGTCTCGGCAAGAACCTGCTTGTCCTCTAAAATAGCGAGAGAAAGAGCCTTGCTGGACGTATCAAAAGCTAATACTTTCATAACACATTCCTATCTTTTTGTCTGCTTACTATTATACTACAAAAGCTGGCACATGGGAATTTTCTTTATCCCCAAACAAAAATGCCCCAGCATGGGCAGGGCATCTAAGCATTTAAATCAAAGTAGAAAACGAGCCAGATAACATAGGTTACAAGGAGTAGAAAAATTGAATAGAGCATCACAAAAGCAAGCTTCCAAAGGAATTTTTTTTGCGGTGTCCCAGATGCAACAAACAGGCCATTCCCCCCATAGACACAAGCTACAAAGACTATAAACACCAAGAGGCCAACCCCTATCGCAAATTCAAACAAACTAAGCATTCTTAATCCTCTTTTTGGTATTCCTATTTTTATATAAACTGTTGACTATGTTGGTCTATCAATGTTAAAATGTAATTCAACACTGGTAGGAAAATCAGGTTGAGTCTTTGACTCTTCGGGTTGCAGTGCTATCCCTGAAACTTTGGTTTCTAAAGAACTGAAATTGCGATTGAACAATTCGCCCCCAGTGTTTGACGGCTCTTGACTTCGGTCAGGAGCTTTTTGATGCTTTTAAAGTTGATTCCCTCAGTAAGTTATAGTAAAATGTAAATATTGAGAGGATAACGTAGGGCGACTGGTAACAGAGCGTTCAAAGGTACCAACTTCTGGTACGAGTGTGGGACTGCCCTCAGCTTTGAGCTGTAAAAACCCCATGTGTAGATACATCCTCTCTTTTTTTGTTGCTCTAGATTTGAAATTGCCTCTTGAGCTAAATCAAGAGCTTTTCTCTCTTTGCCCCCAAACAAAAATGTCCCAGCATGAGCAGAGCATCTAAGCATTTAATCCAAAGTAAAATACAAACCAAACGACATAGGTTACGAGGAGGAGAAAAAGCGAGTAGAGAGTCACAAAGGTAATCTTCCACAAGAGCTTGCTTTGTCGTCGTTCCAGTTTGGCAAATAGAAGATTCCCCGCATAAACGCAAGCAACAAAAACAATAAAAGCTACCAAGCGAACTCCGATAGCAAAAGAAAATAAGTTATACATAGGGCAGCCTCCTTGACTTAAAATCTATATGGAATTATGACAAGCGATAAAAATCATTTCCATTATCAAAATAACATATTTTCTTTGTTTTTGCAAACGCTTACCTTTGAGTGCTTATATGACTTTCTCGTTTCCGTCTTTTACTAATCTTTCATTTTGTGGTATAATTGAAATAATTGTAACGAATCAAGGTCAATCTAGACACAAAATGGAATGAAATCAAGCAATTCTCTGCTAAAAGTTTGGAATAAGCTGACCTGTAAAATAGAAAGGAACTATATGATTTATAAAGTTTTTTATCAAGAAACAAAAGAACGTAGCCCACGCCGTGAAACAACACGCGCACTATACCTAGACATCGATGCTAACTCAGAACTTGAGGGCCGTATCGCTGCTCGCCAACTTGTCGAAGAAAATCGCCCAGAGTACAATATCGAGTATATCGAACTCTTGTCTGACAAATTGCTAGATTACGAAAAAGAAACTGGCGCCTTCGAAATCACGGAGTTCTAATATGGCCTATACTCTTAAACCTGAAGAAGTCGGCGTTTTTGCCATCGGTGGTCTGGGAGAAATCGGAAAAAATACATATGGGATTGAATACCAAGATGAAATTATCATCGTCGATGCTGGGATTAAATTCCCAGAAGATGACTTGCTTGGTATCGACTATGTCATTCCTGACTACTCTTACATCGTAGACAATATAGACCGCGTCAAGGCTGTTTTGATTACACACGGACACGAGGACCACATCGGTGGGATTCCATTCCTACTCAAGCAAGCAAATGTCCCAATCTATGCTGGACCGCTTGCCTTGGCTTTGATCCGTGGGAAACTCGAAGAACACGGCCTCTTGCGCAACGCCAAACTTTACGAAATCAATCACAACACTGAGTTGACCTTTAAAAATCTCAAGGCAACTTTCTTTAGAACGACTCACTCTATTCCAGAGCCTTTGGGGATTGTCATCCATACTCCTCAAGGAAAAATCGTTTGTACGGGTGACTTCAAGTTCGACTTTACTCCAGTTGGAGAACCTGCAGACTTGCATCGTATGGCTGCCCTTGGTGAAGAAGGCGTGCTCTGTCTCCTGTCTGACTCAACAAATGCAGAAGTGCCAACCTTTACCAACTCTGAAAAAGTCGTTGGCCAGTCCATCATGAAGATTATCCAAGGTATTGAAGGACGTATTATCTTTGCATCCTTTGCCTCAAATATCTTCCGTCTCCAACAAGCAACAGAAGCTGCTGTTAAGACTGGACGTAAAATTGCGGTCTTTGGTCGTTCTATGGAAAAAGCCATTGTCAACGGAATCGACCTTGGCTACATCAAAGCTCCTAAGGGAACCTTTATCGAGCCAAATGAAATCAAAGACTACCCTGCGGGCGAGGTTCTGATCCTCTGTACAGGTAGTCAGGGTGAGCCGATGGCAGCCCTCTCTCGTATCGCCAACGGAACCCACCGTCAGGTACAACTCCAACCCGGTGATACGGTTATCTTCTCTTCAAGTCCTATCCCTGGAAACACCACAAGCGTCAACAAGCTGATTAACATCATTTCAGAAGCTGGGGTCGAAGTTATCCACGGTAAGGTTAACAATATACATACATCTGGACACGGTGGCCAGCAAGAGCAAAAACTTATGCTCCGCTTGATTAAGCCAAAATACTTCATGCCTGTCCACGGTGAATACCGCATGCAAAAAGTCCATGCTGGACTTGCGGTGGATACTGGTGTTGAAAAGGACAATATCTTTATCATGAGCAATGGTGATGTGCTTGCTCTCACTGCTGACTCAGCTCGTATAGCAGGTCATTTCAACGCCCAAGACATCTATGTAGATGGAAATCGTATCGGTGAAATCGGTGCTGCTGTCCTCAAAGATCGTCGTGATCTATCTGAAGACGGTGTCGTTCTGGCAGTCGCAACTGTTGACTTCAAATCGCAGATGATTCTATCTGGTCCAGACATCCTCAGCCGAGGCTTTGTCTACATGAGAGAGTCTGGCGACTTGATTCGCCAAAGCCAACGCATCCTCTTCAATGCCATTCGTATCGCACTGAAAAATAAGGATGCTAGCGTTCAATCTGTCAATGGTGCCATTGTCAACGCTATTCGCCCCTTCCTTTATGAAAATACCGAACGTGAACCAATCATCATCCCGATGATCCTCACACCAGACGAAGAATAATACTCTTTGATTTTCATTAAGCACAAGTCAACAAAACAGCCCCGAAGACGGAGCTGTTTTTCTCTATGCTTTCTTTTGAGATTGAAACTCAATAAAAATCGAAATCAGACTAGAAGGCTCGGCGAAAGCATAACTTGAGTTAGGTGAGCCGAAGCCGACGACGTATCATTTTGATTTTTGAAGAGTTTTAGAAATACTACGATTTTTACCTTCCAGATACACCATCAAAATAGAAATATCTGCTGGGTTTACTCCCGAAATACGGCTGGCTTGGCCGATGGTTTCTGGATTGATGAGTTTGAACTTCTGGCGGGCTTCGGTTGCGATAGAGTCAATGTCATCCCAGTCAATATTGGCTGGAATGCGTTTTTCTTCCATACGTTTCATCTTGGCAACCTGGTCCATGGCTTTGGAAATATAGCCTTCGTACTTGATTTCTGTTTCAATCAATTCGATAATCTTGTCATCCAAGTCCTCAGCAGCTGGCCCGATGAAGGTCACCACATCTTGGTAAGAAACTTCTGGACGGCGAAGGAATTCTTTGGCTGTCACCGCATCGGTCAACGGCTTAAAGCCCATCTCCTCAACCTTAGCATTGGTTTCTTTGACTGGCTTGAGTTTGATGCTGTCTAGGCGTTTCATCTCATTTTCAAATTGATTTTTCTTGATTTCAAAGCGAGCCCAGCGTTCATCATCCACAAGACCAATCTCGCGTCCCATCTCTGTCAAACGCATATCGGCATTATCATGACGGAGAATGAGACGGTATTCAGCACGACTGGTTAATAGACGGTAGGGTTCAATGGTACCCTTGGTCACCAAGTCATCAATCATGACCCCAATGTAACCGTCACTACGCTTCAAAATCAACTCAGGTTTGCCTTGGATTTTAAGAGCCGCATTGATACCCGCGATAATCCCTTGACCAGCAGCTTCTTCGTAACCTGACGTTCCATTTGTCTGACCAGCAGTGAAAAGTCCGGAGATTTTCTTGGTTTCCAGAGTCGCACGCAACTGGTGAGGCAAGACCATGTCATACTCAATGGCATAACCTGTCCGCATCATCTCTGCATTTTCCAAACCTTTGATGGAATGAACCAAGTCACGCTGGACATCCTCAGGCAGACTGGTTGAAAGTCCTTGAACATAGACTTCCTCAGTATTGCGACCTTCTGGCTCAAGGAAGAGTTGGTGGCGTTCCTTGTCCGCAAAGCGCACAATCTTATCCTCAATTGACGGACAGTAACGAGGCCCTACTCCCTTGACCACACCTGTAAACATAGGCGCACGGTGGAGGTTGTTTTGGATAATCTCATGACTGGTACCATTGGTGTAGGTCAACCAGCATGGCACTTGGTCCTTGACATAATCCTCATCTCGTGAAGTATATGAGAAATGATTAGGCGCTTCGTCTCCTGGCTGAATTTCGGTCACATCATAATTGATAGAAGAAGCCTTGACACGTGGAGGGGTTCCTGTCTTGAAACGACCAATTTCGAGTCCTAATTCCTTAAGGTTATCAGCAAGGTTAATAGAAGCTAGGCTGTGGTTAGGACCTGATGAATACTTGAGGTCACCGATAATAATTTCCCCACGAAGGGCCGTCCCTGTCGTCACGATAACAGCCTTAGCAGCATACTCTTGATGGGTCGCTGTACGTACACCGACAACCTTGCCATCTTCCACCAAAATCTCATCAATCATAGTTTGACGAAGGGTCAGATTTTCTTGATTTTCAACTGTCTTGCGCATCTCCTTAGAGTAAAGCTCCTTGTCAGCCTGCGCACGAAGGGCACGGACAGCTGGCCCCTTCCCTGTGTTGAGCATCTTCATCTGGATGTAAGTCTTGTCAATGGTTTTGGCCATCTCGCCACCGAGGGCATCGACTTCACGCACAACAATCCCCTTGGCAGAACCACCGATAGAGGGATTACAAGGCATGAAAGCCAGCATTTCAATATTAATGGTCGCAAGCAGGACCTTACAGCCCATACGGCTAGCTGCTAGGGATGCTTCTACCCCAGCGTGTCCCGCACCGATTACAATAATATCGTATTCTTCAGTAAAATTATAAGTCATGTTTCTCTCCTATTCCTCAAGATGAATGTGTCTTAGTTGGCCTTCCCAATCTGGCAGGGCTGTTTTTAAAAAGGATGGAACTAGCTGGAAATCCTCAAGTTTATCCAAATCAATCCATTCACAGGGCTGCCTTTTCTCATCTTCCTGCATGGTCAATGGGGCATCTTCAAGCAAATCCACCAGATAATGAAACTCGATATTGTGATAAGAAACACCATCCTGTTCAAAACGATTTTCAACTACGAAAGCTAGCTGTCCAGCTTGAGCTTTGACACCCAGTTCTTCCCTCACTTCACGGACTACCGCGTCTTCCGTGCTTTCATTGACTTGAATCGCACCGCCGATAGTATAATACTTGCCCTTGTCTTTGGTAACTAGGAGCTTGTGATTTTGGACAATCAAGGCTGTCGCCCGAACTCCAAAAATTGTATTTCCTACTTTTGTCCGAAAGTCTTGCTGAGTCATTCTTATCCTTTCCCTTAAACGACACAAAAACAGTCAAAACTCCAAAGAAGTGCAGGACAAAAAAGCCTGCAACATCCATGAGCTTTGACCATCATTTCTATTGCTTTTATTATTGTAGCAAATTGAGAAAATTTGTCAATCTAAATGTACTGACAAACTTGTCCATCGCGGTAAGCATTGTCAATCAAACCACCACCTAGACACTCTTCGCCATCGTAAAAGACAACTGCCTGTCCTGGTGTAATCGCACGTTGCGGTTCTGCAAAGATAACCTCTGCCTTATCTCCTTTGACATGGACGGTCACCTTAGAATCAGGCTGACGGTAGCGGAATTTTGCTGTGCATTCTAGCGTAAATTCCTCTGGCATCTCACGAGTAAAGTGGACTTGACTGGCTTCTAGACTGGTTGACATGAGCGAGTCATGGTAGAAACCTTGGCCAACATAGAGAATATTCTTGCTTAGGTCTTTTCCGACAACGAACCAAGGTGCATTGTCACCACCGTGTTGCCCACCGATACCGAGACCTCCACGCTGACCAATTGTATAGTACATAAGGCCTGCATGCTCGCCCATATCGCGACCATCTACAGTCATCATGCGACCAGGCTGAGCTGGCAGGTAGTTGCTGAGGAAATTTTTAAAATTCTTTTCTCCGATAAAGCAAATCCCTGTCGAGTCTTTCTTCTTAGCAGTTGCAAGGCCTGCTTCTTCTGCTAGTTTTCGCACTTCAGGCTTTTCCAAATGTCCCAAAGGGAACATGGTTTTTTGAAGTTGTTCTTGCGACAGTTGGCTGAGGAAATAGGTTTGGTCCTTGCCATTGTCCACGCCACGAAGCATGTGAACAATGCCATCCTCATCACGCGCCACTCTAGCATAATGTCCAGTCGCCACATAGTCTGCCCCCAAGGTCATAGCATAGTCCAAAAAGGCCTTGAACTTTATTTCCTTGTTGCACATAACATCTGGATTTGGCGTGCGCCCTGCACGGTATTCCGCTAGGAAATACTCGAAAACTCGGTCCCAGTACTCTTTTTCAAAATTGACAGAGTAGTAGGGAATGCCAATCTGGTCTGCCACCGCAGCCACATCCTTGTAATCTTCGGTCGCCGTACAGACGCCGTTTTCATCTGTGTCGTCCCAGTTCTTCATGAAGATGCCAATCACATCGTAACCCTGCTCCTTGAGCAAAAGAGCCGTCACCGACGAATCAACACCACCACTCATCCCCACAACAACACGTGTTTTAGAGTTATCACTCATGGTAAGTCTCCCATCTATTCGTTTATTCACGATTGAAGGTCGTGTGTGCTTCACGATTGAAGGTCGCTTGAGCAGTATTCATTATAACATGCTTGGTTGGAGAAGACAAGAAAGAGGCTGATAATCTGATATTCTCTCTGATAAAAACAGAAATATAATTACAAAAAGGGCAATGAATAGTTAAATCTCGATTCTACTTATAAACTTATTTATAAAATAAGCTAAAAATGATATACTGTAATGAGGAGGAAGTCGTACATGATCCCTTTAAGATACTACCATCCATGTACGTAGTACGATTGTGAAAAACTACAAAGATATTCTAACATCAAAAAATACTATTTTTACTATTATTATTGTTGCAGGTCTTGGACTTTTAATAGGTTTAGTCATTCATCAAGAACATATCCAAGCAGATAGAGGGAACATCGCTCTCAGCAAACAACATAAGAATGGACAAGATGTCGAACAAGTAAAAAATGCCATTAAAGACTTCAATATTGATTCTGAAACAATTATAGAGGATTGGAAAAAAATCCAAGAATTGAAGCCAACCTCTGACGAAGGCAAAAAGACATTAGCAGATTTTCTTACTTCTACGGCCGATAAAATCACTAATCATTATACTGAAAAAGCTTTAAAATTGGATATAAAGGAATCCGATAGCCAATTCGAAGATAAACAAACACTTGAAACAGCCATCACTTCCTTACAAAAAATACTAGAAATTATTAAAAGTGTCAACTCCACAAGCGAACAAGCCACTATTGATGAAAAAATAAAACCCATTCAAGAACTGATTTCAAAATTCCAAAAGCAAGTTGAAGTCTTGACCAAAAAAGAAGAACAAAAGTCTAATAAAAAAGAAACAGAAACAAATAGTAGCGAGGGAGAAAGAGAAACACATTCTTCAGAAGGAGGCAGCTACACTCCAACCTATACTGAGTCAAATGGGAACAGATACAGTTCACAAGCACCTGCAAACGAGCAACCTTCATCTGATAGTGCTAGAAGTGGGGGAAACACTGCTACCAATACACGAGATCAAGCTACTGATACTGCAGGAGCCCAAGGAGATACGAATACCAATAATAGTAATAATGCTGAGGTTCGCGATACTAACAGTAATAATCGCACTAATTCAGCTGGAGAAACTCCAGAATCTCGTCAGCAGTAAGCAATCTGTTATTACTACTATTTAAAAATTATCTTTTGTCGAATAAAGTATATAAAAGGCTAGCAAAAACTAACTTTCCAATAAAACCACACAGTGATTCTCTCAGCTTGATTGTGTTCAAGGCTGAAAACACTGTGTGGTTTTTGAACGTTCAGAGATTCGTTTTTTAGGCAATTGTCAATCAGAATGTTCTTTTATCTGTCAATAATCCTAGAAAATCTTGTCGTTTCAAGTCGGAGAAATGTTTGGTAGAAAGACTTCCTTTTTGAAGTCCATCATCTCTAACCTGCAAATAATAGCTATGTTGGCTTGTTTTAATTGTCAAAAAATCGCCCAATACAAAAACTCTTTTCCAGTTGCGAATCTCAAATTCTTTCATCTCTGATTTTGGAATGCGGATAAGTCCTTGTCTCAAATCACGATGATTCTCACTTGTGAAAGTCATCCCATTCCCAAGATTTCTTATCAGTAGTTCATCTTGAGTTACCATCACCAGTGCTATTTTAGTTAAGAAAATTTCAACTGTTGGTGGTAAAATCGCCAAATCAAACCAAGGATGTAGGTAACGATAAGCTAAGAAATAGTGAGGTTCCTCACCCAATCCTAGTTGTTTATGTAAGGCCTTGACCTCACTGTCTAATCTCGCTTCAAAAGACACATCCGAATGCTCTTCTTTCTTCTTCTGATTAAAATAACGCATCCAGACTAGAAAACCTATAAAGACTATAATAAATATTCCTGATAAGAGATATTTTAAATTGTAGTTCATCACTTAACCTCCTGATTCACTACTCTACCTAAAGCAGAGGCCTATCTATTTTGAAAATAGTTCCATAACAACTTTAAATAAGATGGGTGTCATTAAAACTAGGATAATTCCTATCACAAATATCATGACTACTCGAGAAAGTTCCTTATTTTTAAACATTTTTCCACCCCTTTTCTAGCTACATCATAGTACTGTTAAGCCCATTTTAAAATTACACTAAGCTTTTCCACAAGCTTATTTTAGTTTTATTTTCTACTTTTTATATTACTATGATACAATATTTTTAATAGGATTTTATTGTTTGTTAACTTTTTTCACGAAAAGGAGTCAATCATGCGTTATGATTTTGGAAAGGTCTATAAAGAAATACGTGAGTCAAAAGGCTTAACCCAAGAAGAGGTCTGTGGGAGTGTCCTCTCAAGAACCAGCCTATCAAAGATTGAAAGTGGCAAGGCAACTCCTAAATATGAAAATATGGATTTTCTTCTCCGGCAGATTAATATGAGTTTTGAAGAGTTTGACTACATCTGCCATCTCTATCAGCCGAGCCAACGGACAGAAATCATGCAAACTTATCTCAATATGAATTCCATCATTGGTGGCAGTGGTCTAGTTGATTTTTTTGAAACATGCCAAAACTATCTCAAGATCCATCACGACCTGCCTATAGAAGAAATCAGGGATATGCTTGAAGTTGTCATTCATATTCGTCAACATGGTACAGAACAACTATCAGACCAAGTGAAACAGACTATCAAAAAACTTTGGGAAAAAATTGAAAAACAAGATACATGGTATGAAAGTGACCTAAAAATCCTCAATACCATCCTTTTCAGCTTTCCAATTGCACACCTCCATCTCATCACTGGAAAAATCTTGCAACGCTTAGAAGTCTATAAAAACTACCAACATTTATATGACTTGCGAATGACAATCCTACTCAACCTTTCCACCATTTACTTATACCATCAAGACAAAAACATGTGTCAACAAATCTGCTACACTTTACTGGAAGATGCCAAGAACAAGAAAAGCTACGATATGCTTGCTATCTGCTATGTCCGTATTGGAATTTGTAAGGATGATTCTAAAATTATCCAAAAAGGGTTCTCCCTTCTAGAGCTGACCGATGAAACTTCCATTCTAGCCTTTCTCAAAAAAGAAGTGGAGACCTATTATCAACCGAAAGAAATATAAAAAAGTCGAGGGATTTCCTCGACCTTTTCATATTATTCTGTTCGTTATTTCTTAATACCAACCGTTGTTAAGCCAGAAGTTTTTAGCGGCTGACCATGAACCGTAACGTCCTGCAACATAGGCATCCGCTACACGTTCTTGGTTTTCAGCTGAGTAGTCACCGTTCAAGTATGAATCTGTCAATTGGTAACGTCCAATGTATTGGCCGTTTGTAGCTGTGTAGCTACCGCCTGATTCTTTTTGAGCGATCCATTCTTTAGCTTCTGCTTCAGATCCGCTTACAGTTGCAGCAGGTGCGCTTGCCGCTGGAGCTGCTTCCTCTGCTACTTCTGTAGTTTCTGCTGCTGGAGCTGAAACAGTTTCATCTTGAGCAGCTGGTGCCGCATAAGTAGCTGGCGCTGGTGTTGCAACAGGTGCTACAGGACCATCGATAACCAACTCTTGACCAACATAAATCAAATGAATGTTGTCGATGTGGTTGTTTTCTGCCAATTTCTCAACAGTTGTGTTGTGAGTTTCAGCGATTTCTGAAAGTGTATCACCTTCTTTAACAGTGTAAGTTGATGATTCTTGAGCAGATACAAATGATGGAGCAAATACTGCAAACAAGGCAGCTACTCCTGCAAGAGTTGTTTTAATCTTTTTAGTTGTTGATTTCATATTTGAAAATTCTCCTTCTTTCTATAGTTCTATCATACCCTTTAAATATTACCGTTTCTTGACACTTTTATGTAGAAATATTACAAAATTATTTTTTATTTCCCTAAATAAGCTATTTTTTGTTACAAAAGATGCTTTTTTATGCTATTTGTAGTGTAAAAAGGTTTTCATCCACAATTAAAGCCAAGACCTTCATTCTTTGATATAATAGAGATAAGAATTTTTATAAGGGGAAACTGATGAAATCACTTCGTTTTCAATCTGTCTTTGATATCATCGGACCAGTTATGATTGGCCCATCTAGTAGCCATACAGCTGGTGCTGTTCGTATTGGGAAGATTGTCTCTTCCATTTTTGATGATACTCCGACAGAAGTCGAATTCCAACTTTTTAACTCATTTGCCAAGACCTATCGTGGTCACGGAACAGACCTAGCCCTTGTTGCAGGTATTTTGGGCATGGATACAGATGATCCTGAAATCCCAAACAGTCTGGAGATTGCCCACAAGCGCGGCATCAAGATTGTCTGGACCATTCAGAAAGACAGCAATGCCCCTCACCCAAACACTACTAAAATTACCGTTAAAAATGCTCACAAGACCATCAGTGTGACTGGTATTTCTATCGGTGGAGGAAATACTCAGGTAACCGAACTCAATGGCTTTGCAGTCTCTCTCAATATGAATACACCGACTATCATCATTGTTCATCAAGATATTCCAGGTATGATTGCCCTCGTAACAGAGGCTCTTTCACGCTATGGTATCAATATCGCCCAGATGAATGTTACTCGTGAAAAAGCTGGTGAAAAAGCTATTATGATTATCGAAGTTGACAGTCGCAACTGTGATGAGGCCATCGAAGAAATTCGAAAAATCCCTCATCTCCACAATGTCAATTTCTTTAAATAGGAGGAAGCATGTTTTATTCTATCAAAGAATTGGTCGAGCAAGCAGATCTGGACTTTCAAGGAAATGTCGCAGAACTCATGATTACAACAGAGTTTGAATTGACCGGTCGCGAACGTGAAGAAGTCCTCCTTCTCATGGAACGCAATCTGGAAGTCATGAAAGCCTCTGTCCAACTTGGCCTCAATGAAAATAAATCTCGTAGTGGCCTGACAGGTGGAGATGCAGCCAAATTGGATCACTACATCAAAAATGGAAAAACTCTGTCAGATTACACAATTCTCTCTGCTGCCCGAAATGCTATCGCAGTCAATGAACACAATGCCAAAATGGGCTTGGTCTGCGCTACTCCGACCGCAGGAAGTGCTGGCTGTCTGCCTTCCATTCTCACTGCTGCTATTGAAAAATTAGACCTCAACCACGAGCAACAGCTGAATTTCCTCTTTGCTGCTGGTGCCTTTGGACTAGTCATCGCAAATAATGCCTCTATCTCAGGAGCTGAAGGTGGCTGTCAGGCTGAGGTTGGTTCGGCCTCTGCTATGAGTGCTGCAGCCTTGACTCTAGCTGCCGGTGGAACACCTTATCAGGCCAGTCAGGCCATTGCCTTTGTCATTAAAAATATGCTGGGCCTTATCTGTGACCCTGTTGCCGGCTTGGTCGAAGTTCCCTGTGTCAAACGTAATGCCATGGGGGCCAGCTTTGCTTTCATCGCAGCAGACATGGCCTTGGCAGGTATCGAATCTAAAATTCCTGTGGATGAAGTTATCGATGCCATGTACCAAGTAGGAGCAAGCATGCCAACTGCCTTTCGTGAAACAGCTGAAGGTGGACTCGCTGCCACCCCTACTGGTCGTCGCCTTCAAAAAGAAATTTTCGGAGAATAAGCTTATCAAATAGGAGAAACCATGACCTCTATCACAGCGATTTTTTTCGATCTGGATGGAACCCTCGTTGACAGTTCTATCGGGATTCACAATGCCTTTACTCATACTTTTAAGGAACTGGGGGTGCCTAGTCCTGATGACAAAACTATTCGTGGTTTTATGGGACCGCCTCTTGAAAGTAGTTTTGCGACCTGCCTGCCCAAAGACCAAATTTCTGAGGCTGTCCAGATATACCGTTCTTACTACAAAGTAAAAGGCATCCATGAAGCTCAACTCTTTCCTCAAATTGTAGACTTGCTTGGGGAGTTGTCGAGCAAATATCCTCTTTATATCACCACAACAAAAAATACTCCAACTGCTCAAGACATGACTAAAAACTTGGGAATCCATCATTTCTTTGATGGTATTTATGGTTCCAGCCCTGAAACTCCACATAAGGCAGATGTCATTCGCCAAGCCTTACAGACACATCAACTAGCCCCTCAACAAGCCATCATCATCGGAGATACCAAGTTTGATATGATGGGAGCTCAAGAAACAGGCATTCAGAAATTGGCTGTCACTTGGGGATTTGGAGAGCAAGCAGACTTGCTAAACTATCATCCTGATTTTATCGCTCACAAACCCATAGAAGTTTTGGAGTATTTTCAATAACATAGACTGGGCAACAGCCCCATTTCAGAAGAAAATGGAGCAAGTCTCTACATAACAAAACGCATATTACCAAGGTTCTTCAGACCTGATAATATGCGTTTTTCTTTTTTATTCAACGTGGGTAGTTTGATTGGCAAAGGCGATAATAGCTTGCTTCAACTCATCTCCACTAAGAGTGCGGAACTTTTCAATCTTTTGATCGATGGCTTCTAGAGGCATGACATTAACTTTACCAACGAAAATCTTATCCATAACCTGATTGTCAACAAGTTCGGTTGATACCAAGAGTTCTTCGTAGAGTTTTTCACCTGGGCGGATTCCAACTTCAACAATTGGGATTTCGCTTTCGGTGTGTCCACTTAGAAGGACCATTTTCTTGGCCAAGTCATAAATCTTGACTGGTTTGCCCATATCAAGGATAAAGACTTCCCCATCCTTGGCATAAGCGCCAGCATGGATAACCAAACGGCTAGCTTCTGGAATGGTCATGAAGTAACGGGTCATGCGGAAGTCTGTCACCGTTACAGGCCCACCTTCAGCAATCTGACGTTCAAAGACTGGAATGACACTACCACGGCTACCAAGAACATTTCCAAAACGAACTGCACAGTAGGTCGATTGGCTACGTTGGTTAAAGCCAGTGACAATCAACTCCGCCACGCGCTTGGTTGCTCCCATAACATTTGGTGGATTAACCGCCTTATCTGTCGAAATCATAACCATCTTAGGTACTTTAGCTTCATCAACAGCCTTAGCAACATTATAAGTTCCACGAATATTGTTTTTGAAGGCTTCTTTTGGATTGCGCTCCATCATAGGAACGTGCTTGTGGGCTGCCGCATGATAAACAATAGCTGGCTTGTACTGCTCAAAGACTTGCAACAAACGGTCATAGTCTTGAATATCGGCAATAACTGGTACATAATCAATCCCTTGGAACTTGCGAATCAATTCATGATAAACAAGGTAGATTGAATTTTCCCCATGACCGAGCAAAACGATGCGTTCAGGATTGAAACGACTAACTTGGCGACAGATTTCAGAACCGATTGAGCCACCAGCACCTGTAACCAAGATTGTCTTACCTGTCAGTTCTGCGCCCAGACGCGATTCATCAAGACGAATTTCCTGACGTCCCAAAAGGTCTGTAATATCAATTTTTTGGAAGCCAGTACCTGCTTGGTGAAGTCCCTGAACAACGGTTTCAACCTTAGGCATCTTGTAACATTTGACACCCAGCTTATTACACATCTGTAAGATACGTTCATATTCTGACGGGTCAAGCGACGGAATCGCAACGATAACACGCTCGATTTGATGGCGTTTGGCTAATTCAGGCAGATCATCATATGAACCCAAAACAGGGATTCCACCAAGTTTTTGGCCCTTTTTCTTCGCATCCTTATCCAAAATACCGACAAGTTCTAATTCACTAGTTGGATGTTGGTAACTATCCATAAAGAGAGCTCCACCATCACCGGCACCAATTAAGAAGGTCCGACGGTGTTCTCCATCACCACTTCCCTTTTTGCGTTTAGAGTAGATTAACTGCCAAGTAATCCGTGGCAATAAAATTAAGAAAGTACTCAACAAGATAAAGAGCACGATAAAACGGATGGAGAAGAGAGGCAAGAAGGCATAGCAGATACTATATGACAAGATACTGCTAGCAGTCACACCAAAAAAGATTTTCATGAAATCCGTAATCTTGCTGTAACGACTAATACTAGCGTTCAACCCCCAAAATCCAATCATCAATTGATAGAACAGGAAGGCCAAACTCGTATAGATAATGTAGTCAACAGGTGCTGGATTAATCAAGCCGTAGAATAAGATATAAGATACAATGATGGAAACCACCATACTCAAAATATCAAATATTCCCCAGAAAACCTGTTTTTGTTGTTTATTTAAAATTTCCACCAGATCAATCACATAATCTGTGAGTTTTTTATTCATAGAAATTTACTCCTCCTTAAAAGAGTCAAATAGTTATATTGTTATTATAACACTTTTTCTCTAGTTTACGATTTGCTACAATCTTTTACTTGCTTTTTCGTAACAGTTTCATAAAAATAAACTGTCGGACAAATCCGGGACAAAGGGCAACAATCATCTGAATGGCAACACTCTTGGCATACTCCATGTAAGAAATTTGTCCTCGCTTCAGCATGCGTTGACGAGCTTGACGATAGAGTTTGAGGTAACGCAGTCCCCCACGACGCTCAAACATCCCTGCTCCGACACGAACCCTACACAAGATTTGATCCAGATTTCCAGTCTTAGCTCCTGCAGCAATCATATTGAGCCAGAGGAGGTCATCCTCCATATAAAGGCCATCCTCATAGTTGCCTGCCTTGAGAACCATGTCCTTCTTGAACATGACAGTCATGTGGTTAAAGGCACTTCTCATCCTTTGATAAGTTACAATATCTGCATGCTGGGTTGGAACACGACGGTAAGAAACGATCTCATCAGGATTGTCAATAAACTCTGCAATATGTCCACCTAATAGGTCGAGCTTGTCCTTCTCCATTAGCTGAACCTGTTTCTCAAAACGGTCTGGAACAGCTATATCATCGGTATCCATACGAGCGATGATATCGTACTGACACTGCAAAACACCCTGTCGAAGAGCCAGACCCAAACCTTGATTCTGCTCAAGAGGATAGCGTTTCACTGGAATATCAGACTCAGCTTCAAGCTGGTCTAATACCTGATAGAGCTCAGGTGTCAAAGGCCCATCCTCTACGAGAACCAATTCGCTCGGTTTCAGGGTCTGATTTTGAACACTCTCAATAGCATCCTTTAAAAATGTCGGATTTTCCTTGATATAGACCGACATCAATACGCTGATTTTTTGCTTTTCAGACACAGTTTTTCTCCAATGTATAGATTTACTTCCACTATTTTATCATAATTTTCAAGACTTTCCCATTTTTATCTTGAAAGCCCAAAACCTTACTTGACATTATAGGGAAAAAGCCTTAAAATAAGCTGTTATTAAATTCAGCTAGAAGAGGTATTATATGAAAAAGCAATCACTCTTTTTTGTTCCAGGTATTATCCTGATTGGTGTTTCCTTGCGGACTCCTTTTACTGTTTTACCCATTATTTTGGGAGATATTTCGCAAGGACTGGGAGTAGAAGTTAGTTCACTTGGTGTCCTAACTAGTCTTCCTCTCCTCATGTTTACCCTCTTCTCGCTCTTTTCTACCCGACTGGCTCAGAAAATCGGCTTAGAGCATCTCTTTACCTACAGCCTTTTCTTCTTGACTATCGGTTCTCTGATTCGACTAATCAATCTGCCCCTGCTCTATCTAGGAACCTTGATGGTTGGAGCAAGTATCGCAGTCATCAATGTGCTGCTTCCTAGCCTTATCCAAGCTAATCAACCAAAGAAAATTGGTTTTCTGACCACCTTATATGTAACCTCTATGGGGATTGCGACGGCTCTGGCTTCCTATCTGGCTGTGCCTATTACACAAGCCAGTTCTTGGAAAGGCCTTATCATCCTCCTCACCCTGCTCTGTCTGGCAACTTTTTTGGTCTGGCTCCCAAATCACCGCTATAATCACAGACTGGCTCCACAAACCAAACAAAAAAGCAAAACAAAGGTCATGCATAATAAACAGGTCTGGGCAGTGATTGTCTTTGCCGGTTTTCAATCCTTGCTCTTTTACACCGCTATGACCTGGCTACCTACCATGGCTATCCACGCAGGCCTATCCAGTCACGAAGCTGGCTTGCTGACATCTATCTTTTCTCTGATTAGCATTCCTTTTTCAATGACCATCCCAAGCCTGACAACCAGCTTGTCTACTCGCAACCGTCAGCTCATGCTCACTCTGGTTTCACTAGCTGGTGTGGTCGGCATTTCCATGCTCTTTTTCCCGATCAATAATTTCATTTACTGGCTTGCCATCCATCTCCTCATCGGAACCGCAACAAGCGCCCTCTTCCCTTATCTCATGGTCAACTTTTCACTCAAGACAAGCGCTCCTGAAAAGACAGCCCAATTGTCTGGTCTATCTCAAACAGGAGGCTATATCCTGGCAGCCTTTGGACCGACTCTCTTTGGTTACAGTTTTGACCTCTTCCACTCTTGGGTACCAGCTGTAGCTGCTCTCTTACTCGTCGATATCATCATGACCGTCTCACTCTTTATAGTAGATCGCGCGGATAAAATTCTTTAATTATTCTAAAATACTTCTCAGATACAAACAATGTAAAGCCAGACAGAGTCTGGCTTTTTAGGCGTTTCTAGCAACAAAAAGCACCATCCATCTGTTAGCAGAAAGATGACATTTTTGATATAATAAGATGTATAGAAACTAATTGTCATGCAAAAATAAATTAGTTTATAAGACAGCTACTATTTCAAACGAGGTACATAGAATGGATGAACAGAAATACAATTTGGTTCAAATTTTAGCAGAGTTAGATAAGCTCGTTGGCTTATCAGCCAAGGAGACAGATAAGACTGCCTATGAAGCTCTAGCAGAAAAAGCAAGAATAATTTATGAACAATACCCTGAATCAGAAGATATAGCTTTGCGGTATGCCATGATTTTAGTTAAATTATCAGCTAATCAAACTGAATTGAATGAGCGGGAGGCTAGTGTTGCGAAATTACAGTCCTTGAACGAACGCTTTTCAGATTCGCCTGATATAGCATTGCTCTATGCTATGACTTTGTTTAATTTATCAATCAAGCAGACTGAGCTGAAGGAAATCGAGGCTACTGTCGAAAAATTAGAGAAATTGCAGCAAAAATTCCAGGATTCACATGATATAGCAGAAGCATTTGCTAGGATTTTGCTCAATTTGTCAACCGAGCAGACTGGGTTGAAGGAACTAGAGACTACTGCTGAAAAATTACAGGAATTGCAGAAAAAATTCCCTGAATCACCTGATATTGCAGAAGCATTTACCATGATTTTGCTTATTTTATCAACCAAGCAGACTGGGTTAAAGGAACTAGAGACTACTGCTGAAAAATTACAGGAATTGCAGAAAAAATTCCCTGAATCACCTGATATTGCAGAAGCATTTGCCATGATTTTGCTTATTTTATCAACCAAGCAGACTGGGTTAAAGGAACTAGAGACTACTGCTGAAAAGTTACAAGACTTTCAACCACAACTCCAAGAATCTGAAGAAATCGCTTTTATATATGGTATGTTCTTAGCAAACTTATTTAATCATCAAACGGAGTTGATTGAACGTCGAAAAACCACAAAAATAATAAAAGAACTCTATGATAAATTTTCTAAATTTATGATACAAAATTTTGATGATTTATTTTTTAGTAATGATAATGTTTGTGACAGTGATGAGTACAAGCTATTCAACATTATACTAAGAGAAGGTCTTTTAAATAATACTAAATATGCTATTTTACAAACATGGGCAGAGCGTTATAAAGAAGACTCGAGTGAACTAAAGAACTTGCTATCAATTTATCAACTTGTTCAAAAAATTAAGTATCAACTGGGACTAAAAGACAAAGATAAAAATCAGGTGCTTAAATTTGGCCATTATACCAAGGGGAGCACTCTCCAAATTATGTTAGATCAAGAGGAGAATGAAAAGAAGAAAAGTATTTTTTCAGTATCTGGGAAAACTCGTTTGTATAATGCTAATTATATGAATGATCCTGAAGAAGGAATCGTCATAGAACAGATATTGGGCTTAGAGAGACGAGATGTTTTGGAACCAAGCTCATGGTTCTTAATGAGTTTTACAAACAAAACGGATGATTTGGCCATGTGGTCCCAGTATGGTGATGATGCCAAAGGCGTTTGTCTGGTACTTCGAGGAGATGATTTTTCTAGATTTACCTCCTTCAATGATGTTTCTTGGCGTAAAGAAAAAAACTTTTTAGAATTCTCTGATAAGATGTATTTACTGAAATCTGAATTAAATAGTGGTTTTGAAAAATCTATCTTTCGGAGTGAAAGTGAAAATTCAGTCGATACTGTTAATGATGAAGGAACTGAACCGAATTCTGTAGAAAAAGATAGTGATTCAAAAGGGAATCGTGATTATCTCTACCGAATTGCCTATGTTAAGCATATAGAGGAAAATTTAAAACTAGAACAAACTGAACTATTTGAGAATTCGGAAATAGAAGAATTAGAAAAATTGTTGAATAGTTTAAAAGAAAAACTAGATATCGGTTCAAAAGTCACGGAGAAGAATTATCAAGATGCCATCTCTGAATGTATCGAAGAAATTCGCTACTTATTTAAATCTGTCGATTACAAATATGAAAACGAACTTCGTATCTTACGCTATGCTAATCTAGACCCAAGTAATAAGGAAATCAAAATTGACAAAACCTCTGGGATAGGCAAACTTTATGTAGAACGTGAAAATTCAATTAAAATCGATGAAGTCATTTTCGGTCCTAAGTTTCCAAATCCTGAGTACGTGACTCCTTTACTAAAACTATTGGATGAAAATATTGATTATAAAAAATCTACGATAAAATTCAGATAATATTCTCACAAAAATCCTCTAAACTTCTAGTTTTTCCTAGAAGTTTTTTATATATAAAATTTTTACACATATTTCTTGACAGGGCTTTCTTTTAGATGTACAATGTATGTGTAGAAAAATTATATATAAAAATCTTACACATTAGAAAAGGAGGTTCCCCATGTACTTTCCAACATCCTCTGCCTTGATTGAATTTCTCATATTGGCCGTACTGGAGCAGGATGATTCTTATGGTTATGAGATTAGCCAAACCATTAAGCTGATCGCTAATATCAAAGAATCTACACTCTATCCCATTCTCAAAAAATTGGAGGGCAATAGCTTTCTGACAACCTATTCTAGAGAGTTCCAAGGTCGCATGCGCAAATACTACTCCTTGACAAATGGTGGTATAGAACAGCTCGTGACCCTAAAAGATGAATGGGCACTTTATACAGACACCATCAATGGCATCATAGAAGGGAGTATCCGCCATGACAAGAACTGAATACCTGACTCAGCTAGAACTTTATCTCAAAAAACTACCTGAAGCTGACCAAATTGAAGCCATGGACTATTTCAGGGAACTCTTTGACGATGCTGGAGTCGAGGGAGAAGAAGAACTCATTGCTAGTTTGGGAACTCCCAAAGAAGCGGCCCACGAAGTTCTCTCTAATCTTCTCGATAAAAAAATCAATGAGGCACCCGCTCAAAAGAATAACCGACAAATTTTGCATATCGCCTTGTTAGCTCTCCTTGCAGCACCCATCGGCATTCCTCTGGGAATCGCCATTCTCTTGGCTCTTTTCGCAATCCTTGTGGCCGCTTCGAGCGTCATCTTGGCTTTCTTTGTAGTTTCCATACTTGGTATCATCGGCGGATTCCTATTTTTAGTTGAAAGTTTTACTGTCCTAGCCCAAGCTAAATCAGCCTTTATCTTGATTTTCGGTTCTGGTTTACTAGCTATCGGTGCTTCTTCGCTGGTTTTATTAGGTATTTCCTATGTAGCTCGCTTCTTCGGTCTACTCATTGTTCGCCTGGTGCAATTTGTTCTTAAAAAAGGAAAGAGAGGTGACCAGCATGCGTAAATGGACAAAAGTATTTCTCATTTTTGGTGTTGTGACTACCGTTATCGGCTTTGTCCTGCTCTTTGTAGGCATCCAATCTGACGGAATTAAGAGCCTACTTGCCATGTCCAAAGAACCTGTCTATGATAGCCGTACGGAAGAGCTAACCTTTGGCAAGGAAGTCGAAAACCTAGAAATTACTCTCCACCAACACGCGCTGACCATCACAGACTCTTTCGATGATCAAATCCACATTTCTTACCATCCATCTATTTCTGCTAACCATGATCTTATCACAAATCAGAACGATAAAACGCTGAGCCTAACGGATAAAAAACTGTCTGAAACTCCGTTTCTATCTTCTGGAATTGGCGGGATTCTCCATATCGCAAGTAGCTACTCTAGTCGTTTTGAAGAAGTTATTCTGCGACTACCAAAAGGGAGAAATCTAAAAGGAATCAACATCTCAGCCAATCGCAGACAAACCAGTATCACTAATGCTAGCCTTGAAAATGTAACTCTCAATACAAACGGCTATCTCCTCCGAATTGAAGGAAGTCGTATCAAAAACAGTAAACTCACAACCCCTAATATCGTCAATATCTTTGATACAGACCTTACAGATAGTCAGCTAGAGTCAACAGAGAAGCACTTCCACGCTGAAAATATCCAAGTCCATGGTAAGGTTGAACTGACTGCCAAAAAGTATCTCAGAATCATCCTAGACCAGAAAGAGAACCAACGAATTAACTGGGACATCTCAAGCAACTATAGTTCTATCCACCAATTCACAAGAGAAAAGCCTGAATCAAGAGGCACGGAATTAAGCAACCCTTACAAAACTGAAAAAACCGATGTCAAGGATCAACTCATTGCTAGAGCTGATAATGATATTGAGCTAATATCCATACCAAACAGACGTTGACAAAAGCGCTTACATTTGCTACTATGGAAGCATATTTATCTAACTAAAAAGGAGGTTCTACCATGAAACAAGAATGGTTTGAAAGTAATGATTTTGTAAAAACAACAAGCAAAAACAAGTCTGATGAACAAGCCCAAGATGTTGCAGACAAGGCTGAAGAAACGATAGCCGTTCTCGATACACCAATTGAAAAAAATACTCAAGTAGAGGAGGAAGTCTCTCAAGCTGAAGTCGAACTGGAGAGTCAGCAAGAAGAGAAAATTGAAACGCCTGAAGACAGTGAATCAAGAACAGAAATAGAAGAAAAGAAAGCATTAGATTCTACTGAAGAAGAGCAAGATCTTTCTGGGGAAACAGAAAAAGTCACTAAAGCTGAAGAGAGTCAAGAAGCACTTCCTCAGCAAAAACCAACCACGAAAGAGCCCCTTCTTCTCAGTCAATCCTTAGAAAGTCCCTATATTCCCGACCAAGCTCCAAAATCTACGGATAGATGGAAAGAGCAAGCGCTTGATTTTTGGTCTTGGCTATTAGAAGCTCTCAAATCTCCTACGAGCAATCTTGAAACAAGTAGCACACACAGTTACACAGCCTTTCTCTTGCTCATTCTGTTTTCTGCGTCTTCCTTTTTCTTTAGTATCTACCACATCAAACATGCTTACTATGGACATATAGCAACTATGCATAATCACTTCCCTGAACAATTTGCTTCATTGAATCTCTTTTCGATTATCTCTATCCTAGTAGCAACAACACTCTTCTTCTTTTCATTCCTCTTGGGTAGTTTCGTTGTGAGACGATTTATCCACCAGGAAAAAGACTGGACGCTAGAAAAGGTTCTCCAACAATATAGTCAACTCTTGGCAATTCCAATCTTCCTCACTGCCATTGCTAGTTTCTTTGCCTTCTTTGACAGCCTACGATTTACAGCCCTCTTGTGTGTGATTAGCATTGGAATCATTCTACTTGCTAGCCTCCATATCATTACGAGACCTAGTCAATCAAGTGAAACCGACTCCTTCTATCAATTATTCTTGTCTGTCCTTGTGAACGGAGTCATTATCCTCCTCTTCTTTGTAGCTGAAGTCGCACTGATTGGGGATTACCTCCGTATCTTGGCCTTTCTTTAAACTTCAATCCTGTCTTTCATGGCAGGATTTTTTATATATCAAAAAGCAAGTCAATTGACCTGCTTATGCTTTACTTTTCTTGTGCTAATGCTTTAAAATCTTTATCTAAGATGGGTTGCACTTCTAATTGATTGGCATCTAGCTGGTGGTAAGATGCTGATGGTAGTACCTCAAGGAATTTTGCATAGTCCAAGCGGGCAATGGCTTCATAGTCTTCTGGTTTAGAGCCATCTCCTGTGATTTGAACCAAGTCAATCTCCCACTGCACTTCCTTATCCACCAATTGCTCCATATAGGCTGCAGGAACAAATGGTTCTCTCGGTAAAACAGTCTTGACTCCTTGAGCCAGATGATAAACACCGTGCACTTGGCCTTCTCCATCCTGATAGAAGGAAACTCTTGCAAAGTAGGCGTCTGTCTCTTGAACCGCACGCACACGCGCTTCAAACTGAGCCAAGCCATCTTCCCCTAAAAAGCTTTTCAAGTCCTCATGACTAAAGAAAACCGGATTAAAAATTCCTTGGCAAATCGTAAAACGGGCTGCATTATCTGTCAGATGGGCTTGAATACTTGCTTGGAAATAAGCTTCAAAATCAAAACCATCTAGTCCTTCAATCTCAGTTCCTGTGTAAGCAAGCAGAGCATCTAAAAATGCTTTGATAATCTGCCAGTCTGTCTTCGTTAGTAGATCAGGAAGATCAACACGGTAAGCCTTTTGACCATCAGCATAACTGACCTTAAAAAGAAATTGTGATTGCCCCACTATCGCACACTCTATATACTCGAGACGATTAAGAGGCTGACGGAGATAGACAGCATCATAGCTATGTGACTCCAAACCATCTAGCAAGGCCAAGACGGACTTGGCAGTCAAAATTTCCTGTTCTCCTAAAATGCTCTGTTTATTTGGAATAAAAAATGTTTTCGTCATAACTGTACTCCTTTGAAATCGTTTACATATAGTATACCTTATTTTCTTGAAAGATACAGAAACAAACTTTAGATTTTTGAGTAAAAAGCATAGAAAAACAGCCCCTAAGGACTGTTTAATCTTATACAGTAGCTGCTTGATCCAAGCTTTCACCGATAGCGGCTAGACGCTCGACAACTTCAGCTTGTGTCAATTCATTTTCTGAAACATAGCGGTTACGTGGGTGAACACGACACTCATGTGAGCATCCACGAAGGTACTTGTCTTCATTTTCTTCTGATGTCAAGATACGACGGTTACAGAATGGATTTCCACAGTTGACATAACGTTCACATGGTGTTCCATCAAACCAGTCTTTCCCTACGATAGTTGGGTTAACGTGGTTAACATCTACGGCAATACGCTCGTCAAAGACGTACATTTTCCCATCCCAAAGTTCACCTTGGACTTCTGGGTCTTTACCGTAAGTAGCGATTCCTCCGTGCAATTGGCCGACATCTTTGTAGCCTTCACGGACCATCCAGCCTGAGAATTTCTCACAGCGAACGCCACCTGTACAGTAAACCACGACGCGCTTGTCCATGAATTTTTCCTTGTTATCACGAACCCATTGTGGCAACTCACGGAAGTTGCGTATATCTGGGCGGATAGCCCCACGGAAATGTCCTAGGTCGTACTCATAATCGTTACGTGTGTCAAGGACAACTGTATCTTCGTCAAGAAGGGCTTCTTTGAACTCTTTTGGAGACAAGTAAGCACCTGTTGTTTCAAGTGGGTTGATGTCGTTGTCAAAGTCGTTGTCTTCCAAACCAAGGTGGACAATTTCTTTCTTGTAGCGAACAAACATCTTCTTGAAGGCCTGTTCATTTTCTTCGTCAATCTTGAACCAGAGGTCTTCCATGCCTGGGAGGCTGTGAACGTAGTCCATGTATTTTTGAGTTGTTTCGTAGTCACCTGAAACTGTTCCGTTAATTCCTTCGTCAGCGACTAGGATACGACCTTTAAGGCCGATTGATTTACAGAAAGCCAAGTGGTCTGCAGCAAATTGCTCTGCATTTTCAATTGGAGTGTAAAGGTAGTAAAGTAAGACACGAATATCTTTTGCCATAAGATTTGTTCTCTTTTCTATTCTTAAATTTTCAGAATTTTTCATCTAACTATACTAGTATACCTGCTTGAGAAAGCGAATGCAATTTATTTGACTGGAAATTGTAGAAAGGTGCTTATCCCTGCACTTCATCAGTAACCATAGCGAATAGTAGATAATTCTCTCAATTTTTTGATCTGCCTAGCTTGACTTTCTGACAAAATCAGCTTATTATCAATCAACACACGTGAGATATCAACATTCATTTGACTCAATATAAAAGGAGTAGAAGTCCCATCGTCCTTCAATCTTCTTTGATAAATAACTAATTGATTTTTCAAGGGAGTCAGCTGAGGCGTATCCTTTATGTCTTCTAGTAGATGATATAGGATAGTCATCGCTTCACAACGTCTTTCACTGCCTCCGGCAAACCATTTTAATGGTGTCATTCTCATTTTCCTCCTGAAATTGAAAAGCTATCATTCTTACTCTCGAACTAATATTTTACCCAAACACCCTATGTAAAAAAGTCAGCAAAAATGGTAATGTCGCGAAAATATTATTAATCACATGCACCGCATAGGAAGGATAAATGCTCTTGGTATAGCGGGTCAAACTAGCAAAGATGATGCCAGATGTTGCAAAGACGAAGATATCTAACAAACTAGGCAGGCTTGAAAAATGAGGAAGAGCAAATAAAATGGACGGAAGAAGCAAATCAAGGCCAAATCGTGAATGCTTAAAAAAGGCGTGTTGCAGTAATCCTCTATAGATCAGCTCTTCCATAAGTGGAGTCAGAAAGAACAGGGTTATGTAGATACCCAACTCAGCAAAGTTAGTCTCACTATAACCTATCAATACAGCCCAACCTTCAGCAGTTGACTGAACATGTTTAGCTGTCTGAACGTTAAAAGAGATCTGGAGCACTACCACTAATATTGTCAAAATCGAATACCAAAGCCATTTTTTTCTCGGAATGCGAAAGAGATAACCATGGCCTGTCTTAACCAGAATCCAAATCATGACTCCGCTAAATAGCAAACTCAAGATATTTTGAATCCAGAAGAAATTGCCAATCTGGGAAGAAAATTGCCAATAATTTTGGACAATAAGCGTCAGCTGAGAAAGACCAAATACAAAAAATAGGTAAGAGAAAACTGCACTTATTTTGAGTAAAAGCTGATACTTCTTCATGTGAACCCTCCTTTCTAAAATCGGAACATCTCTAATATAAGCTATATTTTCCTAAATCTTTACTCCAAATCCTAAATGTTACTTTATATTTCCTGAATGGTTAAATAGTGATAAGAAAACATGGATATATATGTTCTTGTTTCAAAAAATCACTGCCTCCCCCAGACAAACCTGAGGAAAACAGTGATCACATTTTTAGGAATTAGGAATGAATACACGAAATCAATTGATCTTATGATTTTTTGTTTTTCAAGAATTCATCGTATTGTTTTTGCATTTCGTTCAATACTTTTTCGTAAGCACCTTCAGATTTCAATTTTTCCATCAATTCTGGAATAGCTTTATCTGGGTCTACAGTACCAGTGTTGATAGCTGTATCGAATTGTTGCATTGTGTTAGAGATTGCTGAGATTTCAGATTTCACATTGTCAGTGTTAAAGATGAATCCAAGCGCTGGAGATTCTTTAGCTTCTGCCAATTGTTTCTTAGAATCTGCAATTTGTTGATCTGTAACGTTTTCGTTGATGTAAAGGATCCAGTTGTTACCAGTGTTCCATCCACCCATGTGAGTGTTTCCTTTGTAGCCATCAAGTACTTTAACACGGTTTTCTTTTCCTTCAATTTTCTCCCAGTTCTTGCCTTCTGGACCGTAAACAAGACCGTTCAAGAGTTCTGCGTTA
The DNA here is from genome assembly GCA_905221165.1 of bacterium. Classification (GTDB taxonomy): domain Bacteria; phylum Bacillota; class Bacilli; order Lactobacillales; family Streptococcaceae; genus Streptococcus. The sequence goes on from CAJNCC010000002.1 coordinate 197,061, forward strand.
GTGTTCAAGAGATTCAACACTTCCATTGATTTTTCTTTGTTCTTAGAGTTGTTTGAGATGACAAAGTTAGCAACTTGTGTTGTTTGGTTTTTCTTGATGAAGTTAGTGATTGGTTTGATTTGGATATCTTTGTTCGCAACACGTGAAAGCAAGCTGTTACCGTAGTCAGCTGGTCCTACTGTTTCTTCACGAACGAACCAAGTATCTTGTTGAAGGTCAAATGAAGTATCGCTTGTTGCTACGTCTTTTGGAATGTATCCAGCTTCATAGAATTTGTGAAGAGTCTTCAAGTGTTCTTTAAAGCGAGGCACTTCGTAACGGTTTACGATCTTAGTAGTGTCCCCTTTAAGGTCGATAACGAATGGAAGTCCATTTGGAACTGGGTAGTCAAAGTTATCAGATGGGATGAAGTTCTTAGTAACCGCAAATGGCACTACATCTGGAGCTTTTTCTTTGATTTGTTTCAAGACTGGTTCAAGTGTTTCATATGAAGTGACACCTGAAATATCGATACCGTATTTAGCAAGAAGAGTTCCGTTGAAGGCGAAGTTTTGAGATGATGCAACGTTGGCTGCAACTGGAACTGCGTAAATTTTACCGTTAATGCTGTTACCTTTGATGTAAGCTGGGTCAAGTGCTTTATAAAGCTCTGCTCCTTCTTTCTTATACAAGTCAGTCAAGTCAGCATAGGCACCTTTTTGAGCATTTACAACATAGTTAGATGCAAAGGCGATATCGTAGTTTTCACCAGATGATGTGATAACTGACATTTTCTTATCATAGTCACCCCATCCAAGATATTGGATATCCAATTTAGCACCAACTTTTTCACCGATGATTTTGTTAGCATTTTCTAGCAATTCATCCAAGTTATCTGGTTTGTCACCGATTTGGTACATTTTGATAACAGTTTTTTCACCTGAAGCTGAGTCAGCAGCTTTTTTGTTACCTGAAAGGTTTCCACAAGCAGCGAGACCAGCAGCCAAAGCGACTACGCTAGCAGATGCAAAAGCATATTTTTTCCAGTTTTTCATGACAAAAACTCCTTTTTTTATTTTTAAACTTATAAACAATGTAATGATCTTAACTTCACGCAAGGGAAGTTTGGAAACGAGAAATGATTTTTCTCAACAAGTACTATTCTTTCACACCACCGATAGTCAAACCTTTTACAAAGTAGCGTTGGAAGAATGGATACAAGATTGCGATTGGAAGGGTTGCAACTACAACCATGGCCATACGACCTGTTTCTTTTGGAAGAGCAACTCCCAGTTGACCAGATAGGCCGACTGCTTTGGCGATATAGTCCATATTTTGCTGGATTTGCATGAGCAAATATTGCAATGGGTACAAGTTGTCACTCTTGATGTAAAGAAGGGCGTTGAACCAGTCATTCCAGAAACCAAGTGCTGTCAAGAGCGTGATGGTTGCGATACCTGGTAGTGACAATGGCAAACAGATTTGGAAGAAGATCCGAGCCTCACTAGCACCATCGATACGAGCGGATTCTAGAATAGCTTCTGGAATGGTCTTCTTGAAGAAGGAACGCATCAAGATGATGTTAAATGGTGAGAGAAGCATTGGAACAATCAAGGCCCAAACTGTATCACCAAGTTGAAGTAAACGAGTGACCACGATATAGCCTGGTACCAAACCAGCGTTGAACAACATACTAAGAAGGGCAAAGATTGTAAAGAATCTGCGATACTTAAAGGTTGTCCGTGAAATAGCGTAGGCATAAGTTGTTGTGATAAAGACATTTGTCAATGTCCCAACTACGGTTACAAAGACTGAGATGAAGAGAGCTTGGAGTATTTTATCCTTAAACTGTGCCAAAAATTCAAAACCGTCTAATCCAAATTGGGATGGGAAGAAGCTATATCCATTTTGGAGGATACTCTTTTCATCTGTCACCGAAATAACGATAACGAATACAAAGGGTAGGATACAAGAGAGGGCGATCAAACCAGAAATGGTACTGAAGAAGATATCCGCTTTCTTACTGAAGGAGTGAATGCCGACATTATCAATTTTTTCTTTTTTAATTTTCTTTTCTGCCATATTCTCCTCCTTTCTAGAACAAGGCTGAGTTTGGATCAACTCGTCTTGCAAGTAAGTTTGATAGGATAACCAGAATCAAACCGACAACTGATTGGTAGAGACCTGCTGCTGAAGCCATCCCGATATCCGCTGTCTGAGTCAAACCGTTATAAACATATACGTCCAAGACGTTGGTTACGTTATAAAGCTGACCAGCATTATGTGGGATTTGGTAGAAAAGACCAAAGTCTGCACGAAAGATGTTTCCGACTGCAAGGATGGTCAATACAGTTACCAATGGTGTCAACTGCGGAATGGTTACATTGCGAATTCGTTGCCATTTGCTGGCTCCGTCCACTGTCGCTGCTTCGTAGTAGGTTGGATCAATTCCCATGATTGTCGCATAGTACATGACACTGCTATATCCAAAGCCTTTCCAAATACCTAGGAAAAGTAGGAGATATGGCCAGATACCCAAGTCAGCGTAGAAATTGATTTCCTTCATTCCGATAGACTCTAGGAAATGGTTGAACACACCTTTATCAATGTTTAGGAAGGCATCTGTAAAGAAACTGATGATAACCCAAGACAAGAAGTAAGGGAACAACATGGAAGTTTGGAAGATCTTAACCATTCTCTTAGAACGGAGTTCACTGAGGATGATGGCAATTCCTACAGATACAATCAAACCGATAAAGATAAAGCCGAGATTGTAGAGGACAGTATTTCGTGTGATAATAAAGGCGTCTTTTGAACTAAATAAGAATCTGAAATTATCGAGTCCGACCCATTTACTATTCACGATACTATCTATAAATCCATTACTGGTCATGTGGTAGTCTTTAAAGGCAACCACGTTTCCAAATACTGGAATGTAGAAGAATAGAATCAACCAGAGTGCCCCTGGCAAAACCATTAAGAGAAAGATCCAGTTGTCTCTCAAGGTTTTTGAAAACTTATTCATAATTTCCTCCCTTTTTTATTTTGATATCCATCTAAAAATTCCTTTTTAGACTTTTGATAACGATTACATTATTAGTATACTCCTATTTGAAGGTTAGGTTAAACTACTAATTATAGAAAAAACTCCACAAATTATTTTATGTGGAGTACTTTTGAAGAAAGGGATGTTTCACGAGAAACACTCTGCCCAAGGAAAGGTGTTCTTGTTTTTAGGTCGTATAAATCGTTGAAGCTGTCGCAATAGTATGCCACTGGTTGGCTGTTGTGGCTGCGAAGTCATTGTCTGCGTAGAAGTCAGTAAATGGTAAGATTTCCTCTTCTAGCTCATCGATGCGGTCAAGCTGACCTGCCAGATAAGCCTCGATACGGCTTTCTGCTCGCTTGATGCGTTGCAAGAGTCCGCCCATACGGATATCGACCGTATCCAAGCCAAAGACCTTGTTTTCTTTCAGCCATTGGTGGCTAAAGATGGCATGGAAGTCTTCAATTTGGCTTCTGAGTTCTGGTAATTCTTGTCTTGCGATTTCTTGCAGACTTTCCTTATCGTTTACTTGATGGGCCTGACGAATGCGTCGTCCCACGTCCACTTTGCTACTTAAAATCTGGTTCAACTGAGCCTGAGTTTCAAAGAGGTAGGCATAGTTGCCAGCTTTTTCTTTAATGTCAGCAAGAATCTCAGCTGCCTGAGCGAAGTGGGGCTTGTCCTGTTCAGGTGTCATGTGTCGGTCAAGAAGAGGGCAGAGAGCATCCTGATAAAAGACATAGCGATTAGGGTTGATGCCACTGAGATTGTTCGGCAAGTCTGGTAAGAGGTTGGCTAGGTCAATCTGCATAAAGTCCTCAACTGATAGGCCTGTATTGGTCTTGAAGCGAGCAGACAAACGGTCTAGGTTATTGCGGTAGCTGAGTTCTGCCCAGATTTGCAAGCTTGGTAAGATAGAGAACTGGGCTGTTTCCCCACCATTGTCCCCCCAACCTGTCACGATAACTTCTTTGATGTCATTGGCACGACAGGCTTTATTGGCTTCAAGAGCGATGAGACGGCTGAAATGGTTGTTAGGTGTGAAACCAATCCACTTCCAAGCTCCCCCTGCAAAGGCAAGGTCGTGGCTAATCTTGTGGTGATTGCGGAAATTACGATTGTACTTTTCTTCGCTATCTTGGTAGTAATCCCAGTAAACCAAGGTCACACGGTCTTTGAGACTGTCTAGGTAGACACGAGTTTCTTCGGGAATTTCCACATCACGGTCGTACTGGCCATCCGCTGACATGAGTTTAAAGAACATATCGCTCCACATCTGGCAGTGGAAACCATATTTGTCAGCAATATCCAGCACGCGCTCCAAGTGTTGGCACATGAGGAGACTACGGTCCACAACACCGTTCAGAATCAAGTAACGTCCCAAACCAACCAAGTGGGCTTCATCCATTCCGATATTGACCTTGCGAGTCTTCAGTTTAGATAGAGTAACAAACATGCCATCAATCAGGTCATAAACCTTTTCTTCGCCGATAAGAAGAATGTCCTCTACATCACGGAGCTCCTGCACTTCTTTGACACCCCATTTAACGAAGGCTGACAAGTGGGCCAAGGTCTGGATGCAAGGCACAAAGGTCATATCAAACTGCTGGGCATAGGCTTCGATTTCCTGCAACTCCTTAGCCGAATAAGCTCCACGGAAATAGCCAAAGTAAGGCTGCCCTTCAATCTGGTAAGTGTCTTCCATGTAGAGCTCAAAGGTTGAGTAGCCCATGAGAGCCAAGACCTCAATCATCTGCTTGGCAGAAGCCATATTTAGCACCGCATTTCGAGAACAGTCTGCCATATAGGCTAAATCTTCATAAGCTGCTTGTTCCTCAATCTCTACCTTGTCACCTTCTGCTAGGGATGTTGCCAACAGGGACAAGGCACGATAAAGTTGGTGGGGTTTGCGGTAAGTTAATTGATAGTGTCCACCCTCACCCTTGATAGAGATAGAGGCTTGGTCAGATTGGGCGACAGCTACCTCTACATCTGGTAGCGAAATGTACTTTGTCAGCAAGTCGATTGCCTGAGTTTGTTTGGAATTAATTCCTGTAAATCTTACCATTGGTTTTCCTCCTGTAGCCAGTTGACAAGGGCCCCGTAGAGATTAGCATCTGCATGATAGGTGCAGGCTTGGATAACTGGTGCGACCGTGTATTCTTCGTAGGTATCGACAAAGTCTTCAACAGCTTCCTTGACACCTTGGATAAAATCTGGATTTTGACTGATAGAACCTCCCAGACTGATGACATCTGGGTCGATGAGATATTGAATATTGAGCAAGCCTTGCGCCAGATTACGGTTCATGCGCTCAATGGCTTCTTGACAAAGGGCATTTCCTGCTTCGGCCTCTTGGTAAATCTTGCGACCGTCCCAGTCAGTCTGACCAGATTTTTCAATCACGTATCGCACCATATTGCCAGTTGACGCTAGTTGCGACCAGTTGTTGAGCTTTTCAGCAGGGGCAAGGGTGGTCATGTAGCCAAATTCTCCACCCAGGCCGTGGCGACCTCGATGAAGTCTACCATTGATAATCATGGCTCCGCCAATCCCTGTCCCAATCACGACACAGGCTGCATTTTCAAGTTCTGGATGAGCTAGCAGTTCACTAAGTCCAACGCAGTTGGCATCATTTTCCAGATGGACAGGAATCTGATAAGAGCTAAGCGCCTCATACCAAGAAAATCCGTGAATGTAGGGCACCGCACTGAAGCCATCAATCACACCTGTCTCTTGATTGACCGCGCCTGGAACGCTCATAGCAATCCCGCTATAATCCTGCTCTGACAAACGTTGATCTAGCCAAGCTAGTAAGTTCTCCAAACTTTCAGGCGTTGGAATGCTTGTCTTATTCAGTATTTTCCCATCAGGAGTCAGACTGGCAAACTTAATCCCAGTCCCTCCGATATCAATCGTTGCAATGGTCATTGTTTTTACCATAAAAAGGGGCGAATCAGTAGTTAGTTCTTACCTTTTCGCCCCTCCTTTCTTTTTATGTTTACTTTTTGAAATTAAATTTCTTCTTTTTGGATGAATTCTGTACGAATCTCTTGTGGTGAAATGAGGCCTCTATGAACTGGGTATGGTCGTTCAAGTAGGTCAAGGAAGAGATGTTGACTTTCCGGTACACGCACATTTTCACTACACATATTGTAGTAACGAAGAACATAGCCCTCCTCATTTTCAGCTACCTTAAAGGCTGTTGGACAGATTTGTGGTATGCTGAGAACAGAATGGCTCAAGAGGCTACCAGTCGCTGCCACGCTTCCTTCTTGTTTAGCAAGCTGAAGGCTGGTAAACGGTGTCTGCAAGGCCTTAGCACGACGGAAAGCTGAGAAGCGTTCTTGGGCTTGGTGGCATTCAAGCGCAAACTCAACTTCAAACTCACGCAAACACTGAGCTTCTGGTGTTGGGAAGTAACCCCAGTCACCTAGCTCACCTGATGCACGCAAAATAGTCACTGCAATGGTGTCGTCTCCTAGGATTTCGTATTCATTCAATCCCTTGTTGGATACAGTCACACCTTTTTCATCGTCATACAGACTAACAAAGGCTTGTTGGTGTTGAGGATTTTCAGGATTTTCCCATGAAGCAGCTGGGTTGTTTGGTCGTGTCACCACCTCATAGATGCTTTCAGAATCATTGCTTGGACGCGTGTTATGAGTCTTGACCAAGAGACGGATACGGTGGTCTTTGGCAGTGTTGGTAAAGCGAGTCTTGCAACGGATTTGTGGATTATCAACGAAGATAGTCATCTCAGTTTCAAGAGGAATGCTTGTCAATTCTTCTGAACGTCCAGCTTCACGCTTCATAAACTCGATGATGCCTTTTTGCTCTTCTTCTAGCTTTTCATCTGCACTGACAGGCACGGTCAATTCATGTTTGAGCAAAATTTTAGCGTAGCGAGCTGTGTTTTCCAAGACCTCGTAGCCCTTAAGCTCTGCATAGATTGGCTCTGTTCCTTTTGGTTGGAAATAGATATACTCGTTTCCGATGTCACCACGGTCTTCGAAGCGGATAAAATCTTCGTAGGCTTCGTGAGTTGTCTTGTCATAAACTGTGATATTGTCATCCACACTCACCGTTACAAATGGCGTATCAATCACTCCGTTTTGGTAAATGCCTTCACGGTGTTCTTGCTCTCCTTCCAACAATTGGAAGGTTGTCCAAGAAAGAGGCGCTAGGTGAACTGGAATGGTCACGCGCACTTGACGGGCAATACGAGCTTGGCGGAACTTGTCTTTTGGTAAATCATACTCAAAATTAGCCCCAAGATCTTCGATTTTAGCCTCTACAGGACGACCATCTAAGTCCTCCACACGATAACTTGGCAAGGTAAGAGCAGCCATCTTCTTGTAACCTTCTGTTGGGTGCAATTCCTTGAAATCACAAGTCGCAACATCAATCACTGTGCTAACAGTATCAACCTTATCATGCAATCCTGTATTAATGACAGTAAAGAGGTAATCACTTTGAGCCTTAGCTGTAGCGATTTTACCCTTCCATTCGTTAAGAAGATTGCTCTTAACAAAGTTTCCGACTTGATTGACCTTGGCAAAACGTGTCTCCATCTCACGGTGAACTTCGTCCACGCTACAGCCACAGATGCTATCATGTGGCGCATTCTGCAAAAGTGTTTTCCAAGCATAGGTCAACTGATCCTTGTGGTTATGACCCCCAGTGATAATCGTCAAGGGTTCTACAACTTGCTCTAGGAGGTTGCTATTTTCTTGGAATGCTTGTTTGAGATAAATACGAGATGAAGAAGTGTTGGCAAGTGTGTACCAACCGTCTGTTTCCTGACTGGTCAACTCGCCTGTCACCGTTGATAATTGCTCTGGTAGAGCACTTTCTACAGCTTGAACATATTCATCAAAGGAACTATGAACAAAGGTTACATCTGGGAAGAGTTCATTTGCCACACGAATGGCTTCGCTCAGATTTTTCTGAACAGGCTGATGGTCACAGCCGTTCATCATCAACCACTGGTTGGTCGAAGCGTAGTCACGCACGTCTGCCAGTTTTTGTTTCCAAAAGGTCAAGGCCTCATCTTTGTCAACTGGGATTTCATTCCCGTTACTGTACCAGTTGGCAAAGAGAATACCTAAAACACGACTACCATCCGCACCCTGCCAGTACATTTCTGAAAACTGGGAAGTAAACTGCTCATCTTCGAGAACTTGGTTGTCAAATCCAATCGGTTTCACACCACGCCCAAAAGCGGCCACATGAATGCCTGATTTTTGAAGGATTTGAGGCGCTTGTCCCATATTTCCAAAGGTATCTGGGAAGTAACCAATCTGAGTTGATTTGCCCCATTTTGCAGCCTCCTGCTGACCGATAAGAGTATTACGGACATTGGCTTCACTTGAAATCAAGTAGTCATCTTGCAAGATGTAAAAAGGACCAATTTTAAGTTTGCCTTCGTCAATATATCGTTGGACTTTGTCGCGATTCTCAGGGCGAATCTCCAAGTAGTCATCAAGGACAATGGTTTGACCATCCAAGTGAAAGCTCTTGAACTCAGGGTCATTTTCAAAGAGATCGAAGAGATTGTCAAATAATTCCACCAACTGCATACGGTGGCTTTCAAAAGGCAAGTACCACTCACGATCCCAGTGACTATGTGAGATAATATGTACGACAACATTTTCCATGAAGTAAAACCTCATTCTAAATTTAAATTTTTATTGTTAACGTTTTAAATGTAAATTTGTGATTCTTTCCAAGAATCAGTGAAGCGAAAGCGAGCTCCTTATACTCAATGAAAATCAAAGAGCAAACTAGGAAGCTAGCCGCAGGTTGCTCAAAGCACAGCTTTGAGGTTGCAGATAAAGCTGACGTGGTTTGAAGAGATTTTCGAAGAGTATTAGCGGATATCCAAGTAATCCAAGACCAACTCACAGAACATCATGTTAGCCCAAGAGAACCATTCACGAGAATAAAGAGTTGGGTCATCTACGTGGAAGCTTTCATGCATAACACCTGTACCACCATCGCAAGCAACCAGCTGATCCAGCAAGAATTTCTTCTCTGCCTTATCTCTTGTTGTCAAACCTTGGATAGAAAGGGCGATTGGCCAGATATAGCGATAGAAGGTATGAGAACTTCCGAGACCGCTAGCGTATTCTCCCTGATAGAAGTAAGGATTTTCTGGACTCAGAATGGTACGACGAGTTGCTTGATAGACTTCGTCGTCAATGTCGCAGTAGCCCAGATAAGGTGCAGCCAACAGACTTGGTACGTTTGGATCATCCATGATGCTAGCATTTCCTAGACCATCCACTTCAAAGGCATAAATCTTTTCACCCTTGCTGTTGGTAGTGTAGGCGTAATTTTCTATTCCTTCTTGGATTTCATCCTGAAGACGTTTAGCATCTGTGATAATGCTCGAGCTATCAGCTAGGTTTAATGCTGCGAAGATCTCTTGCACATAACCCAAGACTACTACGGCAAACATATTGGACGGAATCAAGTAACTATACTGACAGCAGTCATCGCTCGGACGAAAAGCTGACCAGGTCATACCTGTCACTGCAAAATCAGGGCCAAATCCATCATTTACCAAGGTGTCTTCCTTACGGTCCGTATCGCGGACAAAACGATAAGGAGAGTTCTTGTGGTCTTGTTCCACTGTCCACAGATAAAGAATTTCCTTAGTCGCTGCGACAAAAGTCTCATCAAACTGGCTAGTCTCGCCAGTCTCTTTCCAGAGGAGATAAGCCAGCTGCAAAGGATAGCAAAGCGAGTCCACCTCATACTTGCGTTCCCAAATCCAGCCATTAAGATCGGTATGGTCTGTCTCGTGGTGACCCTTCCAGTTTTCCTCAATGTTGAAGGAATTGGCATAAGGATCTTTGAGTACCAAGGTCATCTGACGTTTGACCAAACCTGCAATGGTCTGACGCAGAAAGGTATCTCTTTTGGCCACATGAAGGTAGGGTCTGAGTTGGGCTGTCGAATCTCGAAGCCACATGGCAGGAATATCCCCAGTCAAGACAAAAGTTGAACCATCTTCTAGGATTTCAACCGTATTGTCCAAGGTGTCGGTGTAGCAACGCTCGAAAACATCCACCCACTCTGGATGGTCCTTAGCACGTTCTGCCACTTCATCTAGCCACTCTCTAACAATTTCTTTTGAATAAATCATCGTGCAGTATCCTCTTTCAAACAAGTTTCATTTTCAGTATATAGCTTTTGAGACAGAAAATACATACACAAATGATAGTCATTTTTCTACAAAATAGTTATCTTTGAAACTCCTTTTCTAAAGGCCCTCTTTTTCTGATATAATGTAGAAAAACAGCTAAAGGAAAGACTATGAAACCACTACTTGAAAGCATCGATACCCGATTTGGAACTGCCAGCAAACATGCCTTCTCTCGGGGAAATACCCTGCCATACACAGGCGTGCCTTTTGGGATGAATTACTTTGTGCCCCAGACCAGTGACCAGGATGGATCTTGGTTTTTCGATCCGCATCTGCCTATCTTTCAGGGGATTCGATTGACCCACCAGCCCAGTCCTTGGATTGGGGACTACTATTGGCTCCTTCTGACACCTGTCACAGGCCAACTGGGTGGAGACAGCCTCTTCCATCGTCAGTCTTCCTATGACATAGATAAGGCCTCTTTCCAACCCCATTATCTGAAGATTTTATCCCTGCGCTATCAGATTGAAACCCAGCTCACACCGACTTGCTACGGTGCTTCTATTCGTTTGGAGCAAAAGCAAGGCAAAGCCCTCTCCCTCTACCTTCACGCAGCAGATAAACTGATCGTGGAGCAAGTAGATAAGCGAACTCTTGCCCTACGACAAGAAGGTAAAACTGAAACCAACAAAAATCCACTAACGATGTTCACTGTCCTGCAAATAAACATGAATATCCTTGCTATCAGCCAAGAAGGCGAAGACTGGCGAATCGACCTAGCAGATAGCCATGCTGAAATTCAGCTAGCGACTTCTTTCATCTCTCCTTCTCAAGCACTGCTTAATCTACCTAAAGAAGATTTTGATAACTGCAAAGCAAGTGCACAAAAAGATTGGGAAAATCTCCTCCATCGTTTTGACATTATAGAGACAGGAGAAGCTGACCGAACCTTCTTTGATCACTGCCTTTACAGACTCTTCCTCTTTCCACAGACTTTTTATGAGGTTGATGAATCAGGGCAAGCCATCCACATAGATTTGGCTACTGGAACTGTCAAGCCTGGTGTCCTCTTTAGCAACAATGGTTTCTGGGATACCTTCCGCACCACCTTCCCCCTCTTTGCCCTTATCATACCGGAACACTACCACCGCTTCTTAGAAGGATTTCTCAATAACTACCGCGATACTGGTTTCCTTCCAAAATGGCTGGCTCCAGATGAACGGGGCATGATGCCAGGTACACTTTTAGACGGTATTATCTCCGATAGCGCCTGCAAGGACATGGCCCTCGACCTAGAAGAAGAACTCCTCCAAGCCATGCTTGAAACAGCCAGCAAGGCCGACCCTCTCGGCATCAATGGTCGTCACGGACTAGCCCAATACCAAGAACTGGGCTATCTATCCACAGACCACCACGAAAGCGTCAGTCACACCCTAGACTATGCCTATAGTGACTTTTGTATCGCCAGCTGTGCCAAAAAACTAGGGAAAATAGAAATCGCTAAAACCTACAGGACTGCATCTCAAAATTACCGCCAGCTATTTGATGCTGAGACAGGTTACATGCAAGCGCGAGATAGTCAAGGCAACTTCCGCCCTGACTTCTCTCCTTATAGTTGGGGACGTGATTATGCCGAATGTTCTGCCATCCAAGCGACTTTAGGCGTCCTCCACGACATCCCTGGCTTAATCCAACTTATGGGTGGAAAAGAAGCCTTTAGCAACTATCTTTTGAAAACCTGTCAAGATGCTCCCCTCTTTGAGACAACAGGCTATGGTTACGAAATTCACGAAATGAGCGAAATGGCTACTGCTCCTTTTGGACAAATAGCCATTTCCAACCAGCCGAGCTTCCACATTCCTTATCTCTTCCGCTACAGCAACTACCCTGATTATACTGCCCTTCTCATCAAGACTCTCCGTCAGAAAGCCTTTCATCCAAGTTGGGAAGCCTATCCTGGCGATGAAGACAATGGTAGTCTCTCTGCTTGGTACATCTGGTCAGCTCTCGGTTTCTATCCAACCTGTCCAGGCAAGCCCAGCTATGATCTCGGAATCCCTCTCTTTGACCACCTCCGAATCTATCTTGCCAAAGAAGATAAATGGCTAGATATTCATACTGAGCAAAACCACAGCCATTTTAACTTTGTAAAAGAATGCCGACTGGATAAAACACTCGTATCAACTATTCAACACCAAAACCTCTTAAAAGCTGAACAACTAACCTTCACCCTCAGCTGGCTACCAAGTCATCGCTAATAAAAAATCTGCAATCCCCAAGGTTATCCACAATCTGTGAATAACTATCCCAAACTGTGCTTAACTCTTGAGTTGCAGCAATTAAAACTACTTTATAATCCTCAAAAGTTACTAAATTGGTCATACAAATAAGAATTATCACTAAAATAATCAGAAGTTATCCACACTTATCCACAACCTGTTAGTAACTTTTGTGAATAGTCTTATTTAAGCTAAGGCTTATCTCTCACGAACACTAAAAAGAGCCTGACTCCAGGCTCTTTAGTCTATTATTTCTTCTCAGCACGTAGAGCTGACAAGATTTGTGTACGGATATCATCCACACCATTTGGCGTATTTGGTAAAAAGATAGTTTGATTTCCTTTAGAGGCAAAGGTATTCAAAGTATCCAAATACTGGTTGGTCAAGAGTATGGACATGATTTGTTCTTCTGTCATGCCAACATTGGCTTCCTTGAGTTCGGTGATAGACTCTGCCAATCCATCCACAATCGCCTTACGCTGTTGGGCAATCCCCACACCATGAAGGCGGTCTTTCTCTGCTTCGGCTTCAGCTGCAGTGACGATTTTAATCTTGTCGGCTTCAGCCAATTCTTGCGCTGCGACCCGCTTACGTTGCGCCGCATTGATTTCATTCATGGATTGCTTAACTTCTGCATCTGGTTCGACCTTGGTAATCAAGGTTTTCACGATAATATAACCGTAAGTAGTCATTTCTTCTGCTACTTGGTGTTGAACCTCAAGGGCAATTTCATCTTTTTTCTCAAATAATTCATCCAAGGTTAATTTTGGAACAGAAGAGCGAAGGGCGTCTTCGATATAAGATTTAATCTGAGATTCTGGACGCATGAGTTTATAGTAGGCATCTGTCACGCTCTGCTCGTTGACACGGTACTGAGTCGCTACATTCATCATAACGAACACATTGTCCTTGGTCTTGGTCTCAACCACAATATCACTTTGCAACAAGCGCAACTGAATCCGCGCTGCAATCGAGTCAATCCCAAAAGGCAAGCGAATATGAATACCGCTATTGGCAACCTTTTGGTATTTCCCAAAGCGTTCAATAATCGCCACCGACTGCTGACGAACCACATAAACTGTACTCAGTGTGACTATCACCAATAGAAGCACACAAACCACCACAAAAATCATCAAAAATGTTGCCATTATCGTGACCTCCATCATTATTTTTCCTGTATTATAGCACATTTAAAGAAGGCTGTGCAGTTTTTACTGCGATTTTTCCTGAAATGTCAAGAATTAGAGGTGAATTGTCACATTGTCGTCAAATCTCTTGCTAAAACAACTCTTTATAAAACTCAATCGTTTCTTCTAAGGTTGGCATGAATGGATTTCCTGGTGCGCAGGCATCAATCAAGGCATTCTTAGAAAGGTATTCAAAGTCGAAATCTTTTTCTTCAATACCAAGTTCAGTCAATTTCTTAGGAATACCTACTGTCTCAGAAAGCTTCTCAATCTCAGAAATCGCATAATCGGCACACTCTTGATCTGATTTATCTTCTACATGGAGTCCCAAGGCTTTAGCAACATTGCGGAAAGCTTCTGGTACACGTTTAGCATTTTCACGTTCTATAACTGGTAACAACATGGCACAACAAACACCGTGTGGCAAGTTATATACTGCGCCGAGTTGGTGAGCCATTGAGTGAACATAGCCCAAACCTGCATTGTTAAAGCTCATACCACCAAGGAAGATGGCATTGACCATACCTTCACGCGCTTCAATATCGTGTCCATTTGCTACAGCACGAGGAAGATATTCCTTGATAAGCTCAATTGCTCCAATAGACAGTTTCTTGGTCACATCATAAGCACCAGGTGTTACCAAAGCTTCAACAGCATGAGTCAGAGCATCCATACCAGTAGCTGCAGTCAAGCCTTTAGGTTTGGAAAGCATGAGTTCCGGGTCATTAACAGAGATAAGTGCAAGGCTATTCTTGTCAACCATTACCATCTTAACCTTGCGTTCTTCGTCCGTAATCACATAGTTAATAGTGATTTCTGCAGAAGTTCCTGCCGTTGTATTGATAGCCACGACTGGTAAGCCTTTTTGAGCAGACTTATGAAGCCCCTCATAATCCTGTGGTTTTCCACCATTTGTAGCTATGATAGAGATACAACTAGCTGCATCCTGTGGAGACCCACCACCAAGACTGATGATAAAATCACATCCATGTTCTTCCAAAGCAGCTACCCCATCTATGACATTCTTACAAGTAGGGTTTGGCTCTACATCGCTAAAGATGACATATTCAATCCCTTCTGTATCTAGCGGTTTTAAAACCTTAGGCAAAATGTCACTACCTTCAATGAACTTATCTGTAACCAAAAGTGCCTTTTTATAGCCAAGTTCCTTGATATAAGGACCTACTTCATTTACAACACCTTTACCAATAAGGTTGACTGCCGGAACGTAAAATGTTGCCATATAATTTTCCTCCTGCGCCTTCGCGCTATATATTTAACATCATTATATTACTTTTTGTATTCGTTTTCAAATATTTGTGAAATGTTTAACAAATGTTTTTTAAAGGAGTGAAATTTGATGATTATTTATAGGCCACTATTTCAAAAACCGACCAGCTCTTATGAGCTAGTCGGTTTTCTCATCAATGCGCCAACATTTCTTGGGCGATTTCTTGGCCAGATAGGTTATCTGGGTAGTAGGTTGGCCAGTTATCCATTTCTTCAAAGAGAGCTTCTTGGCTTGTACCTCCAAAGAAGATATGAAAATGTTCTGCCTTAACTGGGGCGATATTGTGGTCACTAAACTGGACATACTTGAATTGTCCAGCATCAGCATCTGTGGCTTCAAAGAGGAAGCGCACACCACGATTGCCTTTCTTATAGGTCAAGATTTTCTTACCAACATACTTGTAGGTGAATTTCTTGCTTTGTCCACCTTGAACAAATTCCATAGTATTATCAGTAATGTTGATCTTAGTCACATCTGTCTGATAGCCTTTTGTATAGTAGGCCTTGTACTCAGCCTGGGTCATTTTACCAGTCAACTTAGCCTTGTAGTCAAATACTTGATCAAACGTACCATCTTCAAGGAAAGGATAAACTGATTGCCAGTTACCTACATAGTCACTCAAGGTGCGGTCCTTGACGTCTGCATCCTCAAAGTAACCATTTTGGACTGTCTTGGTATCCTCTGCCTTTTCAGGCTCGATTGCTGGGCCTTCTTGGTCCGTTGTTTGTTTCAAAGCCTTGAGGTTTTTCTCCATGATAGAGATATAATTTTCTCCAGCCTTGGTGTCCTCTTCAGTCAAACTTTCTAAAGGATTAAGGACATCAGTTTTGACACCTGCCTCTTTTGAAAGTGTGTTAGCCAAAGCTTGTGAGGCATTTTCTTCAAAGTAGATATAGGCAATTTTATTTTTCTTGACGTACTCTGTCAATTCTGCCAGACGAGCAGCTGATGGCTCTGCATCTGGAGAGAGACCTGAGATTGCGACTTGTTTGAGCCCATAGTCCAAGGCAAGATAGTTAAAGGCTGCGTGCTGGGTCACAAAGCTCTTTTGTTTAGCTTGAGACAAGCCTTCTGCATAAGCCTTATCCAAGGCTTGCAATTTTTCGATATAGGCAGCTGCGTTCTTTTCAAAGGTCTCTTTTTTATCAGGATAATCTGCTGACAAGCTATCACGGATATGCTCTACAAGTTTAATGGCACGAACTGGTGACAACCAAACATGGGGATCAAACTCATGGTGATGACCTTCTTCTCCATGGTCATGGTCTCCCTCTTCTTCCTCACCACCTGGCAAAAGCAACATATCACCTGTCGCCTTGATGGTTTTCACTTTTTTCTTATCCAAAGTATCTAGCAATTTAGGGACCCATGTTTCCATGTTTTCATTTTCATAAACGAAGGTATCTGCGTCTTGGATTTTGGCAACTGCCTTGGCAGATGGTTCATATTCATGGGGTTCTGTACCAGCACCGATGAGGAGTTCTACATTAGCAGTATCTCCTGCGACTTGCTTGGTAAATTCATAGACAGGGTAAAAGGTTGTCACGATATTGAGTTTGCCATCTGCCTGTTTTTGATTGGAACAAGCCACTAAAAACAAGGCAAATAGACTGGCTAGCAATAAGCTAATTTTTTTCATGTTGGTCTCCTATTTGATAAAACGTCTTACTAAACTGATGAGTAAAAAGACAGTTACAAAAATAATGGTAATACTTGCACTTGCAGGTGTTTCTGCATAGTAGGAAATGTAAAGTCCTGCCACCATTCCCAAAAAGCCAATCGCACTAGCAAGTAGCATAACCGATTTAAAGTTTTTCCCCAGACGCAGGGCAATACTAGCTGGCAAGACCATAATGGTCGACACCAAAAGAGCTCCTGCTGCAGGAATCATAAGGGCAATGGCCACCCCTGTCACCATGTTAAAAAGAATAGACATGGTACGAACGGGCAAGCCATCCACAAAGGCCGTATCCTCATCAAAGGTCAAGATATACATCGGACGAAGGAAGAGAAAAGTCAAAATCAAAACAACCGCCGCAATGACAAAGAGGGAAATGACCTGCTCTTCGCTGATAGTCACAATCGAACCAAAAAGATACTGGTCCAAACTCATTGAACTAGAACTTTTACCCTTGCTCATAACAATCAGAGAAACAGCCAAACCTGTCGACATAAGGATAGCTGTCCCGATTTCCATAAAGCTCTTGTAAACCGTACGGAGATACTCAAGAAAGATCGCCGCAATCAAGACAATGGCAATCGTAGAAACAGTCGGAGAAATCCCTAGAACCAGCCCAAAAGCCACACCCGAAAGCGAGACGTGGCTGAGGGTATCACTCATCAAACTCTGACGGCGCAAGATAAGAAAGGTTCCTAATACTGGCGAGAAAAGACTCATAGCAATAACCGCCAGAAAGGCACGTTGCATAAAGTCATAAGATAATAAACTAAGCATGGCCCACCTCCTGGTCATTCTCATGAACGTTGAAACAACGCCATGGCGAGTCTTGGTTACGGACTAGATGAATATTGCGGTCCGCATAATCCTTAACTTCTTCAGGGTCATGGGTAATCATCAAAACAGCCTTGCCATGATGATGGGCGCTATGATGCATGAGTTCGTAAAATTCATTTTTACTTCCTGCATCCATACCCGTTGTCGGCTCGTCTAGGATAAACACATCAGGGTCAGAAGCAAACATACGCGCAATCACCGCTCGCTGCTTTTGTCCTCCAGAGAGAGAACCCAAACGTTTGTCTCGGTGTTCCCACATGCCCACTGAGTCTAGACTGGCCTTGATATGCTCCTCATCATGAGCATTTAAACGACGGAACCAACCCTTTCGTGGGTAGCGTCCCGACTTGACAAATTCATAAACCGTACTTGGAAAACCCGCATTAAAACTGGCAATCTGCTGGGGAAGATAGGCTATTCTCAATTTCTTACCCTGGGTATTTGTCTTTGAAATGGTCACCTTACCAATGCGTGGCTGAAGGATTCCAAGACTGGCCTTGATGAGTGTCGTCTTAGCTGCCCCATTTTCTCCCGTCAAGGTCACAAATTCCCCACTATCAACACTATAATTGATATGCTCGAGAACTGGCTCCTTATCATAATAGAAGGATAAATCCTCTACCGTAATATATCTCATTATTTGATTTCTCCTACTAAAGCAGTCAAAAACCGCTGAATCACTTTTTGTTCATTTGGAGTAAACTGAGTCGCCACTTGTTCATAGGTTAAAAGTGTATGCTCATGGTGATGATGATGCTCCTCAGCGATTGGACGAGCCAAATCAGTCAACTGATAAAAAATCACACGCGCATCCTTAGGATCTTTAGACGTTTCCAGCATTCCTTCCTTGACCAAAGACTTAATGGCCTTGGTAACCGCCGCCTGACTGACATTGAGGCGACGCGCCAATTCTGAATTTGTTAAAGATTCCTCTGACAAGAGCATGAGAATGTGCTCCTGAGTATTGGTCAGGGCCACCTCGCTAGTGCAATGACCTATTAGGATTTCATGCTGATTTTCAGACTTCAAGATAACCTCATTTAAAAAAGTATCAATTTCCTGCGCAAGCTGTCTCATGTGTTACTCCTTTCTTAACTATCAATTTTAGATAAAAGTATCGATAGTCACTGATTCTTTACTGGTTAATTATATCACAAACCAAAAAAGAGTCAAGGGAAAGAGCTATAAAAACGTTTCCCTAGACTCCTTTAGATTTGAAATTTAACTTATTTTTGCTGTGATTTTCGACTTACAAAGATACCTGCTAACCCTGTGACCATTCCCATTAAAAGCAAGAAAATAGATTGTTCACTACCTGTATTTGGAAGAACTTTTTCTGAAACGACTTCCTTCTTGCTAAATTGACCTGCCACCTCATAAGAAAGTTTTACAGTAGTATTTGCATCAACTGTAGCTGCATCTGTTTGAGACGTTTCTGTAGGTAGACTAAAGTTTTTAGAATCGACAGAAATCGTCCGTGAATTTGGATTAATCTTTTCATACTGACTCAAATCCGCGGTTTTCAGATATTCTTCAAAGGCTGCATCCATAGAAGGACCTTCTTCTCGTGCACCACCTAACATAGTGTAACCATCTCCACCTGCAGCTAGGAAATCATTGGTTGTAAGATAGTAGGTTTTTACGAGATCCAGGAGATCATAACGACCAGTCACGCGGTTTTTGACCTGGATTGCCAAGACACGTTTCCCTGATGGTAGATTAGTGTCATAGTAGACCTTCACACCTGAAACTTGCAAGAAGCCACCACTTGGTTCTAGCAATGGTTGTCCGTTCTCATCCAAGACCTTCTTGCTATCCTTATCGACCTGCAAGATAGATCCGAGTGACTTTTCAAACATATCCAATACTTGTTGCCCAGTCACTTGGATTTGTGAAATGGTATTTCCAAATGGAAGAACAGCAATAACATTACCTTTTGTGATTGGTTTGCCTTTTACAATAGTTTCACGCAGTCCACCACCATTTGTCACAGCGATGTCAGCCGGATGGCTAAATCCTGTTTGACCATACTGATAGAGGGAATCTGCTACGACGTTTCCGAGGTTAGTTTCACGGACTCGAACATTTTCCCGGTCACCGTTGAGTTCTACAGGGCTGTTTGAAACGACTTCAACAGCATTTTCAGCATCGTATTTTTGTTTAATGTCTTTGACTAGTTTTTCAACTGTTGGATTTGCTGGTAGTTTTTTAGCATCAGCAGCCGCAATCTGAGTTGGATTTCCCAAAAGCTGACGTGATTTGTAGATGATTTTACCTACATTATGAAGGTAGCTTCCTGTCTGGTTATAGGTAACATTTTCCCCATAGGTTGTTGATTCTACTGTATGAGAGTGACCATCGATTACTGTTACGCGTTTCCCTTTCAAACGAGGATTTTTAGACAAGGCTTCTGCCAGAGTTGAACCACGCCATTCGACTGGGGTTGTCGTATCTACACCTAAGTGAGCGAGGACGACATAGTGTTTGTA
Source organism: bacterium (assembly GCA_905221165.1). Classification (GTDB taxonomy): domain Bacteria; phylum Bacillota; class Bacilli; order Lactobacillales; family Streptococcaceae; genus Streptococcus. Next base: position 217,000 of record CAJNCC010000002.1, read on the forward strand.
GTCCTTACCTTCGGTACTTGCCTTAGCTTGCACTTCTTCAATAACCTTATTCACCTCTGTAATTGGATCTGTAAAGGTTACTCCTTTGACATTTTTAGGGTGAATTTTAGTAGCTGTTTCCGGTGTTGTCACACCAATCACAACAAACTCATCACCTTTTACAGTCTTATCTTTATCAACAATTGTAGAAGCTTCAAAGAGACGGGCACCATTGACGTAGGTATTTGAGCTAAGTAATGGGAATTTCAAAATTTCTTTGTATTTCTTAGCTTCGTCTAAACCAAAGTCAAACTCATGGTTTCCTACTGCCATGGCATCATACTGTATCTGATTGAGAATTTCGGCGCGTGCTTCACCCTTTGTAGAGTTAGAAATCGGTAAACCTTGGAAGGCATCTCCAGCATCTACGACGAGAGTAGTTTGATTTGATTTCGCGCGTTCCTGCTCGATGACTGTCGCTAGCTTAGCGTCTCCAATTACTCCCTTTTCCTCTACAATACGACCATGGACATCATTAGTGTGCAAGATAACGGTGTCTTTTTCTTCGCTTTTAGGAGATTCAACAGGAGCTTCCTTTGCTTCCGCTGATTCAACAGTTGTGAGAGTTGCCGCCTATGTTGTTGGAACTGCAGGAGTTGCTACAGCAGGTGACTTCTCTATAGAACTAGCCGTTTCATCAGCATAAGCATGCCCAGCCAATACGACTGGGGCCAATAGGCCTGTCGACAAGACAGGTAACAAGAAACGTTTATTCATTTTTAAATCTCTTTCTTTTTCTCATTCACACTATATTATACGCTATTTACAATATTTTTGAAACTTTCAACATATTTTTTACTAAAATATTCGCCATTTAACAAAAAGCCTGAACTAAAAAATTCAAGCTTTTAATCAATTTATTGAAATTCCTTAACATCCCCATCATAAGTCGCCCAGTCTTTGCTGAAAAAGCGTTCATTCAGATGGTAAGTCGGAGCTGGCGTGGGATTGGATAGGAAAGGATCAACTGCCTTATCAAAAGCAAGCCAACCCAACCAACCTAGGTGAATGGTATCCTTAACAAAATAAGGATCCCCTCCATTTTTTGAAAAGTCAGCAATATTAGTGAAACCTTGACTTTCTAATTGGTAATGAATTTTCTCCACTGCATGCTGGTACATATCTTCTCTGAGCCCTGTGTAGTCCATCCATTTCTTATTGACAGGTTGGATGACAAAGAGGACATTAACTTTCGATTTTGCAAATTGATTGAGAACCAACTGTAAATCATTATATTCAGATGATTTTAGGAAGCTGTAATTCTTTTGATATCCTTCCCATTTTTTCAAATCCTTCTTAACCTCTCTCGTATAGAAATGATTTTCCATTCCCATATCATTATTGGTCGTATTTGCTTCTGCATCCTTTCGAGCTATTTTTTCTAACTCTTGGTAAGAAAATTGATCTGGAAGATCTTTTAAATAATTTTCCACATGTTCCTTATATTTGAGTTTTCCTCTAATGGAGAACTGACCAAATAGAGAAGCCTGTCTCTCATTGAATCGGGCAAAAATATTAATAGCAACCTGATCAACCTCTGATAATTCTTCACCCTTTGACAGTTTTTGAACAATGCCTTTTAATGCAACATTAGGATTCTGCTTTAACAATCGAATAGCCGCATGCTTTGTAGCAGTGTCACCCGATTGATTTTCCAGAAAAGCTGTCAATTGGTCACTGTTAAAAAATCTCTGAAACGCTGCGGGTTCATAATCAGTCTCCGTAAACCACTGAGGCGAAATCACAAATACCGCCTGCTTATTCTCAATTTCTGGCAAAATTTGTTGCATACCAAAGTACTGATTGAGAGAAGCCGCCCCCGCCTGCCCCAAAAAATATGGACGATAAGAACGATTATACTTTTCAGCTAATACAGCAGGATGCATACTATCAAAACGAATCCACTCACTTGAACCAAAAAAGGGGATAAAACGCATATTAGGATCTGAAAGGGCCCTAATCTTTTGACTTCTTTCTTTAAAACTTTCCGTGCTAATTGCAGCCGCAGAATGTTTTTCTTCTAACAAATTATGACTTTGATTACCAGGATACAAATAAATCAATAATAAGACAAGAAAACTAGCAAGAAACAGAGGCCCGAAGATTAGCCACAAGCGTTTAAGCATTTTGTAGCTCCGTAATACCTTCTACGATTTTATTAGCCGTATTCCAGTCATCACGACCGAACTCCGTCACTGGAACACGAATGTCAAAACGATTTTCAATCTCAACAATCAATTCAACCGTTCCCATACTATCCAAGACACCTGCATCAAAAAGATCTTCATCCATCATGTCAGAAACATCTTCCATAAACAACTCATCAATAATTTCAATAACTTCTGATTTGATATCCATATTTTATTTCCTTTTATTTTTTAAACCATAAATCATTCAAAAATCCAGAAAAGATTAAGAATGACAGCATGACGACATGGAAGGTGACAACCATGCCAAGCAACTGAATCCAGCGATTCTCAGGTAGAGCAGGCTTCCCTGCTTTTTTCCGTTCCTTATTGAGTGCTTTTTTCTTACGAACCCAAGCGTCATTGATGACCAGTCCAATCCCATGAAAGAGTCCATAGACGATGTAGTACCAGGTCACACCGTGCCAAAATCCCATAATCAGCATATTTACAATATAGGCCACGCTTGAGGTTACATTACGATTTTTAAAAACCTTCTTTCTGGTCAATACCATCACCATTCGCATAAAGACAAAGTCACGGAACCAGAAAGAAAGACTCATGTGCCAACGATTCCAAAATTCCTTTAAATCCCTTGATAAAAAAGGCTTATTAAAGTTGATAGGGCTACGAATTCCCATTAAGTTTGAGATGGCCAAGGCAAACATAGAGTAACCTGCAAAGTCAAAAAAGAGCTCCAGACCAAAGGTATACATAACCGCTAAAGCATAGGGGTTAAAGAAGCCACCTGACTGCAAAGCTAGATTCTTCAGAGGAGGTAGTAAAGTTTCTCCTAAAATATGAGCCAGGATAAACTTATACAAAAATCCCCACATAATATAGCGAACAGATTCATCCAACATATCCATCAACTCATCCCGCTCAGGAATGGTCTGATAATTTTCATTAAAACGCTTAAAGCGATCGATTGGACCACTTGAAAAAGTCGGCATGAAGAGAAGAAAACGGAGGAATTCCCAGAGGGTAAAATCCTTAATCACTCCATCTCTCAGCTCGATGATAATTCCAACCGAACGAAAGGTCAGGTAAGAAATACCCAAAAAGCCAAGCAAAGACTGCATTCCATTGATAGCCGGTTGCACCTTGACAAAGATAATCGGAAGTAAGGACAGAAAACTAACTAAGTAGAAGACCCACTTGCCATCCTTACTTTTTCGATAGTGCTTGTAGAAAAGCAAGAGCAATATTTCCCAGCACAGGTAAATACTCAAGGCAGCCAATTGATTGGTCTTTCCACCTACCAACATGGTGACGATAAAGAAGAGGCTAACCAATACTTCATACCAGGCAAAGCGTTTCTTGAAAAAGAGACCGATAAAGATGGGCAAAGTTGCAGCAATCACGTATAAAAAGTACTGAAGATCACCATAAGGTTCCAAATGAGGTAGCTGTTTATAAAGCTCCATCATCTACTGTTTACCTCGTTAATCAAGCCCTTGATATCAATTTTACCATTAGGCGTTAGTGGTAAACTGTCTCGATAGAGAAACTTAGATGGCATCATATAGGACATCATGATATCTGCTAGGTCTTCCTTAATAGCCTTGGTAATATCGATATCACGCTCAAACTGCTCGCGGACACCGTCCTTTAGGATGACATAGGCCAGTAGATTTTGCACCTTGTGGTCCTTGTTATAACGCGGGACAGCGACTGCTGACTCAATAAAGCGAGACTTATTGAGGTTTTGAGAGACATCTTCTAACTCAATGCGGTAACCGTTGAACTTAATCTGGAAGTCCATGCGTCCGCCGTAGAGAAGCAAGCCTTCATCTGTCATAGTTCCCACATCTCCTGTATGGTAGGCTGGTAGACCTTCAAACTCAAAAAAGGCTTCGGCCGTTTTTTCAGGATTGTTCATATAACCTTTTGAAACAGCTGGTCCTGAGACAATGATTTCTCCCTGTTCGCCATTTGGCAATTTATTGCCGTCCTCATCAATGATAAAGGTTGGAGAATCAGCCTTGGTATAGCCGATTGGTAGGCGTTTGAGAGTCGCCAACATCTCGTCTGTCACAGCAACAGCTGACAGGGCTACTGTCGCTTCTGTTGGGCCGTAGGCATTGATAATACGGGCATTTGGGAATCGATCGCGCAGTTTTTGAGCTGTTTTGACCGTCAACTCTTCGCCATCAAAGTAGAAATGCGTAATTCCAGGCATTTTCTCACTATTAAAGTCTTCTGACAACATGGCCATATCTGCAAAGGACGGTGTTGAGGTCCAGATAGCGATTGGCAAGGAAAAGATGGTCGCAAAGAGTTTTTTGAAGTCCTGAGTAATGGCAGATGGAAGAGCGAAAAGTGTACCACCCAGTGCCAAGGTCGGCGCCCAGTACATGACAGATAGGTCAAAAGAATAAGGGGGCTGAGCCAGCATTTGTGGACGACTTGGCGTCGCAAATTCCTTATCTGTAATCATCCAGTTGGTAAAGCTGAGGAGATTGTCATGAGAAATCTGCACTCCCTTTGGCTTACCAGTTGTACCAGAAGTAAAGATAATATAGTAGTTATCATCGCCCTTAACTGGATGCGTAATCTCATAGCTAGTCCCTTGAGCAAAGGCTTCTTGAACCTGAGCTAGAGTCATCATCGGTGTAGAAGCCTGCTCCAATGGAAATTCTGAGATGGCAATAATCAAACTTGGCTCCGCTACTTCTAATATAGCTGAAACTCGCTCCAAGGCCGAATGGCTGTCAATTGGAATGTAGGCATGCCCCGACTTAGTCAGCGCTACAAAGGTTGCCAACATTTCATATTCTTGGCCACCAAAAACAACCACAGGAGACTTCTCAGGTAAATCTAGTTGGTCAATGGCTGCAGCCAAACTATCCGAATCAGCTTTCAAATCTCCATAAGTGTGTTCCTGCCCCAAAACATTGTAAGCAGGATAGCTAGGCTGGGTCTGAGCAAAATGCTCAATGGTTTCAATCATATCTACGATTGGTTTATTTGACATAATAAGGATTCTCCTTCAAGTTAAAATTCATTATAGATAAAGCTTCCTTGACCCTGACCAAGATAGCTAAAGAAGTAAAGTAGCCCTAGAAAGATAATAAAATACAAGGCTGTCCGACCAAAAAAGAGGTACAATTCTTTTCTCTGTTTCATCAAGAAAAACCATTCATTTCTGTAATTTTTCGCTAAAATAAAATCAATTTCTTACTAATTTATTTTTCTGCTATTATACCACTTTATAGACTAGTTTTTCAATTGTTTACCCGTCTATTTTCACTACGTTTCACTAACATTAATTTGTTCCATATGATTCGTTCTAATGATAGCTTGAATGCTTTTCAGTATAAATTATATGGGGCTACAATAAAGTAGGCTCCATACTACCTATAGAGGATGTCTCCACTATAAATATTATCGAGCCTTATCTTATGTCTCACTTTATCGGTGCAGTTCCCTTTATCTAGAGTTTTTTATAGTATGTAATCCTAAAATTCACTATAGATAAATTCTTGAATGTTCGAAAAATCGGTCACAAAACAATAAATCACGATGCTTAAGATAACCGTATAGAAAAATAACGTCCACAAGATTAAACGGTGTGTGTTAGTTATCTTGGTTTGCAAATTTGTAAAGTTCTTTTTCAACTTCCATCCATCCTTTCACTCCAACGTGCATCACGTCAAATAAAAAGTAATCATCATACTCTCTGTTTCCATAGTTTAGTACTGTTGCACCATGGCTTTTTGCAACATCTTCTATTTTTTTGTAAGTTTTTTCCCGCATCTCTCTTGAAACACCTGTGTAGTCGTTCCACTTCCCGTTTACTGGGAAAATAATGACCTCAACTTCAATGCCCAATTCCTTGGCAACTGTCAAGAAGAGTTCCATATCTGAATACTCTGGTGACTCGAGGTAGCTCAAATCTTTATTAGAATTCTTCAGCGATGTATAACGATCTTTTAAATAGGTATTGTAGTAGTTATTATCAACAGCATAATCATTATTGTCTGTTTTCTTTTTGACCTCTTCTACAAACTGATTCGTCATTTTTTCCCAATCATAGTCTGGGGTTTTATCCCCTAGTGAAGGATAATCTGATTTGGCATGTTTTTGATAAAAAGTCTGTTTGAGTTTAAAGGAATAAATCGCATTATCGAACTCTAATAGTTTTTTATCAATAATCGTTCCTTTCTCATCTATGAAATAATTTTTGTATTTTTTGTAGATGTCATTTTGTTGCTTGTTCCCCTTGCTAATTTCGATAATGCGATTGATTAGTTTTTCTTTCGTTTCCTTACTAATCTTATCATTACCTAGCATATGGAAAATATGTTCCTGAGAAGCCTTGTTCAAAAATGCATCTTGATGAGTCCCATCTTTTTCAAACCACTGAACCGACTCTATTATAGCTACTTTTCTCTTAGTCATAGATCCTTCAATAGAACCCAAGGTCGTAGCCTGAATGATGTTTTGTGAATAACTGGTCCCAATCTGCATGATATTAAAATCGTTGTAGTTAAAAATTTTATTGGGATGATAGTCTTCATTTATCGTCGCAACCAACTCAGATGATCCCAATAAAACAAATGTATTGGGAGTAATATTGCTTGTCAGAATATCTCTACTTTTATACTTTTCATACGAAGTGCTATAGCGAATACTGTTATCCTTTACTTTATAATAATCATCAATCTTCTTGACGTATGTCACATTTAAAAGGGCAAGCGTCGCAATTACGAGCACAAGCGATAGCAAAAATGCTTTTAGTTTAATCATCTAGTTTTATCCTATCCCTTCGATTCGTCCAATCTCTTTTCAATTTCTTATCTCTTTAAAATCGTAAGTAAGATTTTATAGGGTTCACCTGAAAAGATAAAGAAACCAATCATAACCAAATTCATGGTCACAAACCAACTTAGTAGTTTATACCAATTTTTGTTTTTATTTTTCTTATAAAAAGTGCTTTTCTTTTGATACACTTCAAATCCAGCCATCAAGACACCGTGATAAAAACCATAAACAATGTAGCTAACACTAAGACCATGCCAAAAACCCATGACCAACATATTGACCATATAGGCGTAGGTTGCATTGTGTAGTCTATTTTTAAACCATTTTTTCCTGATAACCTGCATCAATACTCTTGAAAATACAAAATCTCTCAACCAGGTCGACAAAGTGATATGCCATCTGGTCCAGAAATCCTTGATATCGACACTCAAGAAAGGTTTGTTAAAGTTCATCGGTGTCTGAATACCTAGAATGTTGCTACTTCCAACGGCCATTAGACTATAGCCTGCAAAGTCGAAGAACAGATACAAGGTATAGAGGTACATATACTTGATTGAGTAAACGACTGTACCAGTATTGCTTAGAGCGAGTAACATCTGGTACACATAGGTTGTCAAAACAACCTTGTAAAGTAGACCTAAAACGATACGATACACACCGTCCCCTGCTAACTCTAGATACTCTTTTCGAGGCATGACCTCGTTTATCTCTTTTAAAAATCTCCTACTCCGATCAATCGGACCAGCACTAACTGTAGGGAAAAAAAGTAAAAATTGCAGGTAGTCTTTTATGCTAATCCTTTCTTTAATCAAGCCATCCGATATCTCCAGCATGATCTGAATAGTCTTAAAGGACATGTAAGAAATTCCAATAAAGGCCAACAAATGCAGAGAAGTCAGGGCAAAGACTTTATTGATAACCAAAGGAAAAATAGAAAGGAAAACCAGAGGTTTCAGCCGCTTTGTTTCTATCCTCTGTACTATGAAAACCAGAAAATATTGATAAATTACAAAGGAGATTAAATAGACAATCATTGCTCTACTCTTGCCATAAATAGCTCCTGCAAATAAGAGGGAGAGCACCAAAATATAGTAGTCCTTACGTTTTTCAAAAAAGTTTACTGCAAAACCAATTAGTAAAACTACAAACAAAAGAAGGAAAAACTCATTCCCCTCGAAATAATTCATACCAGCCAAACTCCTTTTTTATTTTTCTCATCTCATGATTTATCTTTTTAAGATTAGTTCCTATCATATTACCAAGGATAGTTAACTTTATTCATTATATCATAATTTAAAAACTAAAAATACTTCTGTTATTTTATTTCTTAAAATAAAAAATCCAACTGACTCTTAGTACTGAACCCCAATAATGAGACAAAATTATTCACACCATAAATAAAATTCAAGGACAAAAAATTGATGAAGGAACCGGTAAAGGATTCTGACTTTCTAGCTGTAAAGCTTCGACTCTTTCCTCTAACTCTTTTAGGTAAGCTACCTCAGTACGTAAGCGTTCATTCTCCTCCTTAAATCGTTCTAATTCTGTCATTTCTTCACAAGTTTTCTTCTGTTTACGTCCCATTTTAGCTAACCTTCCTCTTGTTTTCTCAGCAATAGTATACCTGTTTTTCCTGTATTGTGCCAGCCAATTTGGAAGCATTCCTTGGTTTGGGAGGGCATAATCAAGACTAACACTTCCTTGCGAACGACCTTCAAGAAGAACTTTATCAATCATTTTTTGTTTTAATTCTGGAGAATAATCGCGATTCTGCCCTTTCTTGACAATTTCAATCCTATAACGATCAAAACAAACTAAAAATGTATGTTAGTTTAGAAATACCTACTCCAAATATAGTTGAAAGTTGCTTTAAGCTGATTCCTTGTTTTTTAGTTCATGGATTTGAACTTTCTCTTCATAATTCAATTTCATAATAAAACGCACAATATCAAATTTTTTCAACACCTGATACTATGCGCTTTTCTGATTCTAAAGACTTTTTAACACGTCTCTCATTTAAAATAGTCTCGTCTGATATAAATTAAAATAGCTTCTATCATCAGACAGATGGCTGATAGCCAAAAACTGATGCTAATGCCAAAACTCTCAGTAATATAGCTCATTAGCAAAACAAATACTGAAAATGCTAATGTCGAAATCACTTCAAGAACGGAATAGACATTAACCAAATGATTTTCCTCTACTGTTTCCTGAAGAAATACACTTTCAGGAACTTCTTTTAGCTGCGATAACATACCAACTAGAGCTGAAAATACTAAAAACATCTGTGCATTTGGAAAAAATAGAATAGTCAGTGTCACTATTGCCATGGCTACAAGAGGAAAAAGAATACTTTTCCATTTAGCAGCGAGGAACTTTTCAGATAGTCTAAAAGCAATTAAACCACTAATTATAATCCCAATAGAGTATGCTGTATTAGAATATCCCCAGTAACTTTCCGTTTTATTTAATAACTCCGTTACAAAGACAAGTATGATAGACGAAACCCAAATCGTATTTGAGAAAATTTCAAATAAATTTGCTGATACAAAAAGTCTCAATCTAGGATCTCTAGCAACTAACTTCCAACCTTTGAGCAAAATTTCAAGATTAGTTTCTGACTCTAACACCTCCACTTCAGCCTTAGGAAGCAATAACATCAGAAAGCTAGAAATGATATACAAGATTAAAATGATAAACGTGGTATGTAAAAGACCAATTGTTGCAAACAAGAGTCCACCTAATCCCCAACCCACTAACTGAACAGCTTCACCAGTCATTGACAAAGCTGAGTTAGCCTTACCCAAATCGGTCGCATAGCGTGGCACAATAGCATAGGAAACAGGTGCTGCAAAACCATCCAATATTGAAATTGCCACAACAAATAGATAGGTTACCAAAGGCGCTACGGATTGCATTACGGTAAACATTCCTACCAGTATCGCCAATAATATAGTCTTTCCAAATTGAGAGAAAGATAAAACCCTATTGAGCGCTATCCTTTTAGTAACTAAAGGAACTAAAAGACTCGCAACAAAAGAGGATATCCCTATTAAAATGGGAACTAGTGATGTGGCAATTACTGATTTTGAAATAATGTATATGTTAGCAATGATTGTTACTCTAAAGAAAATATCTGCTAAATTTGCAAACAATTGAGAGACTAACAATTTGATAAATGAATTAGACATATAGCTCTCCTATCTTAGTTGCCAACTTTGGAATTAAAATTTGATTTTTAATATTTTAGCATAAAATAGCAGAAAACAAAAGTGAGATTTTTCACATAAAAAAGCCTGAGATTTTCATCTCAAGCTCTATCAACATAATTGTTTTCTAGATTAGAAAAGTGAGAATACAAGCACGGCCAAGGCTGCACCGATAACAGGTCCCACAACAGGAATCCAGGCATAAGACCAGTCTCCGTCTCCCTTGTTTGGAATTGGCAAGATGCTGTGCATGATACGAGGTCCAAGGTCACGCGCAGGGTTCAAGGCATAACCTGTTGTCCCACCTAGTGATAGACCAATACCGACAATCAAAGTTCCTACTGCAAAGGTTCCGATACCTGCCTGAAAATCGTAAAGACCCAAAGCAAAGATTGTTAATACCAATACAAAAGTTCCTAGGATTTCACTAATCAAGTTTGATACAGTATCTTTGATAGCTGGTCCTGTGCTGAAAGTAGCCAAAATATTGCCTGCATTTTCTTCTGCCTCATAATGCGGTTTGAATTGCAACCAAACCAAAATCTGACCGAGCATAGCCCCTGCGAACTGAGCTAAGATATAAGGGAATACTGATGCCCAAGGCAGACCACCTTTTAAGGCCACACCGATGGTCACAGCTGGGTTTAAATGAGCTGGACTGAGCTTGCCAGATACAAATACTGCAACCGCAACTGCAATCCCCCAACCCATAGTAATCACAATCCAACCTGAGCTGTTGCTCTTGGTTTTTGGAAGAACCACACCTGCAACAACACCATTTCCTAGAAGAATTAGGATTAAAGTCCCTAGAAATTCTCCAAATAATTCATTCATCATCTTTCTGTCTCCATTAAAAAGGAGGAGAGGGTAGACTAGGAGTCCTGCCCGCCACCTCTTTTATTTTTTCTTAATTTTTTAATTCTGCTAAATCGTTGTTAGCGAGAGCCGCTTCGACATCCGCACGGTAGCCTGCTTTTTCTTCTTCTGACCAATCATAGAATCGTCCCATTTCATTCAAAACTGGTTCAACGATACTATCCAAACTATCACGCATAAAGAGCATGTGGTTGGTACGACGAAGAAGGAAGTCAACCGGGCTAAGAGCCAACTCGTTGCGCATTGCATAGTGAAGGGACAAAGTGTCTGCCAAACTGAGTCCTGGTGCTTGTTCCAAACTATGAGCAAGAGCAAAGACTTTCGGTGCATTTGAACCGTAAAGATTTGCTAGGTAATGAGCTTCCTTGCTATCCAAACCACGTGACACTCCAAGTTGCGCAAAGGCTTCGATTTCTGATTCCACATTTGCTGGGTTCAATTCTCCACCTGAAACAGGGTAAGTCTTAGAATTGATGAGTTTAAAGCTACGGTCAAATTCTGCTTTGAGGATGTCAACCACGCGCTCCATAGCTCCTTCAGCCATCTTACGGTAGTCTGTGATTTTACCACCAGCAAGAGTCAACAGGCCATTGTCATCACGGTCCAAGCTCGAACCACGAGAAACTGCAGATGGGTCCAAATATTTCTCAGAGGTGCTGCTTTCAAGCTTGCTAACAGCAGATTCAACATCTTCACGCGTTTTTTCCTTAGAGAGATAAGATTCAACAGTCGCAATCAAGTTGTTAAAGCTTTCATCACTGATGGTTCCGTTATTTCCTCCATTGTAGTCAGAAGCGCTATTGCCTGCGATCAATGGACGAAGACCTGCCCAGCTACTTTCAATGTCAGCAACTGTAATATTCGCTTCTGGGAAGCGGTTGTTGACAATGCCAAGTAGGTAATCTACATCTTCCTGCGTCACTTTTGGATGTTCCAAATCACCTGTGTAATCTGTATCCGTTGTACCAAAGTAAGTCTTGTTTTCACGTGGGAGAACAAAGACCATACGGCCATCACCCAAACCTGTATCAAAGTAAACTGGCTGTGAAACCTTGATCTTGCTTGAATCCACGACTAGGTGAACTCCCTTAGTTGGACGCATTTGTGAGAATTGGGTTCCCTTATTAGACAAATTGCGCACCTTGTCGCTCCAAGGACCTGTTGTGTTAATCACCAGACGGGCCTTGATTTCAAAGACTTGGTCTATCAAGAGATCACGAGCTACAACACCTGTAATCTTGCCACTTTCGTCAAAGAGGAAGCCTTCTGCCTTAACGTGGTTGGCAATGAGGGCACCGTCTTGATTGGCACGTTTGATATTTTCAATCACGAGACGTGCATCGTTGTTACGGAAGTCAAGGTAAACTCCACCTCCTACCAAACCTTCTTTCTTCAAGTTTGGCTGACGTTCCAAGACTTCTTCCTTACTCAAAACCTTGTTAGCAGCTGGTGTGTTGTTAACTCCTGCCAAAAGGTCATACAAGTCCATAGCTACTTTAAGACGGAAGAGGCTAAAAGTAGCTCCATCTTCGTCGTAAACTGGCAAGAGCATTGGATCTGGTTTTGGAATATGTGGTGCGATTTGTTGAACCACTGCACGTTCAGAAACTGTATCTGAGACCACTTCTACGTCGAATTGTTTGAGGTAACGAAGACCTCCGTGAACCAATTTTGTTGAACGGCTGGATGTTCCTTCTGCAAAGTCTTGCATTTCAATCAAACCTGTATCTAGACCACTAGCTGCCGCCTGCAAGGCTACACCAGCCCCTGTGATTCCTCCACCGATAATCAAGAGGTCCAGGGTACGTTCTTGCATTTTTTTAATTGATAATTCACGTGTTTTCTTTGAAAATTCCATATTTACACACTTTCTAACTGAGTCGCTTTATTCTTCCAGTATTAGTCGTCTACTTCCGCAAAGACTTGGGTTGCTTTTACAGCCTTCTTCCAGCCCTTGTAGAGTTGTTCCTTACGCGATTCGTTCATAGATGGCTCAAAGAGTTCTCCTGTCTCGTTCAAGAGTTTCAACTCATCCAAGTCCTTCCAGTAACCTACTGACAAACCTGCTAGGAAGGCTGCCCCCAGAGCTGTTGTTTCCAAGTTTTTGGCGCGTGCGATATCGATTCCCAAAATATCAGCTTGGAACTGCATGAGGAAATTGTTCATAGCTGCACCACCGTCTACTTTCAAGACTTGGATAGCTGTTTGCGCATCCACTTGCATCGTATCGATGATATCACGCACTTGATAAGCGATAGATTGCAAAGTCGCCTTGATAAAGTCTTCTTTAGTTGTTCCACGAGTTAAGCCAAAGACAGAACCGCGAGCATTTTGGTTCCAGTATGGAGCACCTAGACCTGTAAAGGCTGGAACGACATAAACTTCATCATTGTTGTGAGAATCACGAGCGTATTTTTCAGATTCTGGTGAATTTTCAACCATGCGAAGACCGTCACGAAGCCACTGAATGGCACTTCCTGCGATGAAGATAGAACCTTCCAAGGCATAGTAAACCTTGCCATTGATACCGTAACCAATGGTTGTCAAGAGGTTGTTCTCAGACAACTGCATCTCTTCACCAGTATTCATGATGATGAAAGAACCTGTTCCATAAGTATTCTTGACCATACCCGGTTCAAAGGCCAACTGTCCAAAGAGGGCTGCCTGTTGGTCACCAGCCATACCTGAGATTGGGACTTCTCCACCATAGAAATGGAATGGCGCTGTCTGACCGTAGATTTCAGAGTTAGAACGAACTTCCGGAAGCATAGCCTTAGGAATGTTGAGGATTTCCAAAATCTCATCATCCCATTTGAGTTCTTTAATGTTATAAAGCATGGTACGAGCTGCATTTGAGTAGTCGGTCACGTGAGCCGCACCGTCAGTCAATTTCCAAACCAACCAAGTATCAATGGTACCAAAAAGCAATTCCCCTTTTTCTGCTCGCTCTTGAGCGCCCTCTACATGGTCCAAAATCCAACGAACCTTGGTAGCAGAGAAGTAAGCATCGATAATCAAACCAGTCTTTTCATGGAATTTTTCCACATAACCTTGGTTTTTTAGTTGCTCAGCCAAAGGGGCTGTTTGGCGAGACTGCCAAACGATAGCATTGTAGATAGGAAGCCCTGTTTTCTTATCCCAGACAACAGTTGTTTCACGCTGGTTGGTAATCCCGATTGCTTCGATTTGATTTGGCTTGACACCACTTTCGATGAAAGCACCCGCAATAACTGACTGGACTGAGTTCCAAATTTCATTGGCATTGTGCTCTACCCAACCTGCCTGAGGGAAAATCTGGGTAAACTCTTTTTGACTAGAGCTAACTTTTTCTCCTTTTTTGTTGAAAATGATGGCACGAGAACTTGTAGTTCCCTGGTCAATGGCCATAATGTATTTTTCTTGTGACATGTGCTGTCCTCCTGATAAAGATCTTGAGGATGTTTCCTCTTTACAGTAACTAGTATACAAAATAAAGCGCTTTCTTGTTCATCAACTTTTTTTAATTTTTTAAAAAATGTGAGGAGATTGTGTGAATTTCACAAAAAAGACATGGAACAACCAAGCCTTTTAAGTGAATAATAACTGACGAATCCCTGCCAAATCTTCCAAATCCAAGTCATTTTTTAAATAATAAACTGGGGTCTGTTCCTTCTTATGAATCGGGTTATTGGTAACCAGCAAATCATAATGCCGAGTTCGGTCATAGGCTTCAATGGTAATAAAACGATTGTATTCCAAATACCGTTTCAAAATGGCTGCCATCCTTGAAAAGACAAGAAAACCAGATGTCAAATCCAGACCAATCCGCATATGCTGACCACCATTTTCAGCCATATATTCGATTAACTGCAGCCATTCCCAGAGAATTTTCTTATCTAAATCTGTCCCCTGCTGAAAGGCCGGTAGAGCATGAAAAATCTCCTCTGCCGTTCCCCTAAAATCATGTTCCATCAGCAAATAAGGATGACGATTCTCCAACTGGTACTTGTAGCGGTCCTGTAAAATATAGCCCTTATAGAGATAGACTTGAGCACAAAGCTGACTGAGTTCATAGGTAACGTGATCCTCTGTATAATCACCCAGCAACTCCTCCTTCTTCATTTCTTGAATCAACTGTGTCAGCAAATCGGCCAACTGCCCTCCAAAACCAAGGATATATTCCATAGTATGAAGAGGAAGAATGCGATGAGATAGGAGGAAAGAGAAGAAAATCATCAGCTCCCCATCCTCAGTTCCTAGAGGAAGGTGTTGCCCAGCAAAAAAGGAAGGAGCCTTTCTCAGCAAACGAAGGTAGAAAATATTGTCAAAATACCCTCGCATTTTCTCTTCTATGACTTGAAACTGACAGGCATTGACCCGAAGACGTTGCTGACTGATGTGACTCCACAAAACCAAGTCCAATTTCTGCCCCGAAGACAAACTTGCACCGCAGATCTCTTCTAGTGTAGCAATCTCCTGTTTTCTCTCTGGTTTCTGCATGTGGACTTCCCATTCCTGACTGGACCAGACCTTGCGGAAAAGACAGAAATAGAAATAGCGAATCTGATGCTCTGGACCTCGCCAACGTCCATTTTGGATGGATAAATCAAATTCTGACAAAATCTGATTTAAGCTAGCTAAGTGACGGCCAAGCGTTGCCTCGCTAATCATCAATTCTTGAGCCAGATGATGGGCTAAAAACTGTTGGTGGTAGAGAAGATAGACCAAAATCTGGTATTTAACAGCATTCTCCAAAAACAAGCTCCGAATATCTCTCCCCTTGGTAGCTGCACCGATTGACAGACGCAGATTTTCATCTTCTAAGTGAATAGTCAGCTCTAAGCCACTATCCATAGCCCTATCATTGAGCAGGGTGACATATTTGGTTAGGGTTGCTTTTGAAAATCCTGTTTCCTCCATTACAGCCTTGACGGTCGTCTGAGACTCTTGTAATAGAAAGGAAAGGATTGAAAATTGGCCAGATTCAGCCTTTTCCATCAAGTCTCCTAAATACATTTGTTACCCCTTTCATGTTCTACCTTAAGCATAGCATAAATCTTACAAATGCTGAAATAATCTGTTTCTCTTTTTATTTTCATGCAGATTTCCTAGTCCATTATCCTGAAAATCAGCAAACACACGGCTCCCCCTTTGAGCATTTTTATGCTAAAATAGTAGCTATGGATAAAATTATTAAAACTATATCAGAAAGCGGAGCCTTTCGTGCTTTTGTCCTTGACAGCACAGAAACCGTCCGCACTGCTCAAGAAAAACACCAAACCCAAGCTAGCTCAACTGTAGCACTTGGTCGAACTCTTATCGCTAGCCAGATTCTCGCAGCCAATGAAAAAGGAAATACCAAACTAACAGTTAAGGTATTGGGATCTAGTTCTCTAGGTGCTATTATCACCGTCGCAGATACCAAGGGGAACGTCAAAGGCTACGTTCAAAATCCTGGTGTTGACATCAAAAAGACTGCAACTGGTGAAGTTCTAGTCGGACCTTTTGTTGGAAATGGGCAATTCCTCGTTATCACAGACTACGGTACTGGAAATCCTTACAACTCTATGACTCCTCTCATCTCTGGAGAAATTGGTGAAGACCTTGCCTTTTACCTGACTGAAAGCCAACAAACACCTTCAGCAGTCGGCCTCAATGTCCTTTTGGACGAAGAAGACAAAGTCAAGGTTGCAGGTGGTTTCCTAGTCCAAGTCTTACCAGGAGCCAAGGAAGAAGAGATTGCTCGCTTTGAAAAACGCATCCAAGAAATGCCAGCTATCTCTACTCTTCTAGAAAGTGAAGACCATATCGAAGCCCTTCTCAAAGCAATCTACGGTGACGAGGCCTACAAGCGTCTTTCTGAAGAAGAAATTCGTTTCCAATGTGATTGTAGCCATGAGCGCTTTATGAACGCTCTTGCCAGCCTTCCAAGCTCAGACTTACAGGAAATGAAAGAGGAAGACCACGGAGCAGAAATCACTTGTCAATTCTGCCAAACGACTTACAACTTTGATGAAAACGACCTGGAGGAACTCATTCGTGACAAATCTTAATACACCTTTTATGATTGGCAATGTTGAGATTCCCAATCGTACCGTTTTAGCACCCATGGCTGGCGTGACCAACTCAGCCTTTCGTACCATCGCAAAAGAGCTCGGAGCTGGACTCGTTGTCATGGAGATGGTCTCTGACAAGGGAATCCAATACAACAATGAAAAAACCTTGCATATGCTTCATATCGATGAGGGCGAAAACCCTGTTTCTATCCAATTATTTGGTAGTGATGAAGACAGCCTAGCACGCGCAGCAGAATTCATCCAAGAAAACACTAAGACCGATATCGTCGATATCAACATGGGTTGCCCAGTTAATAAAATCGTGAAGAACGAAGCTGGCGCTATGTGGCTCAAGGATCCAGACAAGATCTACTCTATCATCAACAAGGTCCAATCTGTCCTTGATATCCCCCTTACTGTCAAAATGCGTACAGGTTGGGCTGACCCATCACTTGCAGTAGAAAATGCCCTCGCCGCTGAAGCTGCAGGTGTTTCTGCCCTTGCCATGCATGGACGTACCCGTGAACAAATGTATACTGGTCACGCAGACCTTGAGACCCTTCATAAGGTCGCTCAAGCATTGACAAAAATTCCATTCATCGCCAACGGTGACATCCGTACGGTTCAAGAAGCCAAACAACGCATCGAAGAAGTCGGTGCTGACGCTGTTATGATTGGCCGCGCTGCCATGGGAAATCCCTACCTCTTCAATCAAATCAACCACTACTTTGAAACAGGAGAAATCCTCCCTGATTTGACTTTTGAGGACAAGATGAAAATCGCCTACGAGCACTTGAAACGCTTGATTAACCTCAAAGGGGAAAATGTCGCAGTACGTGAATTCCGTGGCCTCGCTCCTCACTACCTCCGTGGAACATCTGGCGCTGCCAAACTTCGTGGAGCTATTTCACAAGCTAGCACCCTAGCAGAGATTGAAGCCCTCTTGCAATTGGATAAGGCTTAATAGTTTAAAACCCGTAACTCTCTTAAAGGTTACGGGTTTTTGATTGTAAAAATTTAAATACTGAGGATTATTATTGATTCAAAGCAACACTGGAAACCTTACCATCCGCTCCTGTTGTAATTTGGATGATTTTCCCCCCACCAATTTTGGCATTATACTTACCATCATCAAGAGTATAAGAATAACCTTTGATAGAATAATTTTCTTTCTTTCCATCAGAAGATTCTACTGTAAATTGACCACCTGATGAAACTGTGATGGTTTCGCCATTTGCTCCCTTCCAATTGCCCGCTGCAGCTGAGAAATCACCATCTACCATGGTTAAAACACCCTTGTAGCGTTTATTTTGCTCTGCTTGTTTGTCTTGAAGTTTGCGGTCAGTTGTAGGATCATAGCTTGATTGGTTAGACTGGGCTTGAGGAGCCTGAGCAGGAGTTTGTTGACTAGCCGCCTGTTGATTAGACACTTCTTGACCTTGTCTTTGCTCTGGTGCAGGTGCCGCTTGTGATGGTGTTGCACTTACTGAAGACTGATCGGTAGATGCCTTGGCCTTTTCAGATGAAGCTGAACTTGAGGACTTCTGAGTCTTGCTTTCTTTGTTAGAAGAAGTTGCTTTAGAACTTGATGACTGGCTTGTCTTAGCAGAACTGCTTGCTTGAGTTGTTTCCTTTTTATTTCCACAAGCTCCTAATAGCAAGGTAGAAGCCAATACAGTTGCTGCCATCAATTTGATATAGGTTTTCTTTTTCATTTTTCTACTCCTTTGTAATGTTTTAGAAATATAAAGAAATCTTTTTGTAATATAATTGTAACATTCAGATTTGAATATGTCAACAATTTATCTAAACTATTTTAAAAATCTTAAATAATTTAGATACATTTACTCCTCCTACTCTTCTATTCGTAATAAAACAGAAAAACAGGAGATTTTCCTATTAAAAATTTGAATTCGTTTTTTGTGTAATCGCTTGCAACTTTAAGTGCAAAGGAATATAATAACATTGAAATAGAATATAGGAGGTGTAGGCTTATGTTAAGCAAATATTACAAGTATCTTCCTTGGTTGATTGTGACAGCTATTGTCTCTTATCAATCAGCAACTTACTATGCGCGAACTGCATTTGATGTGCTTTATCTGACTACAATCTTTTTGATTTTCTATATCGCTTTGTTAGTTTTGCATGAGAACTATCTCAAGTATCGATACAAAGACTTTTTTACTCACCTGTTGAGCAATTCTAAGAAAGATAGCCACCCATAAAAGTAGTCGCAACAGAAATTTCATCTCATGACTGTAATTAAAGAGGTCGGGAACTTTTCCCGACCTCGCTTTTTATTTCAATCGATAGGTTTTTCTTGGTTTCTTTTTAGGCACTCGTTTGAGTCCGACTTCTTCTACATATTCTCCGTATTTTACGAGAAAGTTATTGCTGACGATTGGACGACCGGGGTTGATAAGATTGACCAGTTCAGTTCCTTCGTAGACAGTGAACTCCTCCTCCAGCAGATAAAGGAAGGTCGGATTCCAGTCGAGACGGCCTTGGATTCGTTTGATGGATTCTTGGATAATGGCATAATGATCAAAAGCGAAGGCTTGCTCCTCCAACTCTACTCCCTCTAGGTAGCATTTTCCTGTCTGAAAATCGACATCTACAAAAACCACATCCTTGGCATCGTCTCCTGCTTGAACAAGTTCTAATGCACGACTAGGCAAATAAACCAAGTGGGCAATGGTCACTGTCCAGCCCCGTGGGTCACGGCCGGGAGTCGATACGGTCATCAATTGCTCGATTTTTTCCAAAGGAAGATCGAGATTGACTTCTTCTCTCACCTCACGCTGACAGGCATGCGCAGCATCTTCGCCCTTGTCCATAAATCCTCCAACTAAGGCCAAACAGTTCTGATAAGGGTGAGCCTTGCGGCGAATTAATAAGAGCTTGATCTTTCCTTCAACAAAGCAGTAGGCTACCATATCTACTGTCACACTTGGTTTTTCATATTGAGGGAGTTCCTGCCTGTAGTACCAATCCAAAAACTCCTCCTGACTGGCATGGATTTCAAAGTATTCTCTCTCTGTCATCCCTGCCGGAATCATCGTGTCCGCCATTTTATGCCTCCTTACGAACTGCCTTGGTCCATTGGTACCAACCTACTAGACTATTGAGTGTGTAAACCCAGTACATCCCTTGGATGTGGATATTTTCACCCCACCAGAGGTAGATACTAAAGAGATTGGTGGCAATCCAGAAAATCCATTGCTCACGATAGAGACGTGTCATCAAGAGCTGACCAACACCATTGGTCGCATCGGTAACACTATCACGGAAAGGGCGAGCGCTATTGATACTTTGGTAAGCCAAGCCCATACCAATCCAGATGATAGCAGTCAAGGCCAAGTACTTGAGCCAATCAAAAACAGATAATTTCTTGGCTTCAAAGTGAGATTCTTCTGCTTTTCCTTGGTCATTGATACGATTGGACAGCCAAGCATAGAGACCAATCGGCTGCATGACAAAGAAGTAAACGGTCGTCAAAACTTCGCCATAAAAAGTCGCATTCATAGCCAAAATCAAATAGATAGCCGAGTTAATGGCCCCAAAGAGATAATTGCTTGCACGCCCTTCTGCTACCAAGATAACACAGACAATCCCAGTCCAAGAGGCAAACAAGCTCATCCAGTCATGACTTTCTGTATTTTGCGTGAATTCCAAGATCAAAGGAACACTTGACAGGACGATGAGATACAACCACTGGAAGAGGCTACGGCCGACAAAAAGATCTTTCCAGAGCAGGTTCATGATTCCTGCAAAACCGATCTTGCGGGCTTCCGCATGGACATTTTTAAAGTTTTCGATAAATTGTGTGATTTTTTCAGTTAGTTTTTTCATAATTTTCTCCTAATCTGCTTGGTAAATGGCATCAATAGCCACTTTGGCTGCTTCATAATTGCCTAGGTAATCCCCAGCTAGATAAACTAAAGGAATGTTGGTTAAATATCGCTCCCTCATCTGATCCAAATGTTGTGAAAAACTATGACGAATATGGTCTTCTGCCATGGTCATATCTCTAAACCCATCATTGACATAGGAGCCTACAGGTTGTACAAAGAGAATCAAGTCCCATTTTTCCTTTGCTAAAATCGAGGCAAAAAGATTGTCAAAAGTCTCTCCCGATAAATCCCCTTGGTCCTCAGTCTCCATGTAATAATCATAGTAGCCCTTGGTTACTAAGGAGTTGGTGTCTGCTATCACCAGTCCCCTATTGGCATTGCTATCGATTAACTTAGAGGTCTGGTCATACTGCCCCAACAGGAGATAATAGTAATCCTTTGGAGTCAATTCATCGTCGCGGACATTGTTTTTGATTTGGTACTCACGCGCGTATTCCAAGCTGACTGGTGCATCGTAATACCTTGCCAAATCCTTAGCTAAAGTGGTCTTCCCATTGCTGGCACTTCCCATAATCAACACTTTCTTTGTAAACTGACGTCGGAAGGGTTGAGCAATATATTTCCAATATTTGCTTGGATTTTCTCGAATCATAGTCGCTGAGATACCAAACTTTCTTTCTTGCAAGACAGTCTCAAAGCCACGATTTGATAATTCTTGCTGGTAGTCTGCTTCTCCCACAAAGAAAATTAGTTCTTGCTGGGTTTCATCATAGGAAATCTCTGCAAACATCTGATTCAACCACTCCTGCCAGCCCATAGGGTAACGAGGAAGATTGGTTTCATCTAACTTGCAGACAGAGGTCAACTCGTCATCACCAAAGGCCTCTCGGATATAGCGAAATCTTTTTTGAAGCGTTAAACCTACCTGCTCCCCTCTGTCTCCCTCATAGCCTGAAACGACAACCCAGACCCGGTCACACTGTCGCTTCGCTCGCTGGATTAGATCGATATGTCCTTGATGAAGCGGAGCAAAGGTTCCAAATACCACTGCTGTTTTCTTTTTCATAAACCTATTGCCTTTTTATATTTTTTGATATTTTCATTATCTATGTTTTTATTATAAACTATATTTTTGTTTTGTCAATAGTTTTTTATCATTTCTTATAAAAAAGTAGCAAAAAAGAGAATCAAGATTGCTCCTGATTCTCCATTTTTATGCAATATCAAATTTTAACTGGCCTGCTTTGACACCAATCTTAAGTGTGCTGCCTACCTCTAATTCTCCCTTGAGAAGAAGTTCTGCTAACTTGTCTTCCACTTCTGTTTGCAGGGTTCTGCGAAGTGGACGAGCTCCCATCTCTGGATCATATCCTTGATTTGCCAACAATTTCAGTGCGGAAGCTTGTAATTTCAAGTCAATACCTTTTTCAGCCAAACTTGCCACTAAAGGTTTGACCATAATCTTCACCACTTCCTGCATATGGTCGCTAGACAGACTATGGAAGACTACCTTTTCATCAATACGGTTAATAAATTCAGGTCTATAAGCCTTTTTCAGCTCTTCGAACATGCGTTTTTCCATATTCTCCTGGTCAAAACGAATGTCCTTTGCCCCAAATCCAACTGTCTTGTCATCACGAAGGGCTGTCGCACCAAGGTTTGATGTCATGATGATAATGGTATTTGAAAAGTCAACCTTGCGCCCCTTGCTATCGGTCAAGACACCATCATCCAAGACCTGCAAGAGAACATTAAAGATGTCTGGATGGGCCTTCTCTACCTCGTCAAAGAGGAGAACAGAGTATGGTTTGTTGCGAACCTTCTCGGTCAACTCCCCACCTTCTTCATAACCCACATAACCCGGAGGAGCTCCATTGAGACGGCTGGCTGCGAATTTCTCCATATACTCACTCATATCAAAGCGGATAAGGGCTGATTCATCGTCAAAAAGAACTTCTGCCAAAGCCTTGGCCAATTCGGTCTTACCGACACCTGTAGGCCCTAGGAACATAAAGGAACCAATCGGACGCTTATGACTGCGAATCCCTGACTGGTTGCGGCGAATCGCACGGCTAATACTTGAAACTGCTTGATCTTGACCGATGACACGTTTGTGCAATTCAGCTTCCAGATTCAGGTATTTCTTAGCGTCAGTCTGAGTCAGTTTTTGGACTGGAATACCTGATAAACGACTCAAGGTAGTCAAAATATCAGACTCTGTCACCAAGTCTTTATAGACAGGCACTTCCTCTTCTTTTGCAATTAGCTGAGCTGCCTGTTTCCACTTGCCATCCATCAAGGCCTTGTCAGCTGGACTCAAACCTGAATCGTCTGCTTTTACATTTTTAGTTTTATTTTGCACTGTTGCCGCTGCTTCATCCAAAAGATCGATAGCAGAGTCTGGCAAGTGACGACTAGTCAAGTAACGATGCGCCATCTTAACCGCTGTTTCAACCGCTTCATCTGTGATTTGCACACGGTGATGTTTCTCATAAGTCACCTTCAAACCTTGCAAAATGGCCATACTGTCGGCCACACTTGGCTCTTCAATCGTCACTTTGGCGAAACGACGAGAAAGGGCCGCATCTTTTTCGATGTGTTTTTGATATTCTTCCTGAGTAGTCGCACCAACCGTTCTCAAAGTTCCACGCGCCAAGGCTGGTTTCAAGATATTGGCCGCATCCAGAGTTGAGTCAATTCCACTCCCAGAACCCATGATAGTGTGGAGTTCATCGATAAAGAGGATGACTTGGCCATCTTCTTCAATATCCTTGATGATATTGTTCATGCGCTCTTCAAAGTCACCACGGAAGCGTGTCCCTGCAACGACATTCATCAAATCAAGCTCTAACACGCGCATCTTGGCCATTTCCGCAGGCACATCACCACTAGCAATACGCTGGGCAAGACCAAGCGCCAGAGCTGTTTTCCCGACACCAGCATCCCCAACCAAGACAGGATTGTTCTTGGTCTTACGGCTCAAGATTTGAATCATACGCGAGATTTCCTTATCCCGACCGATGACTGGTTCTAACTTGCCAGAACGCGATTGCTCTGTCAAATCATGCGTATAATCCTCGAGACCACCACTAGGAGTCTGGGGCATGCCCATCATATTAGCCATAGAATTTTGCTTATCAGCTACTGTACGATGACGTTGACGTAAAGCCTTGAGGTCTTCACGAGTCCAACCTGCACGTTCTTCTAAATTTCGACGAAGGGCAGCAATCTTGACCTGATCTTTCTTGTCTTCATAAGAAAAACCAGCCCTCTCCAAGATACGAGTCGCCAAGGCATTGCCATCATGCAAAATCGCATAAAGGAGGTGCTCTGTCCCTAGCACCTTAGCATGGACCACTGACGCTACATACTCTGCTTCATCAAAAAGAACCTGCAAACGATGGGAGAACGGCAATTCCGTAAAGGTTTCATCCTGGCTATAGTCCGTTTCAGTCAGTTCCAAAGCCACCTCTTCTAAACGGTCCATCTCATATGGATAATCATTTAAAGTCGCCCCTGCCACACTATAACTGTGATTGGACATGGCAATCAACAAGTGCCAAGACTCTAGGTAACGAGCTCCAAAATGGCCAGCAACCATGTAGGCACTTTCGATACATTCATTCAATGCTTTTGAATAGTTCATCTTACTTCCCTTTTCTATCTACCTCTTGTATGACCTGTCGTAGCATGTTTGCACGAACAACTGGAGCTTCTTCTCCTAGAACGCGATCCAAAGCTACTGATACTAGCAAATTCATCTCCTGCTTGGTCATCAATTCCTGCTCAACCAAAAGCTGCAGAATATCCTCATAAATTTCTTGACTAACTCGCTCACCAATCGAATAAATCAGCTCCCTGAGCATTTCATGATGACTAGAAAACTCAATCCGTCCTATACGAATGTAGCCTCCGCCACCACGCTTACTTTCAACCAAGTAGCCTCTACTTTCAGTAAAGCGTGTCTTGATCACATAGTTAATCTGACTAGGAACAACCTGAAAAGTATCTGCCAACTGACTCCGTTGTAACTCCACAATACCAGATTGATCTAAAATCGCCTTGATGTAGGCCTCAATATGATCCGATGTATTTTTAAATCTCATTACAAACCCACCTCTCTCTTTAAACCTTGACTATCTTTGACTATTATACCGAAATTTTCTCATTTTTAAAAGAAAAAGGGCGCTGGTAAAGGATAATCTTCACCAACTCCCTATTTTTCTACTTATCTAAGCCTAATTCTGCCAAGATTTGACGTTTATAGGCAATCTTTTGGACTTCCTTGTCCTCATCTTCAGACCAATCTAGTTTAATTTCTGAAACAATCTGCCCAGGGCGATTTTTCAAGATATAGATGCGGTCACTGAGATTAAGAGCCTCCTCGATACTATGAGTAATAATCAAGGTTGTCAGGTGCAACTGCTTGTGAATCTCAAGGTACCAAGCGTGTAGTTCCATCTTGGTCATCTCATCCAAGGCGCTAAAGGCCTCGTCTAAGAGAAAGAGCTTGTGCCCGAAAAGGTAAGTTCGAAGCAAGGCTACACGCTGGCGCATCCCGCCACTGAGTTCATGAGGGTATTTATCTCTTACAGCTGTCAACTGGAAGGTCGCAAGAATTTCATCTGCGCGAGCAATAGCTTCCGCCTTATCCACTTTTTGAATCAAGAGGGGCAGAATGATATTACCAAGCACCGTCTTGTGCTCCAAGAGCAAATCCTTTTGCAACATATAACTCACCCGCCCCTTGGGATTTTCTTCACCATCAAGGACAATTCTCCCTGACTGAACTTCTAAAATCCCAGCGATTAGATTAAAGAGGGTGGTCTTCCCTACACCACTTGGGCCCAGAATGGAAACCACTTCACCTGAAGTCACCTGCAGGTTAATGTCCTCTAAAATCCTATCTTGACCATAGGCATAACTGACGTGTTCTAGTCTAATTTCTGTCATTATTTCACAAATTCGTTGGTGAAGCCTTTGTCTGTCAAATCTTCTTTGAGGATACCATTTTCTTTGTCCCATTTGTAGAAGGCATTCCAGCGAGCTGCATCAAATTGACCCCATTTTTCCTTGTCGCTTGCATATTCTTTTGACAAGTATTTTTGAGATTCGATGACAAAGTCACGTTTTTCCTGAAGTTCAGGTGCATTCTTGATGAGGATATCAGCTGCTTCTTCTGGATGCTCCATAGCATATTGGTAGCCTTTTTTGATAGCTTGGATGACTTTGCGAGCTTCTTCTTTGTTGTCTTTCAAATAGTCGTTGTTTGCGATGATAACTGGTGAGTAGTAGTCAAATTCTTTAACGTAGTCTTTCAAGTACATGAAATTAGCATCTACACCTTGAGATTTAGCAAGGATACCATCCCAACCGTAGTAGATCCAAGCAGTATCAAAGACCCCATTGGCAATCGGTGTGATTGAGTTTGAGTCGTTATTTGGTACTTTTTCAACCTTCTCAAAGTCTCCACCTTGAGATTCTACCAAGGTTTTCAACATAGCAAGTTCAGTTGGGTCATTCCAAGTTCCGTATTTCTTACCAACCAAGTCTTTTGGACTAGCTACATTGTCAGATTTACGAGAAATGATTCCTGATGTATTGTGTTCTACGATAGCTGCAACGGCAGTAATTCCTGCTCCTTTTTCCAATTTTTTAGCCATGTAGTCTTGGAAATAGACTGCAAATGGTGCCTTACCGTTAATAACCAAGTCAGAAGAACTTTCTTCTGGTGGCAATTTCAAATCAACATCCACTCCAGCTTCTTTGAAATAGCCTTTTTCCTTGGCAACATAAAGCCCTGTGTGGTTAGTATTTGGTGTCCAGTCTAGGATAAAGTCGATTTTCTTAAGTTCTGCTTCCTTATTATCCTTAGAAGCAGTTCCTTGACCACAGGCCACAAGCACAACAGCTACAAGAGCTGTTAAAACAGTTAAAAACACTTTCCATGTTTTTTTCATTTTGATTTCCTCTTTTCTTTTTCCGAAACATTCTAATTCTACGAACGTTTCCATTTAATAACATATTTCTCGCTGACATCGACCAATTTCATACCAAGAAGGCTGATAATCGATACCAGAATAATAATAGCAAACATGGTATCATACTGAAACAGTTTCTTGGACTGAATCATGTAGACACCTAGTCCTTCAAAGCCTCCCAACCACTCAGATACTACTGTTGTGATAAAAGCGTAGGAGACACTGACCCTCAGACCTGCATAAAAGTAAGGCAGGCTGACTGGGATTTTAAAATGCCAAAGGATTTGCCAAGGTTTGGCCCGCATCAGACTAAACAAGGTCAGCATATCCTTGTCACAATGCCTAAAACCGTCCAAAATGCTAACGATGATAGGAAAGGTAGTCGTCAAGATAATCAAGACAATCTTGGGTAAAATCCCATAACCGAGCCACAAGACCAGAATAGGAGCTATGGCAATGGTCGGGATAGTCTGAACAACCACCATCATAGGGTAAATCAAGTCATTGAGCCAAGTCAAACTATCCATGAGCACAGCCATGAGACAGGCAATCAAGACTCCCAAAATTAGACCTAGCAAAGCCACTCTCAAGGTCGCCCAGCTATGGTGCCAGAGAAATTCTCTGTCACGAACAAAGGCCTGGAGAATTTCAAGAGGGGTCGGCAGGATAAACTTAGGAAGAAGTTTAAGCAACCCTGCTAGCTGCCAGATTGACAAGACTCCCAAAAAACCCAATAGACTAATGTGTCGTCTCAGTATACTTTTCAAGTTTCTCATCAATACTTAAAATCTCTCCTACATTTATTTTAACATTGGCAAAGACATTGTCTGCCTCCTGCCCTGCCACTTCCAGCGCTTCTTTGAGAATACGCATAAGCTCATCAAACTCCCCTTCCAAGACTGTTTCAAATGGTGTCACCACCATAGTCACTTCTTGAGCTTGCAGATAAGCAATGACCTGATCAATAACAGCAATTCGATCAATTCCCTGTGATAGGGGTAAAACTTGCAAGGCAATGCTTGCTTTCATAACAACCTCCACTTCTCGTTTTCCTCTTTATAAAAAGAAAAACCTTTACCATATATGGAAAAGGTGCAGAATAGACTAAGTATCGTTCCCTACGCTGGCATTACCCAGATCAGGTGCGGTCGAAGCTTAACGCTTCCTCTCAGACTGTACACAGACTCCCATATATTATATGGACATATGATAGCGCAAAACAAAAAAAATGTCAAGGAAACTGCTTACAGAAAAACATGAAAAAGAGTTTGAAAACAAGTGCTTCAAACTCTACATAACTTTTTTATTTAGCCTCGTACCAGGTTGCTCCCTCATTCTCATCCGCAATCAGGGGAACACTGAGTTGAATGGCTTCTTCCATGGTTTGTTTGACCAATTTTTTCATTTCTGCTAGTTCAGATTTAGGAACTTCAAGGACAATTTCATCGTGAACTTGTAACAGCATCTTAGTCTGATAACCACCTGCAACCAAGGCTTTATCTAGCTGAATCATGGCAATCTTGAGAATATCTGCCGCCGAACCCTGAATAGGTGAGTTGATGGCCGTTCGCTCTGCAAAACCACGAATATTGAAGTTGCGAGAATTGATATCTGGCAACTCACGACGACGCTTGAAAAGTGTCTCTACATAGCCCTTATCACGCGCCTCACGCACCACCTCATCCATATAATTTTTAATACCTGGGAAGCGTTCAAAGTAGGTGTCGATGTAGGCTTTGGCCTCTTTACGGCTGATGCCCAGATTATTAGACAAACCAAAGTCTGAAATCCCGTAAACCACTCCAAAGTTGACAGCCTTGGCATTGCGACGGTCGTTTGCAGACACATCCTCAGGACGTTCAATGCCAAAGACCCGCATGGCTGTCGAAGTATGGATATCTGCCCCCTCTTGGAAAGCCTTAATCAAGTGCTCATCCTTAGAAATATGCGCCAAAACGCGCAATTCAATCTGTGAGTAGTCCGAACTAAGCAATACACTATTCTCCCACTCAGGCACAAAAGCCTTCCGAATCAAGCGCCCTTGTTCCAATCGCACAGGAATATTTTGCAAGTTTGGATCCACACTAGACAAACGCCCAGTCTGGGTCAAATCCTGCACATAACGAGTATGAATCTTGCCATCATCCAAAATCCAGTCCTGCAAGCCAATCACATAGGTAGATTGAATCTTGGCAATCTGACGGTAGTCGAGAATTTTCTTAACAATCGGAGCAATAGGAGCCAGGCGCTCCAAGACATCCACCGCTGTCGAGTATCCAGTCTTAGTTTTCTTAGTGTATTCTAGAGGTAGCCCCAATTTTTCAAAGAGAAGGACACCCAACTGCTTAGGAGAATTGATATTAAATTCCTCACCAGCTAGTTCGTAAATCTCTTGTGTTAGTTTTTCAATGACAAGCTCATTTTCAGCCTGCATCTCAAGCAAGGTCTCTTTCTTGACCGTAATCCCAGCAATTTCCATCTTGGCAAGGACAAAAGCCAAAGGTTGCTCCATATCATAAAGAAGCTCTAATTGCCCATTTTCGCTAAGTTTTTCAAGCAAAACAGGCTCAGTCTCAACCAAAACTGCAAGCTTACGAGCTAAATGCTCCAAGAATTTCTCACGTTCAGGAATGGCCTTCTTGACACCCTTACCATAGAAAGTCTCATCATCAACCAAATAAGTCTGACCATAAAGACTAGCGATGGTCGCAATTTCATTGTCCTCCACAGTCGAAAGGAGGTATTTAGCCAATCGGCTATCAAAAGCAGGCGCCTGCAAATCCACACCCAAACGATTCAAGAGAACTTTAGCCTTCTTAAAGTCATACACTCTCAGAGGTGTTTTTTCTAGAAAATCCTTGAAAATCGGCTCTTGCAACAGCTCAAGCTTATCTGTGGCATAGAGCTTATCTCCACAAGACCAGGCAAAACCAACCAAATCATCCGTATGGTAATTCTCACCAAAGAGTTCAAAGTGGAAGATAGATTCTTCACTCAGCATATCTTGTCTGATTTGGTCAATGATAGTAAAGTTCAAACTTTCAGCCACATCAGTTGACGACACATTTAAAGTCTGCTTGAGCTGTTTGAAGCCCATTTCCTCGTAGAATTTTCCAAGATTTTCCACATCTGGACCACTATAGACCAAATCCTTCAAACCAATCTCAATCGGTGCCTTGGTATCAATAGTCGCCAGTGTTTTTGACAAAAAAGCCTGTTCCTTATCATTGATGAGATTTTCCTTCATCTTAGAAGCCTTCATCCCATCGATATTCTCATAAATTCCCTCAAGCGAACCATGCTCCAGCAAGAGCTTGATACCCGTCTTTTCACCAATTTTGGTCACCCCAGGGATATTATCTGACTTATCACCCATAAGCGCCTTGAGATCGATAAACTGAGTCGGTGTAATGCCCATCTTTTCCATAAGATATTCTGGCGTAAAAGCCTCAAACTCAGCCACACCTTTCTTGGAAATCTCAACCACCGTATTCTCATCCGTCAGCTGAATCAAATCCTTGTCCCCACTGACAATGGTAATATCAAAACCATCCTGCTCTGCTAGTTTATCCAGCGTCCCAATGATGTCATCCGCCTCATACTGAGCCAACTCATAGTGACGAATCCCCATATGATCCAGCAACTCACGAATAAAGGGAAATTGCTCACGAAACTCATCAGGAGTCTTAGCCCGACCACCTTTATAGTCCGCATACATCTCTGTCCGGAAGGTTGTCTTTCCCGCATCAAAAGCCACCAAAATATGACTGGGCTCAACCCGCTCCAACAAATGGCTCAACATCAACTGAAAGCCATAAATCGCATTGGTATGCAAGCCAGCCGCGTTCTTAAAACGGTCCAACTGCTGATAGAGCGCAAAGAACGCCCGAAAAGCAACAGAAGACCCATCAATCAATAATAATTTTTTCTTATCCATACACCCATTATAAAGGAAAGCACCAAAAAATACCATTGGGAAGAGTTCCCTGAGAGAAACTAAGATAATAGTAAAAAGAGAAGGAAGTTATTCCCTCTCTTTCAAGCTACTAAAATAAATTAGTTCTTACGTTTCACAAATGGAATAGCACCAAGGAACAATCCAAGAAATCCTAATGATGCAACTGCAACATTATCTTTACCACCAGTATTTGGAAGTTCTTTTTTATCTTCTACTTTTGCTGCTGGTGCTTGATAAGTATTATCCTTGTTAGTACCTGCTGTTGTAAGAGTATATTCTGGGACTTCGTTAATTGCTGGGGCGCCTGTCTCTGCATACGCTGGAACTTCGTTAATTGCTGGGGCGCCTGTCTCTGCATACGCTGGGACTTCAGTAATTGCTGGGGTGCCTGCTTCTGCATACGCTGGAACTTCGTTAATTGCTGGGGCGCCTGTCTCTGCATACGCTGGGACTTCAGTAATTGCTGGGGCACCTGTTTCTGCATACGCTGGGACTTCAGTAATTGCTGGGGCGCCGGTTTCTCCGTATGCAGGAACATTATTCACTGTAGCATCTTCACCATTTGTAGATAAAGGCCCTGTATATTCTGGAACTTCATTAACAGCTGCTAAGACAAAATTAGCACCACCTTTATATTCTGGAACTTCATTAACAGCTGCTTCTAAACTATTAACTCCACTGTTGAATTCTGGAGCTACCTCAGCTACAGGAGATAATAATGCTTCTCCGTTTTCATTCACAGGTGTATTGGTTGCAAGAGTTCCAGTGAATTCTTGAGCTACCGCAGCTACAGGAGGCAATAATGCTTCTCCGTTTTCATTCACAGGTGTATTAGTTGCAAGAGTTCCAGTGAATTCTTGAGCTACCGCAGCTACAGGAGGCAATAATGCTTCTCCATTTTCATTCACAGGTGTATTGGTTGCAAGAGTTCCAGTGAATTCAGGGGCTACCTCAGCTACAGGAGCATCAGCCGCATTAACTCCTCCACTATATTCAGGAGCATCAGCTACAGTAGGAGGTGTTGCATCATTTACCCCACCATTGAAATCAGAGCCATTATCCCCAGCAGGAGAGTCACTAGGATTCACACCACCGTTGAATTCAGGAGCGTTAGGAGCACTTGGAACTTGGTCAGGTTGTTTAGCATCATCAGAAGGTGCATCACTAGGACTTACACCACCACTAAAGTCTTTCGATTCTTCACCCTTAGGAACTTCTTTTAAGTTTTCGATGTAACCTAAAGTTGCGTTGTAATTCTCAGTTAGTTTGGCAATTGCATCGTCATCCTCTTGAACTGCTTCGTTCACTTCGTCGAAATTGGCCTTAGCTTCATCAGCTGCTGCTTTAGCAGAAGCAACTGAAACTTCTAGTTTAGTTACAGCATCTTGCAATCCATCTTGGATAGCTTGATCCGCATTGTATTTCTTAGCAGTTTCAAGAGCAGTTTTAGCTTTTTCTAAAGTTTCTTTTTGTTTCTCTAATGTAGCATTTTTCTCTTCTACTACCTTAGCTTTTTCAGCAGCGTCAGCCTTATCTTCCTCAGCTTCTTTAGTTAATTTTTCAATTTTTTCAGCTAAATCATCAGCAATGTCTGTAAGTTTTTTGACAATTGGTTTAGAAGCTTCTTTTTTAGCTACTTCTTCAATTTTTTTAGTTTCGTCAGCAGTTAATTCTTTAGTTTTATAAGCTTCAGGAGCTTTATCTTTTGTGTTGGCATCGTTGAGGAATTCATCTATAGCTTGAGTAGCTGTAAGAACTCCATCTTCAATCGCTTTTAATAAAGCTTCTTTACCGATTTCAGCTTTTGCTTCTTCGATAGCTTTCGCTTTATCTTCTGGCTTGATGCTAGCATCCTTGTTGACTTTATCTTCAGCTTTTTTTTCAAGTTGCTCTAAAGCACCTTTCAAAGCTTCTAAGTTATCTGCTTCTTCTTTTTTAGCGTCTTCTTCTTTTTTAACTTCTTCTTCAACTTTAGATTTTGCTTTAGCTGCTTCTTCTTTAGCCTTAGCTAATTCAGCTTCTGCATCAGCTTTAGCTTTGTCTGCTTCTGCTTTTGCAGTCTCAGCAGCAGTTACATCAACAGCTTCTTTTTTAGCTTTAGCTGTAGCTTCTTCTACTTTTTTAGCTTCTTCAGCAACTTTCTTCTCTAATTCAGCAACTTTAGCATCAGCCTCTGCTTTAGCTTTAGCAGCTTTTTCAGCTTCGGTTGGTTCAGCTTCTTCCTCTGGAGTTTCTTCAGCTGGTTTAGCTGGTTCTGCAGCTTCTTTTGCTTCTGCTTTTTTTACTTCTTCAAGAAGATTATCACGTTTTTCAGTTAAATCTTGAATTTCAGCTGTAGCATCTTGAACTTTTTCATCAGCTTCGTCAAATTCAGATTTGGCAGTATCGCGTTCTTTTTCAATCGCATTTACAGCTTTTTCTAACGGTGCTGTGATATCTTCAGCAAAGCCATTATCTTTAGCAGATTTAAGAGCTTCTTTTGCTTCTTTTAAAGTATCTTCCTGTTTTTTGAGTGTTTCAGCTTTCTTTTCAGCATCGGCTTTTAATTTCTCAGCATCATCCGTTAAGTTTTCAATTGTTTCAGTTAAATCATCAGCTTTATCTTGCAATTTTTCTGATTCAGGACGAGCAGCATCCGCTGCTTCACCTTCTTCAATTCCCGCTTGCACCTCTTCAGGAAGCTTGTCCTTAGATACAGGAGTTTCTGTTTTAATTGTTGGATTAGTATCTTGTGCTTTTTCAGCATCATCTGCTAACTCAGCAAGAATATCAGAAGCATTTAATTCACCAGACTCAACAGCCTTTAATAATTCTTCTTTTGCTTTTTTGTCAAGCAATTCGTTATCAGGAATTTGTTTCAAAGCTTCAGTTAAAGCTTCTTTAGCTTCGGCTTCTTCTTTTGCCGCAGCTTCTTCTTTTGCGGCTTCTTCTTTTGCTTTAGAGTCAGCTTTAGCAGCTTCTTCTTTTGCTTTAGCTAATTCATCGTCAGCTGTTTTCTTAGCTTCTTCAGCTTTAGTTTTTGCAGCATCAGCCTCAGCAGATTCTTTTTTCTCTGTTTCAAGTTTAGTAGCTGCATCAGTTGCTGTAGTAGTTGTTCTATCTACTTTAGATTGAGCTTCATCAACTTTAGCGTTAGCTTCTTTTTCAGCTTCCTTGGCTTTTTCAACCTCAGTTTTTGGTGTTTCAGCCGCAGGTGTAGGCTTAGTTTCTCCAGTAGGTTGAGCAGCTGTAGGTTTGTCATCAGCTTTCACAACTGACGGTTGAGATGCAACAAATGTAGCACCTAAAACAGCCACACTAGCCAAACTGGTTAAAATCATTTTCTTTTTGTTCATCTTGTGTACCTCTTTTTGAGAATCATATTTATGTACATTATAAACCTTTTTTTGAGTGAAATCAAGAGATATGTTATATTATATATACTTTATTATTAATATGTTGTATTTCAAGGCTATAAAAAACTTCAAGAAAGTAACGCATGTTTTACTAGCTTTCTTTTTTCTTTCTTTTCATCACTTTCATTTTCTATAGTAAATTATAGTTTCGAATCCAATTCAGATATCTTAACTCTTCATAAAAAATCTAGTTTAAACAAAAAAAACAGGAGATTTCTCTCCTGTTCAGATTCAATTACTTAAAATTAAACCCATTCACCGTTATGATTTACAGTATAACCGTCCACTATAGTATTAACAGCTAGCTCACCTGAAGAGTAAGAATAATACCACTTACCAGAGACTTGATACCAGCCCGTTTTCATTGCCCCTGAGTCATCTAGATAATACCAAAATCCTTTCTCCTGTAACCAGCCTGTCTGCATTTCGCCTGACGATTTCAAATAATACCAGTTAGAACCATCTTTTAGCCATCCCGTTGATTTAGAACCATTGGATTTAAAATGATACCAACTACCATTCACTTTCTTCCAATTTATAGCCAAACTACTATCCGTATTGTTGTTAGAGGTATTTCCTGGTTGGTGAACATCTGAGTGCGAAATTTCTTCCAACTGAACATAGCGACGACTTCCGTTATAAGCAGTATAACTCAACCATTTGTATCCATCTTTTTCGAGAGTCTGATCATAATGAACATTCTCTCCAGAGTAATAATAATCAATTGTAGTTGCGCTAGCTAGGGGCTGAGTCTTGATAGCAGATTTAGCCTTAAAAAAATGTGTTCCTCCTGTGGAAGAGATACGAGAATCATTTAGAACGTGAGAATCAAGAGGATTTGTATTCACAGCCTCCAATTGTACATAACGACGGCTTCCATTATAAGCCGTATAACTTAACCACTTGTACCCATCTTTTTCAAGAACTTGATCATAATGAACATTATCGCCAGCATAATAGTAATCAATCGTCGTAGCGCTCGCTAGAGGCTGATTTTTGATAGCAGCCTTAGCCTTGAAAGAATGTGTTCCTCCTGTGGAAACTGAAGTTTGACTATTCCCTGCACTGCCTCCAGCTAAATCTTTAAAATGAATAAAGCCAGTCATGGTATTGGCCTTCACGACGCGCTTATTATAAGATTCCCTTATCCCATAGTTGTATTCTTCAATCTCAATCTGATCTCCCATTACATTTGACACCCAAGCAACATGACCATAAGTCCCTGCAATAGACCAAGCAATGGAGCCAATAGCTGGTGTATTATCTACACGATACCCTTCACGACGAGCACGATGACCCCATTCATTCGCATTCCCATAAGCTGCTGGAATCTCAAAACCATTTACACCACTTAAACGAAAGGCTGCAAAAGAAGTACACTGACGAGAATACATGCGCCACTTGTCAATTTCCTGACTGCCATTTTTATAATAAGCAGGATAATCATCCCCACGCGCAATCGATCCATTTCCTCTGGAATAGGCATATGCACTATCACCCGCTGCTAGCATCAATCCTACTACTAAAAAGGGAACAACTTTTTTAGCTGATTTTCTAAAAGAAAATCCTGTCTCTGTTACTTTAAATGGTGAAATTTTCATTCTTCCTCCTTGAAAAATAATATAAATCGAAGATTACCTTCACTTAAACTATTCGGAGAAAAAAGAAAAAGTGAGAAAATTTCTCACTTTAGTCAAGATAATGAATCAAATTCTTTTCTGTAAGGATATCTGAGTAAGTGAAGGATTCAACGTAAACATTAGCTTGTTTATCTCCTTCAACGTTCCCAAATTCAACGATAAATAGGGATGGATAAACCTCAATTAGCTTACCCAATCTATTTTTTTGGCGTTTACGACCATTCTCCAAAGTCATTTCTACGACTTGTCCCTCATGTGCCTTGATTTCTTCTTTGATTTTTTTCATCTTGGCTACATCTGTAAATGCATCTGACATCTTATGCCTCCCTCTTTGAGATACTTGAAAATTTATTGTATTCTTTTTGGAAAATTAATTCCACCGTTCCACGAGCTCCACTACGGTTTTTCTCGATAATAACTTCTACCTTATTATTTGGTATGCCTTCCTCTTCTTCACCACCACGCTCATAGTAATCGTCGCGATAAAGAAAGGCTACGATATCAGCGTCCTGCTCAATAGACCCAGATTCACGAATATCAGACAAGACCGGTCTCTTATCCTGACGTTGTTCTACACCACGAGAAAGCTGACTTAGAGCGATTACTGGAACTTTCAGTTCCTTGGCTAGGATTTTCAACTGACGTGAAATTTCTGAAACCTCTTGTTGACGATTTTCTCGACCAGTTCCCGTGATAAGCTGCAAATAGTCTATCAAAATCAAACCAAGATTTCCAGTTTCTTGAGCTAATTTACGTGAACGAGAACGAATCTCTGTAATCCGAATTCCTGGCGTATCATCAATGTAGATACTTGCATTAGCCAAATTGCCTTGAGCAATGGTATACTTTTGCCATTCCTCATCGGTCAATTGACCCGTACGGATAGAATGCGATTCCACCAAACCTTCTGCCGCCAACATACGGTCCACTAGACTTTCCGCACCCATTTCGAGTGAAAAAATAGCAACTGTTTTGTCCAACTTAGTCCCAATATTCTGAGCAATATTCAAGGCAAAGGCTGTCTTACCAACCGCCGGACGAGCTGCTAAGATAATTAACTCCTCCTCATGAAGACCAGTCGTCATATGATCCAAATCACGATAACCTGTCGCAATACCTGTAATATCGGTCGTTTGTTGCGAGCGAGCTTCCAGATTTCCAAAGTTGATATTCAACACATCTCGAATGTTCTTAAATCCACTTCGATTAGCATTTTCGCTGACATCAATCAGGCCTTTTTCTGCCTGAGCAATGATTTCATCAGCTGGTTGCGAAGCCTCGTAAGCTTGATTGACAGACTCTGTCAACTTGGAGATTAATCGACGTAGCATGGCCTTCTCTGCAACAATCTTAGCATAATACTCCGCATTAGCAGAAGTTGGCACAGAATTGACAATCTCAACCAAGTAAGAAAGGCCACCAATATTCTGTAAATCACCTTGATTATCAAGAATGGTGCGAACCGTTGTTGCATCTATAGCATCGCCACGATCGGATAAATCGACCATAGCTTGGAAAATCAAACGATGGGCATACTTAAAAAAGTCCCGAGACTCAATATATTCTCGCACAAAAACAAGCTTACTCTCGTCAATAAAGATAGCCCCTAAAACGGATTGCTCAGCTAAGATATCTTGAGGTTGTACTCGTAACTCTTCTACTTCTGCCATCAGACTTCCCTTCCTTTTACAATCTTGTCAAGAAAGTGTAAATTTACCCTTCTTTCACACGAAGATTGATTACACTTGTAATATCTTGATAGATTTTCACTGGTACATCAATCAAACCAACTGCTCGAATCGGAGCTTGTACTTGGATATAACGTTTATCAATCTTAATTCCAAATTGCTTTTGCAATTCTTCTGCAATTTTCTTATTGGTAATGGAACCAAAGGTACGACCATCTGGACCAACTTTTTCAACAAATTCTACAATAGTTTCCTCTGCTTCTAGTTGGGCTTTAATTGCTTTCGCTTCTGCAATCATCTCAGCATGAGCTTTTTCTTCAGATTTTTGTTTACCACGAAGCTCACCTACCGCTTGAGCAGTTGCTTCTTTGGCTAGATTCTTTTTGATAAGAAAGTTTTGCGCATACCCTGTTGGTACTTCCTTAATTTCGCCTTTTTTTCCTTTTCCTTTAACATCTGCTAAAAAGATTACTTTCATTCTTCTTTCTCCTTTTCCTTTATTTCATTTAATACAATTTCTGTCAGTTTTTCACCTGCTTCTGACAAGGTTAAATCTTTAATTTGAGCTGCTGCCAAATTGAAATGGCCTCCACCGCCTAACTCTTCCATAATCCGTTGTACATTCAGCTTACTACGACTCCGAGCTGAGATGGATATAAAGCCTTGTGTATTTTTCGCAAGAACAAAACTCGCTTCAATACCTGACATAGCTAATAGGGCATCTGCTGCCTTACTAATAACAACTGTGTCATAGCATTTCGAGTCCTTAGCTTCTGCTATTAGTACATCTGAACCTAATTTACGCCCCTGTAAAATAAGTTCATGGACCTCACGATATTCTTCAAAATCTGTTGCAGCCATTTCCTGAATAGCAATACTATCACTTCCGCGCGTTCTGAGATAGCTAGCAACATCAAATGTCCGACTAGTCACTCGTGATGTGAAATTTTTAGTATCCAACATCATACCAGCCATCAAGACACTTGCTTGCATACGACTCAAACGATTTTTCTTAGAATTTTGGAACTGAATCAATTCCGTTACCAACTCACTGGCACTGCTTGCACCACTTTCGATATAAGTGATAACTGCATTATCCGGGAAATCCTGATCCCTTCTGTGGTGGTCGATGACGATGGTTTGAGTAAACAAATCATAAAATTCTTTTGATAAAGTTAAAGCTGTCTTTGAATGGTCAACAAGAATCAACAAAGAACGATTGGTCACCATCCCCATTGCGTCCTTAACAGACAACAACTTTGTAACTCCTTCTTTTTCTAAGAATGAAACAGCTCGTTCAATATCCGGCGACATTTGTTCTTCGTCATAAATAGCATAGCTATTTTGAGTCACATTGCTGGCAAACAACTGCATACCTACAGCAGAACCCAAAGCATCCATATCTAGATTTTTGTGACCAACTACAAAAACCTGATCCACACTACGAATCTTATCTGAAATAGCCGTCATCATAGCACGCGTACGAGTCCGTGTACGTTTGATTGAGGCAGCAGATCCACCACCAAAATAAACTGGATTTTTCGTTTCATCGTTTTCCTTGACAACCACTTGGTCGCCACCACGTACTTCAGCCAAGTTCAAGTTGAGCAAAGCAACTTTCCCTATCTCATCATGATTTCCATCACTATAAGAAAATCCCATACTTAAGGTCAAAGGCAACTGTCTCTGTTTCGACTCTTCTCTGAAAGCATCGATAACAGAAAATTTATCATTCATCAATCCCTCAAGCACCGTGTAGTCCGTAAATAAATAAAAACGGTCCATACTCACTCGACGGGAGAACATGGCATGCTTCCCAGCAAATTCTGAAACAAAATTTGCTACAAAACTATTGATATGACTGATATCAGACTCCGATGTTTCATCTTCTAAGTCATCGTAGTTGTCAACAGAAACGACACCAATCACAGGCCGACTCGTTACTAACTCGACAGTCGCTTCGTATTCTCCAGACACATCAAAAAAGTAAAGAACTCCAGATGCCTTGTCCATATGAACCGAATAGCGGGTCTCACCCAAGGTGGCATAAGAACCTGGATTCCCCACAGAAGCCTTGATAATAGTCTGAATTAAGGCTATATCAACCTCTCCCTCTTCATTAGTCAAAATCAATTCAGCGTAAGGATTGAACCATTCAACTTCACCTGACGATAAGTCTAGTTTAATAACTCCGACAGGCATCTGTTCTAACAAGGTTGTCAAACTATCTTCAGCTTGGTGGTTTACATACTGGATTTGTTCTACTTCACTCTTTGAGTAGTAGTCTCTCTGATGGATGAATAGTAAAATATATGAACCCAAAATAAGTAGCAAAAGAAATAGCGTTACCAGTGTATTCGTTACAAAAACAAGTTGCACAGATAGCACTCCGAACGCCACTATTCCTAATATTAAGGGGAAAATAGGACTTACATAAAATTTTTTCATTCCAAACCTCTTGGCACCCATTATACCATAATAACCACCAAAAAGCGACTTTTTAAAAGTATAATCAGTAATTCTATCAATTATAAGAAAAAGGAGGTTTACAATTCAGTAAACCTTCCTTTACACATATTGAAATTAAGATTCTTTAACTTCTAACAAGCCAATCTCGCCATCCTCACGACGATAAATCACATTGGTTGTCTGATCTTCAACATCTACATAGATAAAGAAATCATGTCCCAACAAATCCA
Organism: bacterium; assembly: GCA_905221165.1. Taxonomy (GTDB): domain Bacteria; phylum Bacillota; class Bacilli; order Lactobacillales; family Streptococcaceae; genus Streptococcus. The sequence goes on from CAJNCC010000002.1 coordinate 257,327, forward strand.
TCTGTAGAATAGCTTCTTCCAAATCCATTGGTTTTAAATCAATTTGTTTTGAACGAACAACTCTAGATTGGACAACATTTGTATCTTCCACCAAAGCATCTGTAAATAATTGACTAGTTGCTACCTTGTTTTTATTTTTACGCTCGATTTTTGTTTTATTTTTACGAATCTGACGTTCAATTTTATCGGTTACAAGGTCAATTGAACCATACATATCTTGAGACACATCTTCTGCACGAAGAGTAATTGAGCCAAGCGGAATCGTTACCTCCACTTTAGCCGTTTTTTCACGATACACCTTCAAGTTAACTCGAGCATCCAACTCTTGTTCAGCTTGAAAATACTTTTCGATCTTTTCGAGTTTAGAAACTACATAATCACGAATTGCTTCTGTTACTTCTAGGTTTTCACCACGGATACTATATTTAATCATATGAGTACCTTCTTTCTAAACATTTTTGTTTTTCTGATTTCATTATAACGCTTTCATTTTAGTTTTGCAAATTTTTTCCTCATCTTACAAGGGAAAATGTTTTTACATCTTCAGTACCAGCCTCTTCCAACAGTTTCTTCACACGATTTATAGTTGTTCCAGTAGTGTAAATGTCATCTATAAGTAGGATTTTTTTAGGAATAGTGACTCCCCTTTTAATAAAGAAAGGAAGTTCTGTCCCCAAGCGTTCTGAACGATTTTTAGAAGAACTGGCCCGCTCTTCTCTCTTCTCTAGTAAGTCTTGAAAAGAGAACCCTGCTGCTTCAACTAAACCTTCAACCTGGTTAAATCCCCTCTCAAGTAATCTTTCAGGACTTAGGGGAATTACGACAAATTGATACTCTTTGTACTTTTTCAACTCCTCACTTAAAAATGAAGCAAAAACTTTTCTTAAAAGGAAGTCTCCATCAAACTTATACCGACTGAAAAAATCCTTCATAGCTTGATTGTAAGTAAAAATCCCTCTATGACTGACCTCAATTCCTTCTTGACACCAAAATTGACAATCTTGACACTTTGTTGACAACCCTGTTTTCATACAGTTTGGACAGTACTCTTCTCCAATTTTCTCAAAAGTAGAATCACAATCTAAACAAAGACAGGAGACACGATTCCTCAGAAGTAAGAGACTACTAAAAGTTAAAACAGCCTTCATAGTCTGCCCACATAACAAACACTTCATAAGCCAGCCTCCTTGTTCATCTGCTGAATTTCCATAATTGCCTTCTTGATTGAAGCATTTAACCCATCATGGAAGAAAAGCAAATCTCCTGTCGGTCTATCCATGCTTCGCCCAACTCGTCCACCAATCTGAATCAAGCTAGACTTGGTAAACAGGCGATGATTGGCCTCTACTACGAAAACATCCACACAAGGGAAGGTAACTCCACGCTCCAATATTGTCGTACTGATAAGTATTGTCAGTTCTCCATCTCGAAAAGCTTGTACCTGCTCTAATCTATCTTCTGTTACAGAAGATACAAAGCCAATTTTCTCATTTGGAAATTGCTCCTGTAAAATTTCTTTTATCTGCTCCCCTTTCTTAATTTCTGAAGCAAAAATAAGTAACGGATAAGCTGTCTTTCTCTGCTTCTCAATATAGGACTTTAACTTTGGTGACAACCGATTTTTCTCTAAAAAGTGATTAAAATCCGATAACCAGACAGGTTTAGGAATAATCAACGGATTTCCATGAAATCGTCTTGGCAAGCTCAATCGTTTTAGTTCTCCTATGCGAACCTTCCTATCTAACTCATCGGTCGAAGTCGCTGTTAAAAAAATTCTCAAGCCATTCTCCTTTACACTATTCTTGACAGCGTAGTAAAGCGTTGGATTGTCAACATAAGGAAAAGCATCTACTTCATCCACTATCAGCAAATCAAAAGCTTGATAAAACTTCAATAACTGATGGGTCGTCGCAACAACTAATGGTGTTCGAAAATACGGATCTGATTCTCCATGTAGGAGGGCTATCTCGCAAGAAAAATCCTGTTGCAGGCGCTTGTATAGCTCCAAACAAACATCTATGCGAGGACTGGCCAAACATACTGCACCACCTTCATCAATCACTTTGGCCACTACTTGATAAATCATTTCTGTCTTTCCAGCTCCTGTAACCGCATGAACTAACGTTGGTTCTTGCTTGTCTACCGCTTGAATCAGTCCCTCTGACACCTTCTCTTGAAAAGGGGTTAATTGACCACGCCATTTAAGAACATCTTGCTTCGGAAAATCCTCCTGTGGGAAATAGTATAAAGATTGATCACTCCTAACTCGCTTCATAATTAAGCACTCCCGACAATAGTAAGCACCTATGGGTAAATACCATTCTTCTAGAATAGCACTATTACAACGTTGGCAGAACAATTTCCCCTTCTCCTTTCTCATAGCTGGAAGTTTCTCCGCCAACTGACGTTCCTCTTCTGTTAATTCATTCTCAGTAAACAAACGACCGAGATAATTTGGATTTACTTTCATACTTCTTTATTCGTAAAAACCTAGCGCTTTAGATAATTTTTTAGTACAATTAAATCATGGAATTTAGAACAATTAAAGAGGACGGTCAAGTCCAAGAAGAAATTAAAAAATCACGCTTTATCTGTCATGCCAAGCGTGTTTATAGCGAAGAAGAGGCTCGGGACTTTATTACTGCCATCAAAAAAGAACACTACAAAGCTACGCATAACTGCTCAGCCTTTATCATTGGGGAACGTAGTGAAATTAAACGGACAAGTGATGATGGTGAACCCAGTGGTACTGCTGGCGTTCCCATGCTTGGGGTACTAGAAAATCACAATCTTACTAATGTCTGTGTAGTAGTGACACGCTACTTTGGAGGCATTAAGCTAGGCGCTGGAGGATTGATTCGTGCTTACGCCGGCAGTGTTGCCTTAGCTGTCAAGAAAATTGGCATCATTGAAATAAAGGAACAAGCTGGCATTGCTATTCAAATGTCTTATGCTCAGTACCAAGAGTACAGTAACTTCCTTAAGGAACATGATCTCATGGAACTTGAGACAAACTTTACAGATCAAGTCGATACGATGATTTATGTTGATAAAGAAGAAAAAGATAATATTAAAGCTTCACTTGTGGAATTTTTTAATGGAAAAGTTACTTTAACTGATCAAGGTTTACGTGAAGTTGAAGTTCCTGTAAACTTAGTGTAAATAAAGGAGAAAAAATGGCATTTGGAAAATTCATTCAGGGACTGGCTGGTAACTTTAGCGAGCAAAACAAAGAAACTCTTATCAAAGAATATGGACAATATCTACTAGAAAATGAAGAAATTCAAAGTGAATATAAACTGATTCGTGACTCAATTATATTTACAAATATCCGTATTATCTTTACAGATAAACAAGGCGCTACTGGTCGTAAGATGTCCATTAAATCAATTTTTTTGATGAATATTGTTAACGTTGAAATGGAAACTGCAGGAGCAGGTATAGATGATAGTGAAATTACTATTACTTATTTAGAAAATATCTTTCTAAAAGCACATAATGAACATTTTAGTTCTCATAAATTTGAATTTCCTAAGAAAACGGATATCGTTCCACTTTATACATATTTACTAGAATTAGCCTACTACAATCGCTTAAAAATTAACGGCTTAGACCTATGATATAAAAAAATCCTATCGCTTCGATAGGATTTCTATATTTTACAAATGATATAGATAGCGTTATACTAGAAATATCTTATACAAAGAGGTATCCATATGTCTATTTATAACAACATTACTGAATTAATCGGACAAACACCGATTGTTAAACTCAACAACATTGTTCCAGAAGGTGCTGCGGACGTTTACGTAAAGCTTGAAGCATTCAACCCTGGTTCGTCTGTAAAAGACCGTATTGCTCTTAGCATGATTGAAAAAGCTGAACAAGAGGGGATTCTGAAACCTGGTTCTACTATTGTTGAAGCAACAAGTGGAAACACTGGTATTGGACTTTCATGGGTAGGTGCTGCTAAAGGATATAAAGTTGTCATCGTTATGCCTGAAACTATGAGTGTAGAACGACGTAAGATTATCCAAGCTTATGGTGCTGAACTCGTCCTAACTCCTGGTAGTGAGGGAATGAAAGGTGCTATTGCTAAAGCTCAAGAGATCGCTGCTGAACGTGATGGTTTCCTTCCTCTTCAATTTGATAATCCAGCTAATCCAGAAGTACACGAAAGAACAACAGGAGCTGAAATACTAGCTGCTTTCGGTAAAGATGGACTAGATGCCTTTGTTGCTGGAGTGGGTACCGGTGGAACGATTTCTGGTGTTTCTCATGCACTCAAAACAGCAAATTCAAGCATTCAAGTTTTTGCAGTAGAGGCAGACGAATCTGCTATTCTATCTGGTGAAAAACCTGGCCCTCACAAAATTCAAGGTATCTCAGCTGGATTTATTCCTGATACACTGGATACAAAGGCTTATGATGGTATCGTTCGTGTAACATCAGACGATGCTCTCGCACTTGGCCGTGAGATTGGTGGAAAAGAAGGATTCCTTGTAGGGATTTCTTCAGCTGCAGCTATCTACGGAGCAATTGAAGTTGCCAAGAAATTAGGTACAGGTAAGAAAGTCCTTGCTCTAGCACCAGATAACGGTGAACGTTATCTCTCTACAGCACTCTATGAATTTGAAGTGTAGTCTCCTAAATACACTTAGCCCTTATTATAGGGCTTTTTATTTATACCTTAAAAACAGGAACATCTCCCTATAAAGATCGACTGCATAGAAAAAAGGAAGCAATTTGGCTTCCTTTTTATTATTAGTTATTCAAGGCTGCTGCCATTGTAGCTGCAACTTCAGCTTCGAAGTCATTTGCAGCTTTTTCGATACCTTCACCAACTTCAAAGCGAGCGAACTCAACTACTGAAGCGTTAACTGATTCAAGATATGCTTCAACTGTCTTGCTGTCATCCATGATGTATACTTGTGCAAGAAGTGTGTAAGCTTGGTCAACTTTAGTGTTGTCAAGCATGAAGCGATCCATTTTACCTGGGATGATTTTGTCCCAGATTTTTTCTGGTTTACCTTCTGCAGCCAATTCAGCTTTGATATCAGCTTCAGCTTGCGCAATCACTTCATCAGTCAATTGAGCTTTTGATCCATACTTCAAGTGTGGAAGAGCTGGTTTGTTAACCATTGCACGACTTTCATTGTCTTGGTCGATTACGTGGTTCAATTGTGCCAACTCATCTTTAACGAATTGCTCATCCAATTCTTTGTAAGAAAGAACTGTTGGTTTCATCGCTGCGATGTGCATTGACAATTGTTTAGCAAGTGCTTCGTCTCCACCTTCAACAACTGAAATAACACCGATACGTCCACCGTTATGTTGGTATGCTCCAAAGTGTTGTGCATCTGTTTTTTCAATCAACGCAAAGCGACGGAATGAAATTTTTTCTCCGATAGTTGCTGTTGCAGATACATATGCAGCTTCAAGAGTTTCACCTGAAGGCATTGTCAAAGCAAGTGCTTCTTCATTATTAGCAGGTTTTCCTTCAGCAATAACTTTAGCTGTAGTATTTACCAATTCAACAAATTGAGCATTTTTCGCAACGAAGTCAGTTTCAGCGTTTACTTCAATAACTGCTGCAACATTACCGTTAACGTAAACACCAGTCAATCCTTCTGCAGCAACACGGTCAGCCTTCTTAGCTGCCTTAGCCATACCTTTTTCACGAAGCAATTCAATCGCTTTTTCGATGTCACCGTCTGTTTCTACAAGCGCTTTTTTAGCGTCCATAACACCGGCACCAGATTTTTCACGCAACTCTTTTACAAGTTTAGCTGTAATTTCTGCCATTTTGATTCTCCTATATTTTTTTAAAATAGGAGAGCCGGGCTAAGCCCCGCCCTCCTAGGTAATTACTATTTGTATACATTAAGCGTTGTCGCCTTCTACAACTTCAACGATTTCTTCAATTGAATCTGCTTGAGCTTCTGAAGCTGCAAATTCTGCTTCAACTGCTGCTGCATCTTCACCTTGACGTCCTTCGATGATAGCGTCAGCCAATTTAGCTGTAATCAATTTAACAGCGCGGATAGCATCATCGTTAGCTGGGATGATTACATCGATATCATCTGGATCAGTATTTGTGTCAACCATCGCTACAACTGGGATTCCCAATTTCTTAGCTTCTTTAACAGCGATTTGCTCTTTATGTGGGTCAACTACGTACATAACATCTGGGATACGAGGCATATCTTCGATACCACCCAAGAATTTTTCAAGACGTGCACGTTGTTTATTAAGAAGTGCAACTTCTTTCTTAGGAAGAACTTCAAAAGTTCCATCTTCTTCCATACGTTTGATTTCTTTCAAACGAGCGATACGTTTTTGGATTGTTCCCCAGTTTGTAAGAGTTCCACCCAACCAACGGTGGTTGATGAAGTATTGACCTGAACGTACTGCTTCTTCAGCAACTGCATCAGCTGCTTGTTTCTTAGTACCAACGAACAATACAACTGCATCGTTAGCTGCTGCATCACGCATGAAATCGTAAGCTTGGTCAGCGTATTTTACAGTTTGTTGCAAGTCGATAACGTGGATTCCGTTACGCTCAGTGAAGATGTACTTAGCCATCTTAGGGTTCCAGCGACGAGTTTGGTGACCAAAGTGTACACCAGCCTCAAGAAGTTGTTTCATTGAAATTACTGCCATGAGTATTTCTCCTTTTTGTTTTTTTCCTCTTCTTGACTTCAACTCGCAAAACGACCCAAGGGCAACTGTTTCACAATTCATCAAGAATGAGTATTATCGTTCACACGACAGGTTTCATTCTACCATACTTTTTCAATATTTTCAAGCTATTTTAGTAGATTTTTAAAGTAAGTTGACTAGATAAATCATAAAAGAGACTCAAATAGAGCCTCTTCGTTTTATTCATTAGTTTGGATAGATATATGTTACAAAACCTTCTGAAGTTGTAGTAGGATTGAACCAACCACGTTTATTTCCGATTGTACGATTTCCACCATAGTTTGATTCAGATACTTGGATACTTGTTGATGATGAAACAGCTGTAACCACGGCTACGTGTCCATATCCACCATCATTCCAACATGCAATAGCACCAACTTGAGGTGTAGATCCTGTACGGAATCCTGCTGCAGCTGCACTTGTAGCCCACTGTGCCCCATTCCCCCAGTAATCTCCAGCCCAAGGAGCCAATGTCTTAGCACCCCATGTACACTCTCCTGTTGGATAACTTGAAGCATTTGTACTATATGTTGGACGATGTGTCACTGGCGCAGGAGTATAGCTTGTTGATTCTGTTGAAGCACTGCTTGAAGATGATTCAGACGAACTAGATACTGCTTGAACTTGTGCAGTGAAAGTTGTATTCCCAGAATCAACAACCGTTTGTTGTTGACTTGCTTGTTTAGCTTTATAAGCTGCTTCTGCTTCTGCTGCTGCTTTGGCAGCTGCTTCTGCTTCTGCTTTTTGCTCAAGTAAACTTGCTTTTTCATCCTCAGCGGTAGCTTTCTCAGCAGCAAGGTTTAACTCAGCAACTTTCAACTCTGCTTGTTTAGTTGTCAATGCTTGTGCATCGTCAGCAAGTGTTTGTTGATTAGCGATTACTGTGTTGATAGCTTCATTATTAGCAACTTGCTTTTCAGCAATTGACTTTTTATCAGCCTTTTGTTGTTCTAACATTTTATTGTTAGCTGATACAATCTCACTCATTGCAGCAACACGTGAAATAGCTTCAGTAATTGATTTTGAGTTTACAATTGTGTTAATGTAGCTAGTCGCCGCCCCATTTGTTTGAGCACTACGAGCTTGCTTTTCCAACGAATCATTACGAGCAACAATATTCTTAGAAAGCTCAGTAATCTCTCCTTCAAGCTTTTTAGATTCTGCCTGTAATCTTTCATTTTCTGTTTGCAGATTAGACTGTTCTGTTTGAATTGTTGAAACTTGTGTTTGGATTTGATCTACTTGTTTTTGAGCTTCTTGTTGTTGTGCTGTTAAGTTACTAATTTTATTATCTTGAGCAGCAATTTTTTCATCAGTAGTCTCTGCATGCGCAGTTGTTAAAACAGCTGCTTGAGAAACCATCACTGTACTTAGTAAAAGTGACGCTAAGATTTTTTTCTTCATATTATGTAGATACTCCTTCTATTTAAGACAATACTAGTATACCAAAAAAAGACATAATAAATATTACGCCTTTATTACATTTGTATTTCTTTCTCATAGATAATATTTTTCAAAAATAAACTGGAAAATGACTATCCAGACAAAATTCAAAATCATTGATGGAACTAAACTATAGACTATAAACAAAGACATACTATCCACAGTTAAACCTACCACTAATGCAAGTATATATGCCCCCATCTCAAATAGAAAAGTTATAACAATAATTGCCAACATTCTCGTCCAACGATTCAATAAAATAACGCTATTAAATTTATGGAGAAATACCCCCAACAAGACGAACAACAGAGTCGCAATCCCTATCAAGTGGAAAAAGTAAATGTCATAAACCAAACCCACTACAAAACAATAAGCTAAATAAAAATACTCTGATACTTCAATCGTCTCAAATAAGAGAAACAAAAATAGAAAATGACTGGCTAACTGTACATGGGGAAAAAATGAGCCCAAAAGCTGGCTAATATGGGCATCAATTAGAACAAAGAAAGGAAGCAATAAAAACACTCCAACTCGCTTCAACTGTCTCATTATGAATTCCCCACTAATTCTATCACACTCACATTATGAGTATCTGCACTTAATTTAACAGTTACTTCTCGTGTCAAGTAGTCCGTACTATGCGTTGTGGCAACCACTTCACCAACAGGAATATCAGAAACGTTAAAGTTTCCTAATCCACCAGTGGTCACCTTATCTCCTGCACTAATATCGCTACTACTATTTAATTGACTAATTTTGAGAACTTCATTTTCCTTGTCATAGCCAACAATAATCCCATAAATTGTAGTAGAACCATGTTGAATTTTAACAGAAATCTTATCAGCATTTTCCGTATTTGTCAGAAGGTTGACCATGGTAGAGTTCTCCTCTACTTTTGAGACACTCCCAATCAAGCCACCATTTGCAATAGCTAACATGTTCTCAGAAGCCCCTTTTGATTTGCCTGCATCCAGGGTCAATTCCTGCTTCCAAGATAATGGAGAACGCATAATAACATCTGCTGCCAAACTCTTTGTAGCTTGCAATTTGGACTTCATATCAAGCAATTGGCGCAGTTGTTCATTTTCCGTCTTTAAACTTTCCGCCTCATTTGATTTAACTTCTAATTGGTAAATCTGTTTCTTCAAACTTTCATTTTCATTATATGTTCGTGTCAAATGAGCCAAATCTGATTTGACAGAATCAAACCACTGAAAAGGTTTTTGAACAACCCTATCAACCAATGAGATTCCATCTCCTAATCTTGTCACAATTGTACTTGAATAAGTCGTCGCTAAGAGAGCTGACACAAGCAGAACAGTGACAAAAACAATAATGACATATTTTGATTTTTTAAAACGGTTCATATCCCTACCTTTATATCAAAAACTGTTACAGTAACTTTTTATCAATTCCTGAAATCTACTAAGATTTTAAGAAAAATAAGCAACAACCAAGTATGATAATAACAAGAATGGTCAGCGTATCCTTTCGAGTCCATTTCAGTTGTCGGTATTGACTTCTGCCTTTTCCCCCCTGATAACCACGCGCTTCCATAGCGATAGCCAAGGAATCTGCACGTTTTAAACTTGTCGCAAAAAGAGGAATCAAAATGGGAATCATAGCCTTCACCTTTTGAACAATGCTTCCTTCACCAAAATCCACTCCACGCGCTTTCTGTGCATTCATAATCCGCGTCGTATCATCCATTAATGTCGGAACAAAACGCAAACTCATAGATAGCATTAAGCCAATTTCATGAACTGGAACTTTCACACGCTTTAAAGGTGCTAATAAAGCTTCGACAGCTGATGCCAAACTTAAGGGCATGGTCGTTAAGGTTAACAAAGTTGAAAAGAAAATAATCAATACGAAGCGACAAAAAATAATCCCAGCTTGTTGCAAAGCATAATCCGTGATTCTCACAAACGAAAACTCAAATAAAACATTCCCATTAGAAATGAAAAATAGTTGAAAAATAGTTGTGAAGGCAATCAAGAAAAACATAGACTTCAAGCCCTGAATAAAAAATGAAAGAGATACTCCTGACAAAGCAATAAATATCCCTGTCGCTATAAAAAGAATTAGATTCGTCAAGGGATTATTAGCCCAAAAAACGATTAAAATCAGTAGCATCATAGCAAGCAATTTGCTACGTGGATCCAATCGGTGAACAATCGAATTCCCTGGGATATAACGCCCCAAAATCATACTATCCATTTAGCGACTCCTTGAACTCCTCTATCTTAATCGGTAATCGTTTAAATGACACGCCTCTATTAGCCAATCGTTTACAAAAGGCCGTAATTTTAGGTACTCCCAACTGTACTTTTTCCATGAAGACAACATCTTGAAAGACATCACTCGGTTTCCCCCCTTTAACTAAACGTCCCTTTTCCATCACATAGACTTGATTCGCATATTCGGCAACATCATCCATCAAATGTGTTACCAAGACGATGGTCATCCCTGATTGGTGGAGTTTTTTGAACAAATTCATCAACTCTTTTCTACCCAGAGGATCCAGGCCTGCTGTGGGCTCATCTAAGACTAATATGGCTGGTTCCATGGCAAGTATACCTGCAATGGCAACACGTCTCATTTGTCCACCTGACAGCTCAAACGGGCTACGATTAAAAAGTGATTCATCAATTCCAACCAGAGCCAGTTTTTCACGCGCAATCTGCTCCGCATCTTCTTCAGAAACTCCAAAATTTTGCGGTCCAAAAGCAACGTCTTTCAAAACCGTTTCTTCAAAAATCTGATTTTCAGCAAACTGAAATACCAAGCCAACCTGTTTTCTAATTTGACGAATATCTTTATTTTTAGAAGTCGAGGTGATTAAGGTATCAAAAACTCGCACACTCCCTTGACTTGGCACCAATAAACCATTTAATAGTTGTAAAATAGTTGATTTACCACTACCTGTGTGGCCAATTAAAGCCGTATAAGAACCGTCTTCAATCGTCAAAGAAACATCCGACAAAGCTGTTGAAGCTAAGGGAGTCCCTTCTTGGTACGTAAAACTCACATTTTCTAGAGCAATTCCCATAGCTTATCCTCTAGCTCACTTTCTGTCAAATAATTTTCAGGTAAATCATAGCCATTCTGGCTCAAAGAATGTTTTAATTGATTGGAAAAAGGATCGTCTAATCCAATTTGATCTAAATCATTTCGAGAGAAAAGTTCTCTTGGGCTACTGGTTGATTCAATTTCCCCTTTTTTCATGACCAATACACGATCACTCATGGCGACTTCTTCCAAATCATGTGTGATGGAAATGACCGTCATATCATAGTCTTTTCGAATTCCTTTTACTGTCTCAATCAGTTCTCTACGCCCCTCAGGATCCAACATACTCGTTGCCTCGTCTAGGATTAGAATCGCTGGTCTTAGGGCTACAACACCTGCAATAGCAACACGTTGCTTTTGGCCACCTGATAGACGCGCTGGCTCTCTCTTTTTAAAGTCCAACATGCCAACCAAATCCAGAGCTTCTTCCACTCTCTTTTTCATTTCTTGATGAGAAAGTCCCTGATTTTCTAAACCAAAGGCAACATCATCTTCAACAGTCGCTCCAACAAATTGATTATCTGGATTTTGAAAAACCATACCGATTTGACGACGTATATTCCAAACATTTTCCTCAGTCAACCGTTGACCATCAATTACAATCTCTCCAGATTCTGCTTCCAGTAAACCATCAATTAAGCGAACCGTCGTTGATTTACCACTACCATTATGCCCTACAATCGAGAGCCATTCTCCACGTTTCACGTGAAACGTAATATCCTTCACATCATAATATTCCTGACTTTCCTTATAACGAAAAGAAAGATTTTTTACATCAACTACTGATTTCATTTCGAACCAAATGTCCCTTTAAATACATAGGCACTACCCTTGAAATAATCATAACCAGAGTAGATAGTGAAAAACAAGGCTACATAAAGTAGAACTTGACCAAGCAAAGTCCAATGTAATAGCAAGAAAAGAATTGCAAACATCTGACTGAAAGTTTTAATTTTTCCAGGCATTGCTGCTGCTAAAACTGTTCCACCAGTTTCAACCAATAAAAGCCTTAAACCTGTCACAGCCAACTCACGACAGATGATCACTGCAACAATCCAAGCCGGAGCCATACCCAACTCAATCAACATGATAAAAGCTGACATAACTAGCAACTTATCCGCCATTGGATCCGCAAACTTCCCAAAGTTGCTAACCACACTCCATTTACGAGCTAAATATCCGTCTAAATAGTCGGTAATACTGGCAATAGCGAATATAATAGCTGCTACTATATGACTTTCTAGCGAATTTCCTATCGTTAAAATAAAGATAAAAATAGGTATAAAGAGAATTCGACCTATTGTTAAGAGATTGGGAATTTGTTCTTTTTTCATTCGTTTTTCCTTAATTTCTAGTAAAGGTTACAGTGATTTGTCCAGTTTGAGCTGTTAATTTCGATAAATCAACAGTCTGATTATCTACTGTTAAAGCAACACCTTTGACAACACCTAAAGTAATGGTCACAGGATTTTTTGTTGAAACTGTTGTTTCTGCACTTTTATTATCCGGTGATAAGGTCACACCACCCTCAAGCTCACTTTCTGAAACACTAACCCAACTTCTAGCATCTGAAACCGATAATTGCAATTTTGCGGTTTCCTTACTTGTTTTATAAGCGATTTCTACATAATTTCCTTCACCTGATACACTTATAACTGGTTCAATATTCGAAGAGCTACTTGATGAACCACTACTTGAAGATGGAGTTACAGAACTAGTCGAACTTGTTGCTTGGACTACACTATAACTAGACGTAGATGAATTCTCCGGTTGAGTCTGGAGATAATTCCAAACATAATAAGTCAGAAAAATGACAATCGATAGGGCAAAGAGTATAAAATAAAATAAAGGTAAAAATGATGTCTTATTTTTCTTACTGGAACGTCTCCTGCCTGTTAACTCGTCTTCATCAACATCTACTTCCTCATAAGTAATCATGCTCCCAGAATCATAAGCATCCAAGACAATTCTCTCATCTAGCTCAACTGCCCACGCATACTTTCTCAAAAAAGAACGAGTATAAAATGGACTAGGAAGTTGATCAAAATCATCAGCTTCCATTGCCTCCAACATATCCAACTGAATTTCTGTTTTTTTGTGTAATTCTTCTAAAGTTAACCCTTGGTTGGTTCTAGCTAAACGTAAAACCTCACCAATTGTTTTTTTCCTCATACTTGTCATTCCTTCTTTCTAGTGTCGATTATGATAGGTTACTATGATGGAAATATTGTAAAATCAACTATGTCACCATCATCTATTAAATGGTGTCCAGCATCAAGGACATCCTCTAAAGTAATTTCCTGTAAAATTTTCGGCAAATCAAAGATTGTCTCACCTTGTCCAAAAGCATCATATTGCGTTGCAATAAATTCAAGAGAGTTCATGCTACTGAAAAATTCTCCAAACATCTCTCTTTTGATAATGTCTAAATGATCCTCTGTAATATCTAAATCCTTTGTGAAATTACGGATAGCCTTTTTAAACTGATAAGATAAAGCAACTGGCTCTTTTGTATCCATTGTCAACATAATAAAATGAAAGCGACTTGTTACTTCAACTTCAAGAGATAAGGACGCATCAATTTTACCTGATTCATATAATTTCTGAAAACGATCCGAGGTCCAACCAAACATCATTGTAAACAATAATTTTAATAAAATATGATGTCGATAGCAATCAGCCTCAACAACATCTTGTTTACCTCTAATACCTATCGCTAGTTTGGGAGAAGACACTTCCATTCTCATACTGTCTGTTTGCTTTACAGCCTGTAAAACAAACTTTTCTCTTGCTACATCCTGAACATCTAAATCTTTCAGTTTTTTGCTTTCAAAATAGTCCTGTACTCGTTCCAAATCAAAATTACCAACTAAAAACAGAGACATGTTTACAGGTTTGTAAAATCTTGTAAAATTTTCTTGTAAATTAGTTAGATTGATTTGGGAAATGGACTCCTCACTACCAACTATATCAGTTGCTAAAGGTGTGCCTGGATACAAATTCGCTAAAGTTGAAAAGAATAAACACGAATCTGGATCATCTTGATACATTTCTCGTTCTTGCTGGATAATATCCTGCTCTCTTAAAATGGAATCTTCAGTAAAGTGTGCTGATGTTACCAATTCATCAATTAAGTCTAAATTATCTAAAAAATGATCCGTTGCTGAAAAAAGATAACTTGTTTTTGTAAAGCTTGTAAAGGCATTACTATCTGCACCTAGACTCGTAAAAGCCGACATCAAATCACTAGCATCTTCTCTCTCAAATAATTTATGTTCAAGAAAATGAGCAATTCCTTCAGGATATTGTTTTACATCTCCGTCAACTTCTGTGACAAGCGTATCTACCGAACCAAACTGTACAGTTACACTCCCGTAAACCTCTTTAAATTCCTTTTTAGGCAAAAGAGCAACTGTCAATCCGTTGGACAAACGAGTTCGATAAACCTTTTCTTTTACAGCTGGATAGTACTTTTCTTCAAAAACAACCTTTGTCATTCTATTCCTTCCATAAAGTAAATTGCTTGTAATTTCACATTACTAGCTGCTCTACAAATAGCATCTTTGTCAACTTGCTCAAGTTTTGCAATCCAACCTTTAAAGTCTGCTGAAGATTTTCCAAGTAAGGCATTTTGATAAGCACGTTCAATCAATGAACCTTGATTATCTTGAGAAAGCAACAAAGACCGACGAATCATTTCCTTGGTCTGCTCTAGCTCAAGCTCTGTAAAATAACCTTTTTTTAAATCAAGCAGTTGATTATTCATCATTTTTCGAGCCTGATTCCGATTTTCTCGATCAATGCCAGCATACATCCTCAAGAATCCACTAAATAAATCAAGCTGACTTGAAATAGTATAAGCCAATCCAGCATTTTCACGGACATTTGTAAATAGTTTAGAGTGAGCAAATACACCAAGTAAACCATTCATTACAATCATGGGTAAATGTTGCTCATCACCATATTCAGAAGGGCAATGATAACCTAATTCCAAAATAGATTGTCCCACATTTTTCCGAACCATACCTTCTTGCAGGATATTAGAATAAGGTTGACTATACTGAGCCTTCACATCTCCATCTCGACCTTTGAAGCCAAATGATTCTAATACATTTTGAATTTCAACCTCATTAAAATCACCTAGGAAAAAGAAGTCTATTCGATTATTGGCCAAAAAATCTTGGAAACAAGAATAAGAACTTTGTGGAGTTTCAGCTAAAATACGATTTCGTAAATCACTGTATTCCAATTTGAGACGTTCATCATGAAAAAATAATTTATCTAATTCTTTATGTGCGAAATAAAAAGAATCATCCATATCAGCTGCTAAACTTGCTAGCAATTGTTTTTTCTCAATTTCAAATAAGGCCGAATCAAACCCATTATTAACTACTACGGGTGAAAAAAGAGTTTCTTTTACAAGTTCTAAAACCTGAGAAGTTAGCACATTTTTCCTACTTAAAAACTCATCACGAACATAGGTAAATGTCAATTCTACAATGTGACTTTGCCCTCTTCTGAAACAATTGGTTGACATATCTGTACCGTATAGACTGGCCAAATGTTTTCTCAAAGCTTGAGAAGTAGGGTACATCTGATTAGCAGTCTCTAGCATACTCGCACTCAACATGCGACCTGCAATCGTATCGAGGGATAATGGAGCGGTAAAACGCACGGCGATTTTGTTCGTTTTAAACTTTTTTGATTGGATAAAATGTGTTGAAATTCCATGCACTAACTCCATGATTTACCTCCTTATATACAGAATTCTATTATATCACGAAAACCTGAAATTTTCTTGTTCTCTGTAACACTTTTGAAATAAAAATCGCTTACATTACTCCTTGTTTCTCTCACTATTTTTAGGAAAATATGGTATAATACCAAAGATTGAGGTGAATTATGGAATACAAATTATTTGAAGAATTTATTACCCTCCAAGCACTACTCAAAGAACTTGGAATTACACATAGCGGAGGAGCTATTAAATCATTTCTCTCTGAACATTCTGTTTACTTTAATGGGGAATTAGAAAATCGTCGTGGTAAAAAACTTCGTATTGGTGATAAAGTTGACATCCCTGACATGAATATTGACATCTTGTTGACACAACCTACTTCTGAAGAACAGGATGAATACCAAGATGATAAAGTTGAAAAAGAACGAATCGCTAAACTTGTCAAGAAGATGAATAAGGGAGTAAAGAAAGACAACTCTAAACCTACTTCATCACCAAAAAGCAAACAAGCTCCACGATTCCCTGGTAGATAATCATGTGGCTACAACACCTATCTCTCAAAACTTTTCGTAACTACAAAGAGACGAAAATAGACTTTAATCCTAAATTAAATATCTTTTTAGGACGCAATGCACAAGGAAAAACAAATATGCTAGAGGCTATCTATTTTTTAGCCTTAACGCGTAGTCATCGAACTCGAACAGATAAAAATCTCATTCATTTTGATGAGGAACAACTTCATCTTTCAGGTCTCGTTCAGAAAAAAACTGGATCCATTCCCCTAGAAATAGAACTAACACAAAAAGGCCGTGTGACAAAAGTTAATCATTTAAAACAGGCACGCCTTTCAGATTATGTCGGACATATGAATGTTGTCTTATTTGCTCCTGAAGATTTACAACTAATTAAAGGAGCACCTTCAGTTCGACGAAAATTTATTGATATGGAGCTTGGACAAATTAAGCCAATCTATTTATCAGATTTAACCAATTATAACCATATTCTTAAGCAAAGAAATACCTATCTAAAATCAGCTCAAAAAATAGATGAAACATTCCTTTCTGTGTTGGATGATCAACTAGTCGATTATGGATGTCGTGTGATGAATCACCGCTTAGATTTCATAAAAAAACTAGAGCATTTTGGCCGTAAGAAACATTTTGAACTTTCTAATCAGATTGAAGAGTTGTCAATATCCTATCAATCTTCTGTAAAGCCAACTGACAAAGAAGACTTATCAGAATCTTTCAAAATTGCTTTAGAAAAAAGTAGGTCCAGAGATTTATTTAAAAAGAATACTGGTGTTGGACCTCATCGAGATGACATTTCTTTTTATATAAATGGGATGGATGCTAATTTCGGAAGTCAAGGCCAACATCGTAGTCTCGTCCTTTCTATAAAATTAGCAGAAATCGAGTTAATGGAAAGCATTACTACAGAATCTCCAATATTACTGCTTGACGATGTTATGAGTGAACTTGACAACACTAGACAACTAAAATTATTAGAAACAATTTCTCATTCAATCCAAACCTTTATTACAACAACAAGCCTAGATCATCTTCAAAATCTACCAGAAAATCTAAGTATTTTCACTATTCAAGATGGTAAAGTTATTGTAAATGAAACTTGACAAAATTGTAAAAGAACTCCTGTTTCCACGGGAGTTCTTTTGATTGTTTTTTACATAGAATAATTTGGTGCCTCATTCGTAATTTGTACATCATGAGGGTGACTTTCTTTCAAACCAGCACCAGACATTTCAATAAATTGAGCATTATCGTGTAGTTCTTTAAGGTTAGCTGCACCACAGTAACCCATACCAGAGCGAATACCTCCAATCATTTGGAAGACAATATCAGCTGCAGCACCTTTATAAGCAACACGACCTTCAATTCCTTCTGGAACAAGTTTGTTTGCTTCATTGACAGAACCTTGGAAGTAACGATCGCTTGAACCTTTCTTCATTGCTGCGATTGATCCCATACCACGGTAAGTCTTGAATTTACGCCCTTGGAAGATTTCAGTTTCACCTGGTGCTTCGTCTGTTCCAGCAAACATTGATCCAAGCATAACAGCATTTCCACCTGCAGCAAGGGCTTTTACAATATCTCCAGAATACTTGATTCCACCGTCAGCAATGATCGTTTTACCATATTCACGCGCAACAGCTGCAGCATCGTAGATAGCTGTTACTTGTGGAACACCAACACCAGCAATCACACGAGTAGTACAGATAGAACCTGGTCCAATACCAACCTTGACAACGTCTACACCTGCTTCATAGAGGGCACGTGCACCTTCAGCAGTAGCAATATTTCCAGCAATCAAAGTACGATCTGGGAAATGAGCACGAATCTCAGCAATTTTACGTAAGACACCTGCAGAATGACCATGTGCAGTATCAATAACAATCGCATCCGCTCCTGCCTCAAAAAGAGCCTCTGCACGTTCAAATGTATCTGAAGTAACACCTACTGCACCTGCAACTAGAAGACGACCAAACTCATCTTTAGCAGCATTTGGAAACTCAATAACTTTTTCAATATCTTTGATAGTAATCAAACCAGAAAGACGACCTTCTTCATCTACCAACGGAAGTTTTTCAATACGGTGTTCTTGAAGAATGCTCTCAGCTGTTGCAAGATCTGTACCCACAGGAGCAGTAACAAGATTTTCACTAGTCATATGGTTTGAGATTGGTTGATTATAATCTGAAATAAAACGAAGATCTCGGTTTGTCAAAATACCAACCAATTTACGATTTTCAAGTGTTTCAACAACTGGAACACCACTGATGCGGTAACGACCCATAAGCTCATCTGCTTCAGCAATTGTATGTTCAGGCGTCAAGAAGAACGGATCAATAATAACTCCATTTTCAGAACGTTTTACCTTACGAACCTCGTCTGCTTGTTGAGCAATTGACATGTTTTTATGGATAACTCCGAGACCGCCTGCACGAGCAATAGCAATGGCCATTTGACTCTCTGTAACTGTGTCCATGGCAGCGGTAATAATTGGGATATTTAAAGTCAAATTATCTGCCAATTTAGTTGTTAAATCTGCATCATTAGGCAACACATGACTTTCAGCTGGAATAAGCAATACATCATCAAAGGTAAAACCTTTTTTCAAAAATTTAGTATCCCAATTAGACATTCGAAGTTTCCTCTTTTCTTTCTTTTTGAGCTTGACTCTTTTTATATTGTATCTATCATACCATTCTATAAAAATTTGTCAAATATTACAGGGGTAAATAAAAAACTATCTTTTCTTTGAGATAGAAATGATAGTTTCTTGTAAAATAAACTTAGTTAAAGTAATGAAGTCCCATTGCTCCTTTAACCTCAGATAGGGTTTGACCTGCAACTTCCCGCGCTCTTTCACTACCTTTTTGAAGCATATTATAAACTTCTCCCATATCCTTAGCAAATTCGATACGGCGCTCACGAATAGGACCCAGTTCACGTTCTAATATTTCAAGTAGATAACGCTTGGTCTTCACATCACCAAGACCACCTCGTTGATAATGTTCTTTCATGTCAGCAATTTCTTGAGCATCTTCTGGACGACCAAAAACATCTAGATAATGGAAAACCATATTTCCTTCAATTTTACCTGGATCCTCAACACGGATATGATCTGGATCTGTATACATACTCATCACTTTTTTACGCAAAGTATCCGCATCATCAGCTAAATAAATACCGTTATTGAGTGATTTAGACATTTTAGCATTTCCATCTAAACCAGGTAAACGCCCTGCTCTCTCATTTTCTGGATAAATACCTTCCGGCTCTACCAAGACATCACAGCTATATGCATTGTTAAAGGAACGGACAATTTCACGAGTTTGCTCAATCATTGGTTTCTGATCTGTCCCAACAGGAACATAATTAGCCTTGAAAGCTGTGATGTCAGCTGCTTGAGCTATTGGATAGACCAAGAATCCT
The DNA here is from genome assembly GCA_905221165.1 of bacterium. Taxonomy (GTDB): domain Bacteria; phylum Bacillota; class Bacilli; order Lactobacillales; family Streptococcaceae; genus Streptococcus. The sequence continues at coordinate 277,238 of CAJNCC010000002.1, forward strand.
GTCGGAATACTTTCTCCAAAGCCTTTCTGAGCAATCTCTGTCTTGACAGTTGGATTGCGCTCCAAACGTGCTAATGAAACTAGATTCATATAATACATAGACAACTCAGCCAACTCTGGAATTTGGCTTTGAATAAAAATAGTTGATTTACTTGGATCTAATCCAACTGCAAGATAATCCAAAGCAACATTTCCGATAGACTCTACAATTGTTTGAGGGTCTTTAGCATGATCTGTCAAAGCTTGTTGGTCAGCTAAGAACACAAACATATCATACTTATCCTCTTCCTGTAATAATACTCGATTTTTGAGACTTCCAACATAATGTCCAATATGCAATTTTCCTGTTGGACGGTCTCCTGTTAAAATAATGGGTTTAGTCATTTTGTTCTCCTTCGATATAGTCCCTTCAATTATAGCATTTTTTTAATGAAATAACCGTAATTTATCAAAATAAATCAGCCTTGCTATTTACGGATTTGTGTAAAGTATGCTGTAAATTTAATTTACACAAAATTGACAGATAAAAATTTGAATATTTCCGTATTTTCTAGTAGAATAAATATATTACATATATAGGAGAAAAACATTGCTTACAGTATCTGATGTTTCACTACGTTTTAGTGATCGCAAACTTTTTGATGATGTCAATATCAAATTTACAGAAGGAAATACTTACGGATTAATTGGTGCTAATGGTGCCGGAAAATCTACCTTTTTAAAAATTTTAGCTGGAGATATCGAACCTACTACTGGTCACATCTCTCTTGGTTCAGATGAACGTCTCTCTGTTCTTCGTCAAAATCACTTTGACTATGAAGATGAACGTGCCATTGATGTTGTTATCATGGGAAATGAAAAACTTTATAGCATCATGAAAGAGAAAGATGCTATCTACATGAAGGAAGATTTCTCAGATGAGGATGGAGTGCGTGCTGCCGAACTCGAAGGAGAGTTTGCTGAGCTTGGAGGCTGGGAATCAGAAAGCGAAGCCTCTCAACTACTTCAAAACCTAAACATTCCAGAAGAATTGCACTATCAAAACATGAGTGAATTGGCCAACGGTGAGAAAGTAAAAGTTCTCCTCGCCAAAGCACTTTTTGGTAAACCAGATGTTCTTCTTTTGGACGAGCCGACCAATGGTTTGGATATCCAATCAATTACATGGCTAGAAGACTTCTTGATTGATTTTGATAACACCGTTATCGTAGTATCCCACGACCGTCACTTCTTAAACAAAGTATGTACTCACATGGCCGACCTTGACTTCGGAAAAATCAAACTCTATGTCGGAAACTATGACTTCTGGAAGGAATCTTCTGAACTCGCTGCTAAATTGCTAGCAGACCGTAATGCCAAAGCAGAAGAAAAAATTAAACAATTGCAAGAGTTCGTTGCTCGTTTCTCTGCTAATGCTTCTAAATCAAGACAAGCAACATCACGTAAGAAAATGCTTGATAAGATTGAGCTAGAAGAGATTGTACCATCTAGTCGTAAATATCCATTTATTAACTTTAAAGCGGAACGTGAAATCGGTAATGATCTCTTGACAGTAGAAAATCTAACTGTAAAGATTGATGGTGAAACTATCTTGGATAATATTAGTTTCATCTTGCGTCCAGGTGATAAGACAGCGCTTATTGGACAAAATGACATCCAAACGACTGCATTAATTCGTGCAATCATGGGGGACATTGACTATGAAGGAACTGTCAAGTGGGGAGTAACTACTAGCCGTTCTTACTTGCCAAAAGATAACTCGGCAGATTTTTCAGGAGGAGAGTCAATCCTTGACTGGTTGCGTCAATTCGCAAGTAAAGAAGAAGATGACAATACTTTCCTACGTGGCTTCCTCGGCCGAATGCTCTTCTCTGGAGATGAGGTTAACAAACCTGTCAACGTCTTGTCAGGGGGAGAAAAAGTTCGTGTCATGCTTTCAAAACTCATGCTCTTAAAATCAAATGTCCTTGTACTTGATGATCCAACCAATCACTTGGACTTGGAATCTATCTCAAGCTTGAACGATGGATTGAAAAACTTTAAAGAATCAATCATCTTTGCCAGTCATGACCACGAGTTTATTCAAACTCTAGCTAACCATATCATTGTCTTGTCTAAAAATGGCGTCATTGACCGTATCGATGAAACCTATGATGAATTCCTAGAAAATGCAGAAGTACAAGCAAAAGTTAAAGAACTTTGGAAAGACTAAAAAAATTCAAAACTCAGTTGGGTTAACCAGCTGAGTTTTCTAACATTTTATGAGGTAACATGAAATTATTTTTTAAAACATATTGGACCTATTTTGTTTCTTTCATCATTCCCATAATCATTATGATAGGAGTATATCTATCTCAAGGTATCTACTGGAATAGCGACAACTCTCCTCTATTAGGAGATGGCTTTCATCAATACGTTATTTTTGATATAGCTCTAAGAAATATCCTACATGGAAATGGTAGTTTGTTTTACACCTTTACAAGTGGCCTCGGATTAAATTTCTATGCCCTATCTAGTTATTACTTGGGAAGTTTCCTTTCACCTCTAGTTTACTTTTTTAATCTGTCGAATATGCCAGATGTTGTCTATCTGACAACTCTCTTAAAATTTGGATTGATTGGACTGTCAACTTATTTTAGTTTAAATAAATTATTTCAATCGATTCCTAAGCCTTTAAAACTAGCTTTATCTACTTCCTATGCTCTGATGAGTTTCACTGTCAGTCAATTAGAGATAAAAACCTGGCTAGATGTTTTTATCTTGATTCCTTTAATTATAACTGGTTTACATCTACTGATAACTGAAAAGAAATTCCTATTGTACTTTACAAGTCTGTCAATCTTATTTATCCAAAACTATTATTTTGGCTATATGACAGCATTGTTTCTTATTTTCTGGTATCTCTGTCAAATTTCTTGGGACTTTAAAACTCGAAAATCATCTTTTCTTGATTTCATAATCACCTCCGTTTTAGCTGGTATGGCTAGTTTGATTCTGACTCTTCCTACTCTGTTTGATTTACAGACACATGGAGAAAAATTAACTGAAGTTACAAAGTTTCAAACTGAAAGTAGCTGGTATCTTGATCTCTTTGCTAAGCAATTCATCGGTTCCTTTGATACAACAAAGTATGGGGCTGTCCCAATGATTTTTGTTGGACTACTTCCCTTTATTTTGACCATTTTATTTTTTACACTGACATCCATTAAGTTTCACGTGAAACTTATCTATGCAATTTTCTTTGCATTTCTAATTGCTAGCTTTTATATAGAAGCTCTTGATTTATTTTGGCAAGGTATGCATACTCCAAATATGTTTTTACATCGCTATTCTTGGATTTTCTCTACCTTGTTAATTTACACAGCAGCGAAAGTCTTAAATCGTCTGAAAGAAATTAAAATCTGGAATTTTTTAGTTTCGCTTTTTCTTATAGTAACAGGATTTTTAGCTACCATCTATCTAAAATCACATTATTCTTTTTTAACAGATTTGAATATTCTGCTTACTCTTGAATTTTTTGTTGTCTATTCTCTTTTACTCCTTGCAGTTATCAAAAAGTTTATATCTGTGAATCTGTTTACCATTCTAATCTCTTTATTTATAATAGTTGAAATAAGTTTAAATGCTTCATCTCAAATGGACGGAATTGCTAAAGAATGGGGCTTTGCTTCTCGAAGTGCATATAATCGAGAGGTCCCAGCTATGGAATCTTTCTCAACATATATTGGAAATCAATTTACTCGTACTGAGAAACTAGAGACTCAGACAGGAAATGACAGTATGAAATTCAACTACAATGGAATCTCTCAATTTTCTTCTGTTCGAAATCGTTCAGCAAGCTCTACTTTGGATAAACTTGGGTTTAAATCCTCTGGGACTAATCTCAATCTCCGCTATGCAAATAATAGTATTTTGGCTGATAGTTTATTTGGTATCCAGTACAATATCTCAGACAGTCCTATTGATAAGTATGGTTTTAAATATATCTATCAAAAAGATAATCTTACCCTATATGAAAATCAATACTCTCTTCCGATTGCATTTGCTAGTCAATCTATTTACAATGATGTCAAGTTCAATGAACACACTTTGGATAATCAGGCCTCGTTTTTAAATCAACTTGCTAACGTCGATTTTGATTATTTTTCTCCAATCCCTTATGACAAAACAGAAAATACTGATGATTTGATTAGTGTTACAAGTTCTTCAAATGAGGATGCAGCAATCCAGTATCAAATTGAAGTACCAGAAAACAGCCAAGTTTATCTTTCTTTCACAAACATTCACTTTTCTAATGACAAACAAAAGAAGGTTGACATCCTTGTAAATGGAGAAAAGAAAACTTTTACAACTGATAATGTCTTCTCCTTCTTTAATCTAGGCTATACAAAGGAGAAAAAAACTTCCAATATCAATGTTAGTTTCCCTGGAAATTCACAAGTATCATTTGAATCTCCTACCTTCTATCGTTTAGATACCCAAACTTTAACTGAGGCAATTCAAAAAATTAAAGAACAGCCTGTAACAGTATCAACTTCTAAAAACAAGGTTTTTGCTACATATGATGTCCAACAAGATACATCTATTTTTTTCACCATTCCTTATGATAAAGGTTGGTCTGCCTACCAAGATGGTAAGAAAATAGAAATTAAACAAGCTCAAACTGGTTTTATGAAAGTTGATGTTCCCAAGGGGAAAGGAACTATTACACTTTCCTTCATTCCCAATGGTTTTATTACTGGAGCAATCTGTTCCTTTACTTCTCTCTTACTATTTGGAATCTATAATCACAGACGAAAGTAATCTAAGGCATAAAAAATCGACCAGTTAATCGGTCGATTTTTTTAATCTTCTTCCATTTTCTTAGGTTGATAGGCTAGCATACCTAAACCAGTAAATAGAGCTAGTATGACAGCTAGGAAAATGACTTGATGATGAATATTTCCTGTCATAGAGATTGTTTGTCGTAATCCAGAAACTGAGTAACTCATTGGTAACCAAGGATTAATGGCTCTAAAGAAATCATTTGTCAAAGCAAGTGGGTAAGTACCTGCACTTGATGCTAACTGTAATAAAAGCAAAATAAGAGAAAAGAAAGCTCCTATACGGCTATTCCATGTTGTTAAAGCGGTCACCATGGACATGAATACTAAACTTGTTAGGATAATGAGAATAAATGTTCTCATCTCATGATTAGCCGTTAGACCAATAAGATGAACTCCTCCATATACCAAAATTCCTGCCAAAACAGCTATAATACCATTTATTTCAGATCGAGATTTCAACCAAGCCCAACGACTCTCTGGATGACGTCCTGAAGGCAACTTCGCAAAGATCATATTCGTTGATATTGCTGCAACAAAGAGAGCAACTGATATCATATAAGGAGCCATTGCAATTCCATTTACAGGAACTTGATCATTATCTGTTTTGGAAAGACTGAGAGGATTTGACAAAATCTCTGCATTTTTAGATTCCGTTGATGCTGATTTAAGTTGATCACTAGCATTACCTAGTCCTTGTCCTAAAGAAGCAACTCCTGTCTGTAAACCTTCCAATCCAGAAGTTAACTTCGTTCCACCTTCTGCTAGTTTCCCAGCTCCATCTGCCAATTTATTAGCTCCACTTTCTAATTGAGAAACACCTGAAATTAACTGACTGGATTTGTCAGCTAGTTGGCTAGAGCCTGACTGCAATTTATCAACTCCTGCTATCAATTCTTGACTCTTTTGATTCAATTGGTTAGAGCCAGTTGATAATTTTTCAATACCAGACACTAATTCTGGAGTTTTTTCAACTAATTGACCAACTCCTGCTGTCAATTTAGAAGATTTTTGTGTCAAGGTAGTTGAGCTTGAAACTAATTGGTCCAAACTACCTGTCAAGGTGGAAGTCTTTTCACTTAGTTGACTTGCGCCCTGAGAAGCTTTATCAACACCCGCAGTATATGCGTTTACACCTGATGCAATCGACTGACTAGCAGGAACTAATTTGCTAGTAACAGCTCCTTGTATCTCTGTTAATCCACTTGACAATCCTGTCAAAGAAGTAGAAGCAATAGGTAATACTTGATTAGCTTGATTTTTTAAAGTCGAAAGATTAGAAGATTGATTTTGTAAGTTTTCTAAACTTCCCTGTAAACCTTGAACTAAAGCTACAATTGACTGTGCTAATTGAATACTATCAGTCGAATTTTGAGATACAGAAGCACTTATTTCAGCTTGTTGCTCAATTGTCAAAGATTGATAAGCTGCTGTCGATTGAATATTGGCTAATGTAGTCGCTTTATCAGACTGAGCACTTGCTAACATTTGATTAGAAAGAGATACTATACTTGATAAAACAGAATCTAAGTGTTTTGTATCTCCAACATCAATATTTTGAATGGCTTGATTTAACTGATTCAAACCAGAAGATAATTGATTAATTTGATCTTTTTGCTCAGACGAAGCATCTAACTTGCTAGAAAGTTGTTGAATCCCTTCACTTAATTGCTCCACCCCCATTCGAAGTGTAGCTGATTGATTGGATAACTGATTAGCACCTGTTGCAAGACTTCCCACTCCATTGGTGTAAGCACTAACACCAGATGAAAATTGATTAAGACCAGCATTGAGCTGAGAAACACCGCCAGTATAAGATTCTACACCAGTATATAATTGATTAATTCCCCTCACTAATTCAGGGCTTTTAGAAGATAATTGACCTAACCCACTATCTAATTGACTCACTGCACCAGTATATGTAACTAAACCACTATTAAAATTCCCTAAGCCAAGATGAAGTTGTTCAACACCAGAGATATAAGAGGATAATCCTTTAGTAAACTGCTCCGTTCCATTTGAAAATGTTAAACTTGAATCTGCTAAAGAGTGTAGGTTAGTAGTTAATGTTTGACTTCCTGCCACTAACTGATTCACTCCATCAGTTAGTTTTTCACTACCAGACGCTGCTTGACTCATCCCATCCTTTAAATCGACCATTTTGTTGAATAAAGCTTTAGTATAGGTCTCGGTTACATTGGTAGAAACATTCTGCTTTAATTGTGTCATTGCAGAATCACTCATCTTGCTGGCAATAAAGCTATGACCACTTGAAGTCTGATAATCGATTTGCATTTGCTCTGGGTGATCCGTTAAAATAGAAGCTGCTTTTTCAGACAAGTCACTTGGCAAAGTGACTACCATATAATAATCACCGTTTTCTAGACCCTTCTTACCTTCTTCTTCATCTACAAAATGAAAATCCAATGATTTATTTTGCTCTAAATTAGACACCATGTCTTTTCCTATAGAAATGCTATTACCATTATAGGAAGCCTCTTTATCATTATTGACAACTGCCACAGGTAAGTCAGACAATTGACCATATGGATCCCACATTGATGACAAAAATATGATATTGTACAGAGCGGGAATAAGAGAAACCCCTATCATGACAATAATAAAGGTTGGTTTTTTAAAAATTGCTTTCCATTCTTTAAACATAGTTTCTCCTTTTTTAAACATATTGTCTAAAATTTTGATATAATAGATTATACAATAAAAAATCTAAATTACAAGATAAAAAATCTATTTTTAGACATATAGTCTAATTTGTTTACAAGGAGGAAATATGCAAGAAAGTAACAAACGCTTAAAAACAAAGCGAACTATTGAAAATGCTATGGTACAACTACTGATGGAACAACCATTTGATCAAATTTCTACTGTCAAGTTAGCAGAAAAAGCCGGAATTAGTCGTTCCAGCTTCTATACTCACTATAAGGATAAGTATGATATGATTGAGCACTATCAAAGCAAGCTATTCCATACATTTGAATATATTTTTCAAAAACATGCTCATCATAAAAAAGATGCTATTTTAGAAGTCTTTGAATATCTAGAGTCAGAACCACTTCTGGCTGCTCTTCTTTCTGAAAATGGGACTAAAGAAATCCAAAATTTCTTAAGAAATAAACTTCATATCATGCTCAGTACAGATTTACAAAAACGCTTTATGCAACTGAATCTCAATACCACTGAATTAGAATATAGTAGCATCTATCTAACTCACGCACTTTTTGGTGTCTGCCAAACTTGGATTGCACATGGAAAAAAAGAAAGTCCTCAAGAAATAACAGACTTCCTTATGAAGATGCTTGGTGATACAAATTGATACAAAAAAGGGAACAACACTATGTTCCCTTTTATCTATACTCCGCCAGTAGGACTCGAACCTACGACATCATGATTAACAGTCATGCGCTACTACCAACTGAGCTATGGCGGATAAAATAGTCCGTACGGGATTCGAACCCGTGTTACCGCCGTGAAAAGGCGGTGTCTTAACCCCTTGACCAACGGACCTTCTATCTGTAGCAGATATAACCATTATATCAATTTCTTACTAATTGTCAATCACTTTTGAGATTTTTTCTCTAAAATATCTTTCAATTTTCTAATTTTTAACCTTGAAATAGGACAACGATGGTCTTCATAGAAAACAATTTCTAGGTTTTTTCGATCAATTTCTCTGATATTGCCTATATTTACCAAAAATGACTTATGAGGAGAATAAAATCGCTGAGTATGTTTGTCCTTTTCCTGAATATCTGTCATGGTACCATAAAATTCTTTTGCAAAATTCTTACCAATAATGCGCAATTTATGAGAAACTCCTGTCGTTTCAATATACAGAATGTCATGGTAAGGAATTTTTAAATCATTTCCCTTGTAATTGTAGTCAAAATAATCTACCACATCTTCATTTTCAAGTAACATACTCTTCGTGTAGAAGATATTTTGCTCAATTCTCTTCTTAAATAACTCATCATTGATATCCTTATCAACAAAATCTAGGGCTGATACCTGGTATTTATATGTTAGAGTCGCAAACTCTGATCGACTGGTGATAAAGACGATAATAGCGTAAGGATTGTGATGACGAATAAACTGTGCAACTTCAAACCCTTTTTTCTCAATTCCATGAATATCAATATCTAGGAAGTAAAGCTGGTTTACTTCGTCGTTTTCGATATATTCCTTAAACTCACGGACTTTTCCTGTTGTCTTGTATGATATTGGAATATTCGATTCTTTCGAAATTTCATCCAATATTCTTTCTAGTCTCACTTGATGTTCAATAACATCCTCTAAAATTAAAACTTTCATTCAAATTCCCTCTTAAATCTAATAATTTGTCTAAATGTACTGCCTTCCATCTCTGTTTCTAAAATAATGTTGTTGTACTTATCTAGCAGTTCTTTCACATTATTTAATCCTACTCCGCGATTTCTTCCCTTAGTAGAGAATCCTAATGCAAATAGATCTCCTGAAGGAGTCATCGTCATTTTACATGAATTCTGAATCACAATAACTGTTTCAGTTTCCATCTTAATAACCGCTACTTCCATCTGCTTTTTATAACTATCAGCCGATCCTTCAACAGCATTGTTCAATAAAACACTCATAATACGAACTAAATCCAGAAGGTCTATTGGTAGTCTAGTAATTATATCTTTTACTTCCAGTGTAAACTCTACACCGTTATTTCGAGCATAGACAATTGACTGAGCAACCAAACTTCGTAAAGCTGAATCTTCTATATTGTTTAAATCAAAGTAAGTGTACTTATCTGAACGCAATTTGTGATTTGCTTTGACCAAAACTTCATTGTAAACTCTGTCAATTTCCTGTAAATCACCACTATCAATTGCCATCTGCATGCTGACAAGCATCCCAGCATAGTCATGTCGAAAACCACGGATTTCATTATACAGTCCGACAATTTCATCTGTATAATTCTGTAAATGTTTCTGTTCAAATTTCTTCTGCTTCAAAGCAATCTCTTTCTCCATTTGAACTTTATGAGAATTCATTGCAAAGAAGGTCAAAAGGAGAGAAATAAAGACGATAGATGATAAAATACTTCCAAAACTATTCAAATGTTTAATCGTACTTACCATATCTGAAACGAAAGATGCAACATGTAGCAGTAGTAAAGAAAAAAATACTTTTTTCAAGAAAGGATAAAGGTAATCCTTATCAAAATAGTTTAGTTCCAAATGGAAATAATGAATGATTTTTAAGATAACAAAATAGGTCAACACCGTTACAACGAAAAAGAATACCCCATAATATTTTAAAACAAAATTGTCTCCTGTTATAGAGGAGAAAGTTACGGACAGAAAGGTATGGGGGCTCTCATATAAAAGAGATAGTAATAAACTTAGGAATAGTCCTCTTTCCCTCTCATACTGTTTAATCCATCTAAAATAGGAATATAATACTAAAGGAAATAAAAATGTTACAATACCTAATTCATCTAAGGATAGAAAATAGAAGGGAAGACCAAGTACTATTTCTGTTAGTAATGTATAAGCACCAAAAACGTATAGTTCTTTTCTATTTATTTGACCTTTACAAATTAAACAGTAACTGTGACTAATAATGAAAAAATAAAAAATAGCTATCCCTAATCCAAATAAATCCATTACTTATTACCTTTATTTCTTTTTTCTTGGAAAAATAAGATTTCGAATTGACCCTGAAATTCTCATATCTCCACCTTTAATATTTTGCAAGTCTTTTTCCTTCAAGGCTACAAACTGTTCCAATTTAACTGTGTTTTTCATAATAAAATCTCCTAAAATGTTTTTTCTTGTAAGCTAACTTACAAAAACAATTATACAAAATGGAATTTCATTTTAGATAAAATTCTCTCAACTGTCATTTTTTTCTCCCCAAGTGTACTTTTTTAAGAAAAAAGCCGGGAAAATTCCCAGCTTTGCTACTATATTGATCCCAGCAGGATTCGAACCTGCGACCGTTCGCTTAGAAGGCGAATGCTCTATCCAGCTGAGCTATGAGACCTAATACAGCTATTCTACCAAAAATTCAATTAAAAGTCAATTTTCTATTTATGATAGGGAGAGCCCTGCTGTATTGTAAAAGCCCGATAGATTTGTTCAACAAGGACTAGTCTCATTAACTGATGGGGCAAGGTTAAGCGACCAAAACTAACAGAGAGATTGGCTCTCTTTTTTACATCCTGTGCTAATCCCAGACTCCCTCCAATAATAAAAGTAAGAGTAGAAAATCCTTTTATAGAAGCTTCTTCTAAATGCTTACTAAATTCTTCTGAGGAGAAAGTTTTCCCTTCAATGGCTAACACAATAACAAAATCACGGTCACCAACTTTTGATAAAATTCTCTGACCTTCTATCTCTAAAATCTTTTGATTTTCTGATTCACTGGCCTTATCTGGTGTTTTTTCATCTGCTAGCTCTATCATTTCAAGCTTAGCAAATCGAGAAATTCGTTTTGAATACTCTGCAATACCATCTTTTAGATACTTTTCTTTCAGTTTCCCAACTGTTACAACTTTAATTTTCATGACTCTATTCTAACATATTCTCTATTTTTTCACATCTTATTCACAAAATAAAAGGTTAATTTTCGCCGAGAAAACCACAGATTTTTGAAAGTTATCCACAATCTGTGAAAAACTTTTGTTTTTAAGTTATAATTAAGCTAGTCAGTTTATACTTTCAGTAATTTCAAACATATGGAGGCAAATATGAAACATCTAAAAACATTTTACAAAAAATGGTTTCAATTATTAGTCGTTATCGTCATTAGCTTTATTAGTGGAGCCTTGGGTAGTTTTTCAATAACTCAACTAACTCAAAAAAGTGGTGTAAGTAGCTCTAACAACAATAGTACTATCACACAGACTGCCTATAAAAACGAAAATTCAACAACACAGGCTGTTAACAAAGTAAAAGATGCTGTTGTTTCTGTTATTACTTATTCAGCAAACAGACAAAATAGCGTATTTGGTAATGATGATACTGACACAGATTCTCAGCAAATCTCTAGTGAAGGATCTGGGGTTATTTATAAAAAAAATGACAAAGAAGCTTACATTGTCACCAATAATCACGTTATAAATGGTGCCAGCAAAGTAGATATTCGTTTGTCAGATGGAACTAAAGTACCTGGAGAAATTGTCGGAGCTGACACTTTCTCTGATATTGCTGTCGTCAAAATCTCTTCAGAAAAAGTGACAACAGTAGCTGAGTTTGGTGATTCTAGCAAGTTAACCGTAGGAGAAACTGCTATTGCTATTGGTAGCCCGTTAGGTTCTGAATATGCTAATACTGTTACTCAAGGTATCGTATCTAGTCTCAATCGAAATGTGTCCTTAAAATCTGAAGATGGACAAGCCATTTCTACAAAAGCCATCCAAACTGATACTGCTATTAACCCAGGTAACTCTGGTGGCCCACTAATCAATATTCAAGGACAAGTTATCGGAATTACCTCAAGTAAAATTGCCACAAATGGAGGAACATCTGTAGAAGGTCTTGGTTTTGCAATCCCTGCAAATGATGCTATCAATATTATTGAACAGTTGGAAAAGAACGGAAAAGTGACTCGTCCAGCTTTGGGCATCCAAATGGTCAATCTCTCAAATATTAATACAAGTGATCTTAGAAGACTGAATATTCCAAGCAATGTAACATCTGGTGTCGTTGTTCGTTCTGTGCAAAGCAATATGCCTGCCAATGGTCACCTTGAAAAATACGATGTTATTACAAAAGTAGACGACAAAGACATTGCTTCATCAACAGACTTACAAAGTGCTCTTTACAATCATTCTATCGGAGACACCATTAAGATAACTTACTATCGTAACGGTAAAGAAGAAACTACATCTATTAAACTTGACAAGAGTTCAGGTGATTTAGAATCTTAATTGACATCTATGTAAAGAAAGCTTTACATAAGAGAAAAGATGTGTTAGTGTAGAATCATGGAAAAATTTGAAATGATTTCTATCACAGATATACAAAAAAATCCCTATCAACCTCGAAAAGAATTTGATGGAGAAAAACTACATGAACTAGCACAGTCTATCAAAGAAAATGGGGTCATTCAACCGATTATTGTTCGTCAATCTCCTGTTATTGGTTATGAAATCCTTGCAGGAGAGAGACGCTATCGGGCTTCACTTTTAGCTGGTCTAACGTCTATCCCAGCTGTTGTTAAACAGCTTTCAGATCAAGAGATGATGGTCCAGTCCATCATTGAAAATTTGCAAAGAGAAAATTTAAATCCAATAGAAGAAGCACGCGCCTATGAATCTCTTGTAGAGAAAGGATTTACCCATGCTGAAATTGCAGATAAAATGGGCAAGTCTCGTCCTTATATCAGCAACTCTATTCGCTTGCTGTCCTTGCCAGAACAGATTCTCTCAGAAGTAGAAAAAGGCCAACTATCACAAGCGCATGCGCGTTCGCTAGTTGGCTTGAATAAGGAACAACAAGACTATTTCTTTCAACGAATCATAGAGGAAGGCATTTCTGTAAGGAAGTTAGAAACTCTTCTGACAGAGAAAAAACAAAAGAAACTGCAAAAAAATGATCATTTCATACAAAATGAAGAAGAACAGTTAAAAAAACTACTCGGATTAGATGTAGAAATCAAACTGTCTAAAAAAGACAATGGAAAAATCATTATTTCTTTTTCAAATCAAGAAGAATACATTAGAATTATCAACAGCCTGAAATAAGGCTGTTCTTTTATTTTCTTATCTCACAAGGTTATCCACTATTTTTTCCAATAAAAAGCTTAATAAATCAACAGTTTCTGATTTTATCCCCAACTTGTGGATAAAACTTGATAACATTGTGGATTATTTTTCACAGCTTGTGGAAAATTCTTGTTATCTATGGTAAAATAAGTCTAGCATTAAACTTTTAAATAGTAAAGGAGGAGAAAGGATTGAAAGAAAAACAATTTTGGAATCGTATATTAGAATTTGCTCAAGAAAGACTGACTCGATCCATGTATGATTTCTATGCTATTCAAGCTGAAATCATCAAGGTAGAGGAAAATGTTGCCACTATATTTTTACCACGATCTGAAATGGAAATGGTCTGGGAAAAACAACTAAAAGATATTATTGTAGTTGCTGGATTTGAAATTTATGATGCTGAAATAACCCCCCACTATATTTTCACCAAACCTCAAGATACGGCTATCTCACAAGTTGAAGAAGCTACCAATTCAACTCTTTATGACTATAGTCCAAAGTTATCATCTATTCCTTATTCGGATACTGGATTAAAAGAAAAGTATACCTTTGATAATTTTATTCAAGGGGATGGAAATGTTTGGGCAGTATCAGCCGCTTTGGCTGTCTCTGAAGATTTGGCCTTGACCTATAATCCTCTTTTTATCTATGGAGGACCTGGCCTTGGTAAAACTCACCTACTCAATGCAATTGGGAATGAGATTTTGAAAAATATTCCTGATGCGCGTGTGAAGTACATCCCTGCTGAAAGCTTTATCAACGACTTTCTTGAACATCTGAGACTTGGTGAAATGGATAAGTTCAAAAAAACCTACCGTAGCCTCGATCTCTTGTTAATTGATGATATCCAATCGCTAAGTGGAAAAAAAGTTGCAACTCAGGAAGAATTTTTCAATACTTTCAATGTTCTCCATAACAATCAAAAACAAATTGTTCTGACTAGTGATCGTAGCCCTAAACACCTAGAGGGCCTTGAAGAACGGCTTGTCACGCGCTTTAGCTGGGGCTTGACGCAAAACATCACACCACCTGACTTTGAGACACGTATTGCCATTTTACAAAGCAAAACAGAGCATTTAGACTACAATTTCCAAAGTGATACCCTAGAATACCTAGCTGGGCAATTTGATTCAAACGTCCGAGAACTTGAAGGAGCAATCAACGACATCACTTTAATTGCCAGAGTAAAAAAAATCAAGGATATCACTATCGATATCGCTGCAGAGGCTATTCGAGCACGTAAACAAGATGTTAGCCAAATGCTCGTCATCCCAATTGATAAAATCCAAAATGAAGTTGGTAACTTTTATGGTGTCAGCGTCAAAGAAATGAAGGGAAGTAGACGCCTTCAAAATATTGTGTTAGCCCGTCAAGTAGCCATGTATTTATCTAGAGAACTAACAGATAATAGTCTTCCAAAAATTGGGAAGGAATTTGGTGGAAAAGACCATACAACAGTTATTCATGCCCATGCCAAAATTAAATCTTTGATTGATGAAGACGATAATTTACGTTTAGAAATTGAATCAATCAAAAAGAAAATCAAATAACTTGTGGATAACTTTTACTTTATTATCTTTTTTATCCACATTTTTTAAACAAGCCAAAAAACTTGATATGACTTGTTTAAAGTCTGTTTTCCACAGATTTCACAGACTCTATTATTACTATTATCCTTCTAATACTAAAAATAAATAAAGGAGAATCCATGATTCATTTTTCAATTAATAAAAATTTATTTCTACAAGCCTTAAATACAACTAAGAGAGCTATTAGTTCTAAAAATGCTATTCCTATTTTATCAACTGTCAAAATTGACGTGACTAATGAAGGTGTTACTTTAATTGGTTCAAATGGTCAAATTTCAATTGAAAATTTTATTTCTCAAAAAAATGAAGATGCTGGTTTATTAATTACTTCTTTAGGTTCAATCCTTCTTGAAGCTTCTTTCTTTATCAATGTGGTATCTAGTCTACCTGATGTGACTCTTGATTTTACAGAAATTGAACAAAATCAAATTGTTTTAACCAGCGGCAAATCAGAAATTACCCTAAAAGGAAAAGATAGTGAACAATATCCACGAATCCAAGAAATTTCAGTTAGTACTCCTTTGGTTCTTGAAACAAAATTACTCAAGAAAATTATCAATGAAACAGCATTTGCTGCAAGTACACAAGAGAGTCGTCCAATTTTAACTGGTGTTCATTTTGTATTGAGTCAACATAAGGAGCTAAAAACAGTTGCAACAGACTCTCATCGCCTAAGCCAGAAAAAATTAACGCTTGAGAAAAATAGTGATGATTTTGATGTTGTTATTCCTAGCCGTTCGTTACGCGAATTTTCAGCGGTATTTACAGATGATATCGAAACTGTAGAGATTTTCTTTGCTAATAACCAAATCCTCTTTAGAAGCGAAAATATTAGCTTCTATACTCGTCTCCTAGAAGGAAACTATCCTGATACAGATCGTTTGATTCCAACAGACTTTAACACTACTATTACTTTTGATGTGGTAAACTTACGCCAGTCAATGGAACGTGCTCGTCTTTTATCAAGTGCTACTCAAAATGGTACTGTGAAACTTGAAATTAAAGGTGGTATTGTTAGTGCCCATGTTCACTCTCCAGAAGTTGGTAAAGTAAACGAAGAAATCGATACTGATCAGGTGACTGGTGAAGATTTGACTATTAGTTTCAATCCAACTTATTTGATTGATTCCCTCAAGGCTTTAAATAGCGAAAAAGTGACCATTAGTTTTATCTCAGCTGTTCGTCCATTTACTCTTGTGCCAGCAGACACTGATGAGGACTTCATGCAGCTCATTACACCAGTTCGTACAAATTAAGTGAAAGAGGTTGAGCTTTGCTCGCCTCTTTTATGATATAATCGAAAAAGAAAAGGAGAGTAGTATGTATCAAGTTGGAAATTTTGTTGAAATGAAAAAACCACATGCTTGCACCATCAAGTCAACAGGTAAAAAGGCCAACCGTTGGGAAATTACACGTGTAGGAGCAGATATCAAAATTAAATGTAGCAATTGTGACCATGTTGTCATGATGGGACGCTATGATTTTGATCGAAAAATGAATAAAATTATTGACTGAGAACCCTTAGTTAGAGGGTTAGCAAGTTTTCCCTTTTTGTGTTATAATATTAGGGATTGAAATGAAAACGGAGAATGAGAAAATATGGCTTTAACAGCAGGTATCGTTGGTTTGCCAAACGTTGGTAAATCAACACTATTTAATGCAATTACAAAAGCAGGAGCAGAGGCAGCAAACTACCCATTTGCGACGATTGATCCAAACGTTGGAATGGTAGAAGTTCCAGATGAACGCCTCCAAAAACTAACTGAAATGATTACTCCTAAAAAGACAGTTCCAACAACATTTGAATTTACAGATATCGCAGGAATTGTAAAAGGAGCTTCAAAAGGAGAAGGATTAGGTAATAAATTCTTGGCCAATATCCGTGAAGTAGATGCGATTGTTCACGTAGTTCGTGCTTTTGATGATGAAAATGTGATGCGCGAGCAAGGACGTGAAGATGCCTTTGTGGATCCAATTGCAGATATTGATACTATTAACCTAGAGTTGATTCTTGCTGACTTAGAATCAGTTAATAAGCGTTATGCGCGTGTAGAAAAGATGGCACGTACGCAAAAAGATAAAGAATCAGTAGCTGAGTTTAATGTTCTTCAAAAAATTAAACCAGTCCTTGAAGATGGGAAATCAGCTCGTACAATCGAGTTTACAGATGAAGAACAAAAAGTTGTCAAAGGTCTCTTCCTTTTGACGACTAAACCAGTGCTCTATGTTGCTAATGTGGACGAGGATGTGGTTTCAGAACCTGACTCTATCGACTATGTTAAACAAATTCGTGAATTTGCAGCGACAGAAAATGCTGAAGTAGTCGTTATTTCTGCGCGTGCTGAGGAAGAAATTTCTGAGTTAGACGATGAAGATAAGCAAGAGTTTCTTGAAGCACTTGGGTTGACAGAATCAGGCGTTGACAAGTTGACTCGTGCTGCTTACCATTTGCTTGGATTGGGAACTTACTTCACAGCTGGTGAAAAAGAAGTTCGCGCTTGGACCTTCAAACGTGGTATGAAGGCTCCTCAAGCAGCTGGAATTATCCACTCAGACTTTGAAAAAGGATTTATTCGTGCAGTAACCATGTCATATGAGGATCTAGTGAAATACGGATCTGAAAAGGCTGTAAAAGAAGCTGGACGCTTGCGTGAAGAAGGAAAAGAATATATCGTTCAAGATGGCGATATTATGGAATTCCGCTTTAATGTCTAAAAATTTAATGAATAGTGTCAATTAGGTTGGAAAAAAATTCCAACCCTTTTGGCTTTTGAAAGGAAAAATAAATGACCAAATTACTTGTAGGCTTGGGAAATCCAGGAGATAAATATTTTGAAACAAAACACAATGTTGGCTTTATGTTGATTGACCAACTAGCGAAGAAACAGAATGTCACTTTTACACACGATAAGATATTTCAAGCTGACCTAGCATCCTTTTTCCTAAATGGAGAAAAAATTTATCTTGTCAAACCAACAACATTTATGAATGAAAGTGGAAGAGCGGTTCATGCTTTATTGACTTATTATGGTTTGGATATTGAAGATTTACTCATCATTTACGATGATCTTGACATGGAAGTTGGAAAGATTCGTTTAAGAGCAAAGGGATCCGCAGGTGGTCATAATGGTATCAAGTCTATTATTCAACATATAGGGACTCAGACCTTTAATCGTGTTAAGATTGGAATCGGAAGACCTAAAAATGGAATGTCAGTTGTTAACCATGTTTTGAGTAAGTTTGACAAGGATGATTATATTGGTATTTTACAGTCTATTGACAAAGTTGATGATTCTGTAAACTACTATTTACAAGAGAAAAACTTTGAAAAAACGATGCAGAGGTATAACGGATAAATGGTGACCTTATTAGATTTATTCTCAGAAAATGATCAGATAAAAAAATGGCATCAAAATTTAACAGATAAGAAAAGACAACTAATACTTGGTTTATCAACGTCTACTAAGGCTCTTGCAATTGCAAGTAGTCTAGAAAAAGAAGATAAGATTGTGTTACTGACGTCAACTTATGGAGAAGCAGAAGGACTGGTTAGTGATCTTCTATCTATCTTGGGTGAGGAACTTGTTTATCCATTTTTGGTAGATGACTCCCCTATGGTCGAGTTTTTGATGTCTTCACAAGAAAAAATCATTTCACGGGTTGAAGCCTTGCGTTTTTTGACTGATTCATCTAAGAAAGGGATTTTAGTTTGTAATATCGCAGCAAGTCGATTGATTTTACCGTCTCCAAATATATTCAAAGATAGTATTGTAAAAATAACAGTTGGTGAAGAATATGACCAACACGTACTTATCCATCAGTTAAAAGAGATAGGCTATCGAAAAGTTACACAAGTACAAACTCAGGGAGAGTTTAGTATACGAGGAGATATTTTAGATATTTTTGAAATATCTCAGTTAGAACCTTGCCGAATTGAGTTTTTTGGTGATGAAATTGATGGTATCAGGTCATTTGAGGTCGAAACACAATTATCGAAAGAAAATCAGATAGAGCTTACTATCTTTCCAGCTAGTGATATGCTTTTGAGAGAAAAGGATTATCAACGAGGACAGTCAGCTTTAGAAAAACAAATTTCAAAAACTTTATCACCAATTTTGAAGTCCTATCTAGAAGAAATTCTTTCAAGTTTTCACCAAAAACAAATACATTCAGATTCACGGAAGTTTTTATCTTTGTGTTATGACAAGACATGGACTGTTTTTGACTATATTGAAAAAGATACCCCAATATTCTTTGATGATTATCAGAAATTGATGAATCAGTATGAAGTCTTTGAAAGGGAGTTAGCACAATACTTTACAGAAGAATTACAGAACAGTAAAGCATTTTCTGAGATGCAGTATTTTGCTGATACAGAGCAAATCTATAAAAAACAGAGTCCGGTTACCTTTTTCTCTAATCTACAAAAGGGTTTAGGAAATCTCAAGTTTGATCAAATTTATCAATTTAATCAATATCCTATGCAGGAGTTTTTCAATCAATTTTCTTTTCTAAAAGAAGAAATTGAGCGATACAAAAAAATGGATTATACTATCATTCTGCAGTCTAGCAATTCAATGGGAAGTAAAACATTGGAGGATGTTTTAGAGGAATATCAGATTAAATTGGATTCCAGAAATAAGTCAAGTATTTGTAAAGAATCTGTAAACTTAATCGAGGGTAATCTCAGACATGGTTTTCATTTTGTAGATGAAAAGATTTTATTGATAACTGAACATGAGATTTTTCAAAAGAAATTGAAACGTCGTTTTCGAAGACAACATGTTTCAAACGCAGAGAGATTAAAAGATTACAATGAACTTGAAAAAGGAGATTACGTTGTTCACCATATCCATGGAATTGGTCAATATCTAGGGATCGAAACAATTGAAATCAAAGGGATTCACCGTGATTATGTTAGTGTTCAATACCAAAACGGGGATCAAATCTCTATCCCAGTGGAACAGATTCATCTACTTTCCAAATACGTTTCAAGTGACGGTAAAGCACCTAAACTCAATAAATTAAATGATGGTCATTTCAAAAAAGCAAAGCAAAAAGTTAAGAACCAGGTAGAGGATATAGCTGACGATTTAATTAAACTTTATTCTGAACGCAGCCAGTTGAAGGGTTTTGCTTTCTCAGCTGATGATGAGGATCAACATGCTTTTGATGATGCCTTCCCTTATGTTGAAACGGATGATCAACTTCGTAGTGTTGAGGAAATCAAGAGAGATATGCAGGCTTCTCAACCAATGGATCGACTTTTAGTTGGGGATGTTGGTTTTGGAAAGACTGAAGTTGCTATGCGTGCAGCCTTTAAGGCAGTCAATGATCACAAACAGGTTGTCGTTCTAGTTCCGACGACGGTTTTAGCGCAACAGCACTATACGAATTTTAAGGAACGATTCCAAAATTTTGCAGTTAATATTGATGTATTGAGTCGCTTTAGAAGTAAAAAAGAGCAGACTGAAACACTTGAAAAATTGAAAAACGGTCAAGTTGATATTTTGATTGGAACACATCGTGTTTTGTCAAAAGATGTTATGTTTGCTGATTTAGGATTGATGATTATTGATGAGGAACAGCGATTTGGTGTCAAGCATAAGGAAACCTTGAAAGAACTGAAAAAACAAGTAGATGTCCTGACCTTGACAGCAACGCCAATTCCTCGTACCCTTCACATGTCTATGCTGGGAATCAGAGATTTGTCTGTTATTGAAACTCCGCCGACTAATCGCTATCCAGTGCAAACCTATGTTTTAGAAAAGAATGATAGTGTGATTCGTGATGCTGTCTTGCGTGAAATGGAGCGTGGAGGTCAAGTTTACTATCTTTACAATAAAGTTGACACGATTGATCAGAAGGTTTCCGAATTACAGGAGTTGATTCCAGAGGCTTCGATTGGGTATGTTCATGGGCAAATGAGTGAGATTCAGTTAGAAAATACTCTACTGGATTTCATTGAAGGTCAGTATGATATTTTGGTGACAACTACCATTATTGAGACAGGGGTGGACATTCCAAATGCCAATACTTTATTTATTGAAAATGCGGACCATATGGGCTTGTCAACCTTGTATCAGTTAAGAGGAAGAGTCGGTCGTAGTAATCGTATTGCTTATGCCTATCTCATGTATCGTCCAGAAAAATCAATCAGTGAAGTCTCCGAGAAGAGATTAGAAGCGATTAAAGGATTCACAGAATTGGGCTCGGGTTTTAAGATTGCGATGCGAGATCTGTCGATTCGTGGAGCAGGAAATCTTTTAGGGAAATCCCAGTCTGGTTTCATTGATTCTGTTGGTTTTGAATTGTATTCGCAGTTATTGGAGGAAGCTATTGCTAAACGACATGGTAATGGGAACACAAGAACCAAAGGGAATGCTGAGTTGATTTTACAAATTGATGCCTATCTTCCTGATACTTATATTTCTGATCAACGACATAAGATTGAAATTTACAAGAAAATTCGTCAAATTGACAACCGTGTCAACTACGAAGAATTACAAGAAGAGTTGATGGACCGCTTTGGAGAATACCCAGATGTGGTTGCTTATCTTTTAGAGATTGGTTTAGTCAAGTCATATTTGGACAAGGTCTTTGTAGAACGTGTGGAAAGAAAAGAAAATAAGATTACAGTTCAATTTGAAAAAATTACTCAGCGATTGTTTTTGGCTCAAGATTATTTTAAAGCTTTATCCGCAACGGACTTAAAAGCAGCCATAGCTGAGAATAAGGGATTAATGGAAGTTGTGTTTGATATCCGAAACAAGAAGGACTATGAAATTTTAGAAGGTCTGCTCATTTTTGGAGAAAGTTTATTAGAGATAAAAGTGTCGAAAGAAGGCAATTCCCTTTAACATTTTTCTTCTATAAAGTAGATAAAAATGATACAATAATAATTTGAGGTAATAAAAATGAGATTAGACAAATATTTAAAAGTATCACGAATTATCAAGCGTCGTACAGTCGCAAAAGAAGTAGCAGATAAAGGCAGAATCAAGGTAAATGGAATCTTGGCCAAAAGTTCAACGGATTTGAAAGTTAATGACCAAGTTGAAATTCGCTTTGGCAATAAGTTGCTACTTGTAAAAGTACTAGAGATGAAGGATAGTACAAAAAAAGAAGATGCAGCAGGAATGTATGAAATTATCAGTGAAACACGGGTAGAAGAAAATGTCTAAAAATATCGTACAATTGAATAATTCTTTTATTCAAAATGAACACCAACGTCGTCGCTATCTGATGAAAGAACGACAAAAACGTAATCGTTTCATGGGTTGGGTTCTTATTTTGATGATTTTATTGTTCATTTTACCAACTTATAATCTTGCTCAAAGCTATCATCAATTACTCCAAAGACGTCAACAGTTATCAGACTTACAAACTCAGTATCAAACCTTGAGTGAGGAAAAGGAGAAAGAGACAGCTTTTGCTACAAAGTTGAAGGATGAAGATTACGCTGCTAAATACATGCGTGCAAAATATTATTATTCTAAGAATCGGGAAGCTGTTTATACGATTCCTGACTTGCTCCCAAAGTGATAAAATGGAAAATTTATTAGACGTAATTGAGCAATTTTTGAGTCTATCGGATGAAAAACTAGAAGAGTTGTCTGATAAAAATCAACTATTGCGTTTACAAGAAGAAAAGGAAAGGAAGAATGCGTAAATTCTTAATTATTTTGTTGCTACCTAGTTTTTTGACCATTTCAAAAGTCGTTAGCACAGAAAAAGAAGTCGTCTATACTTCGAAAGAAATTTATTACCTTTCACAATCTGACTTTGGTATTTATTTTAGAGAAAAGCTAAGTTTTCCTATGGTTTATGGAGAAGTTCCTGTTTATGCGAATGAAGATTTAGTAGTAGAATCTGGAAAATTGACTCCAAAAACAAGTTTTCAAATAACCGAGTGGCGTTTAAATAAACAAGGAATTCCAGTATTTAAGTTATCCAACCATCAATTTATTGCTGCAGACAAACGATTTTTATATGATCAGTCAGAGGTAACTCCAACAATAAAAAAAGTATGGTTAGAATCTGATTTTAAACTGTATAACAGTCCTTATGATTTAAAAGAAGTGAAATCATCCTTATCAGCTTATTCGCAAGTTTCAACCGATAAGACCATGTTTGTAGAAGGGAAAGAATTTCTACATATTGATCAAGTTGGATGGGTAGATAAGGAATTAACTTCTGAAGAAGATAATCGGATGAGTAAAGTCCAAGAAATATTATCTGAAAAATATCAGAAAGCTTCTTTCTCTATTTATGTTAAGCAACTGACTACTGGAAAAGAAGCTGGTATCAATCAAGATGAAAAGATGTATGCAGCTAGTGTTTTAAAACTACCTTATCTTTATTATTCGCAAGAAAAAATAAATGAGGGTCTTTATCAGTTAGACACGACTGTAAAATATGTATCTGCAGTCAATGATTTTCCAGGTTCTTATAAACCAGAGGGAAGTGGTAGTCTTCCTAAAAAAGAGGATAATAAAGAGTATTCTCTCAAGGACTTAATCACAAAAGTATCTAAAGAATCTGATAATGTAGCTCATAATATATTGGGTTATTACATTTCAAACCAATCTGATGCAACATTTAAGTCTAAGATGTCTGCCATTATGGGAGATGATTGGGATCCAAAAGAAAAATTGATTTCTTCTAAAATGGCTGGGAAAGTCATGGAAGCTATTTATAATCAAAATGGATTTGTGCTAGAGTCTTTGATTAAAACAGATTTTGATAATGAGCGAATTGCCAAAGGTGTTTCTGTCAAAGTAGCTCATAAAATTGGAGATTCAGATGAATTTAAGCATGATACGGGTGTTGTCTATGCAGATTCTCCATTTATTCTTTCTATTTTCACTAAAAATTCTGATTATGATACGATTTCTAAGATAGCCAAGGATGTTTATGAGGTTCTAAAATGAGGGAACAAGATTTTTTAAATCATTTTCTCAAGAAGGGATATTTCAAAAAGCATCCTAAGGTGGTGCTAGCTCTTTCTGGTGGATTAGATTCTATGTTTCTATTTAAGGTGTTATCTACGTATAAAAAAGAGTTAGAAATTGAATTGATTCTATCCCATGTGAATCATAAGCAGAGAGTAGAATCAGATTGGGAAGAACAGGAATTAAGGAAGTTGGCTGCTGAAGCAGAGCTTCCTATTTATATCAGCAATTTTTCAGGAGAATTTTCGGAAGCGCGTGCTCGAGATTTTCGTTATGATTTTTTTCAAGAGGTCATGAAAAAGACAGGTGCGACAGCTTTGGTCACTGCCCACCATGCTGATGATCAGGTGGAAACGACTTTGATGCGCTTGATTCGAGGCACTCGTTTGCGCTATCTATCAGGAATTAAGGAGAAGCAAGTAGTCGGAGAGATAGAAATCATTCGGCCCTTCTTGCATTTTCGGAAAAAAGACTTTCCATCAATTTTTCACTTTGAAGATACATCCAATCAGGAAAATCATTATTTTCGAAATCGTATTCGAAACTCTTACTTACCAGAATTAGAAAAAGAAAATCCTCGATTTAGAGATGCAATCTTAAGCATCGGCAATGAAATTTTAGATTATGACTTAGCTATAGCTGAATTATCTAAGAATATTGATCTAGAAAATTTAGAGCAGCTATTGTCTTACTCTGAGTCGACACAAAGAGTTTTACTTCAAACTTATCTGAATCGTTTTCCAGATTTGAATCTTACAAAAGCTCAGTTTGAAGAAGTTCGGCAAATTTTAAAAACTAAAAGCCAGTATCGTCATCCGCTTAAAAATGGTTATGAATTAGTAAAAGAGTATCAACAGTTTCGGATTTGTAAAATCAGTCCTCAGTCTGATGAAAAGGAAGATGAACTTGTGTTACACTATCAAAATCAGGTATCTTACCAAGGTTATTTATTTTCCTTTGGAATTCCATTAGAAGGTGAATCAATTCAACAAATACCTGTTTCACGTGAAACATCCATACACATTCGTCATCGAAAACCAAGAGATTTTTTGATTCAAAATGGGCATAGAAAAAAACTCAGACGTCTATTTATTGATTTAAAAATCCCTATGGAAAAGCGGAAATCTGCACTGATTATTGAGCAATTTGGTGAAATTGTCTCAATTTTGGGAATTGCGACCAGTAATTTGAGTAAAAACACGAAAAATGATATAATGAACACTGTACTTTATATAGAAAAAATAGATAGGTAAAAAAATGTTAGAAAACGATATTAAAAAAATTCTCGTTTCACACGATGAAATTACAGAAGCTGCTAAAAAATTAGGTGTCCAACTAACTAAAGATTATGCAGGAAAAAATCCGATTTTAATTGGGATTTTAAAAGGATCTATCCCTTTTATGGCTGAATTGGTTAAACATATTGATACACATATTGAAATGGACTTCATGATGGTTTCTAGCTACCATGGTGGAACAGCAAGTAGTGGTGTCATTAATATCAAGCAAGATGTGACTCAAGATATCAAAGGAAGACATGTTCTGTTTATAGAAGATATCATTGATACAGGTCAAACTTTGAAGAGTTTAAGAGATATGTTTAAAGCAAGAGAGGCTGCTTCTGTTAAAATTGCAACCTTGTTGGATAAACCAGAGGGACGTGTTGTAGAAATTGAGGCAGACTATACCTGTTTTATTATCCCAAATGAGTTTGTAGTAGGTTATGGTTTAGACTACAAAGAAAACTATCGTAACCTTCCTTATGTTGGAGTATTGAAAGAAGAAGTATATTCAAATTAGAAAGAACAATTTTTAATGAAAAAACAAAATAATGGTTTAATTAAAAATCCTTTTCTATGGTTATTACTTATTTTTTTCCTAGTTACAGCTTACCAGTATTTTAGTACAGGTAGTGTTGCAGGGAAAAGTGAGCAAATTAATTATACAGAATTGGTAAAAGAAATTACCGATGACAATGTAAAAGAATTGACTTACCAACCAAATGGCAGTGTTATCGAAGTTTCAGGTGTTTATAAAAATCCTAAAACAAGTAAAGAAGAAACAGGTATCCAGTTCTTTTCTCCTTCTGCTACAACAGTAGAGAAATTTTCAAGTATTATTCTTCCTTCAGATACTACAGTATCAGAATTGCAAAAACTTGCTTCTGACCATAAGGCGGAAGTAACTGTTAAGCATGAAAGTTCAAGTGGTATGTGGATTAATATTCTTGTATCCATTGTGCCATTCGGTATTCTATTCTTCTTCCTATTCTCTATGATGGGAAATATGGGAGGAAATAATAGCCGTAACCCAATGAGTTTTGGACGTAGTAAGGCTAAAGCCGCAAATAAAGAAGATATTAAAGTAAGATTTTCAGATGTTGCTGGAGCTGAGGAAGAAAAACAAGAACTAGTTGAAGTTGTTGAATTCTTAAAAGATCCAAAACGATTTACAAAACTTGGGGCCCGTATTCCAGCAGGTGTTCTTTTAGAGGGACCTCCGGGGACAGGTAAGACCTTGCTTGCTAAGGCAGTTGCTGGAGAAGCAGGTGTTCCATTCTTTAGTATCTCAGGTTCTGACTTTGTAGAAATGTTTGTCGGAGTTGGAGCTAGTCGTGTTCGTTCTCTTTTTGAAGATGCCAAAAAAGCAGCACCAGCTATTATCTTTATCGATGAAATTGATGCTGTTGGACGTCAACGTGGAGTTGGTCTTGGCGGAGGTAATGACGAACGTGAACAAACCTTGAACCAACTCTTGATTGAGATGGACGGTTTTGAGGGAAATGAAGGGATTATTGTCATCGCTGCGACAAACCGTTCAGATGTACTTGACCCTGCCCTTTTGCGTCCAGGACGTTTTGATAGAAAAGTATTGGTTGGCCGTCCTGATGTTAAAGGTCGCGAAGCAATCTTGAAAGTTCATGCTAAGAACAAGCCTTTAGCAGAAGATGTTGATTTGAAATTAGTGGCTCAACAAACTCCAGGTTTTGTTGGTGCTGATTTAGAGAATGTATTGAATGAAGCTGCTTTAGTCGCTGCTCGTCGCAATAAATCGATAATTGATGCCTCAGATATTGATGAAGCAGAAGATAGAGTTATTGCTGGTCCTTCTAAGAAAGATAAGACAGTTTCACAAAAAGAACGTGAATTGGTTGCCTACCATGAGGCTGGACACACCATTGTTGGTCTAGTCTTATCGAATGCCCGTGTTGTTCATAAAGTTACCATCGTACCACGTGGACGTGCCGGCGGATATATGATTGCACTTCCTAAGGAAGACCAAATGCTTCTTTCTAAAGAAGATATGAAAGAGCAATTGGCTGGCTTGATGGGTGGACGTGTTGCTGAGGAAATTATCTTTAATGTCCAAACGACAGGAGCTTCAAACGACTTTGAACAAGCTACACAGATGGCGCGTGCAATGGTTACAGAGTACGGTATGAGTGAAAAACTTGGCCCAGTACAATATGAAGGAAACCATGCCATGTTTGGTGCACAGAGCCCTCAAAAATCAATTTCAGAGCAAACAGCTTATGAAATTGATGAAGAGGTTCGTTCATTATTGAATGAAGCACGAAATAAAGCTGCTGAAATTATTCAGTCAAATCGTGAAACTCACAAGTTGATTGCAGAAGCATTATTGAAATACG
Organism: bacterium; assembly: GCA_905221165.1. Taxonomy (GTDB): domain Bacteria; phylum Bacillota; class Bacilli; order Lactobacillales; family Streptococcaceae; genus Streptococcus. The sequence goes on from CAJNCC010000002.1 coordinate 305,010, forward strand.
AAACATTGGATAGTACGCAAATTAAATCTCTTTACGAAACAGGAAAGATGCCTGAAACAGTAGAAGAGGAATCACATGCATTATCTTATGATGAAGTGAAGTCAAAAATGAATGACGAAAAATAACCCTGAGAGAGGCTTGTCCTCTCTTTTTTGTGCAGTTTAGACGGTGTAGGGAACAGAATGGGGGAATGGGACAAAAGTGTTTCTGAATCTGTTAGACTGTATCTAGAAAGGGGAACGCTATGTTTAAAGAATTGTATAAAGAAGTCCAGGGGATTGTATATAAGTGTAGAAATGAATATTACCTTCATTTATGGGAGCTATCGGATTGGGACCAAGAGGGAATGATTTGCTTACATGAATTGATCAGTAGAGAAGAAGAGCTGGGAGAAGATCTTCCTCGTTTAAGGAAATATTTTAAGACTAAGTTCCGGAATCGAATTCTAGACTATATCCGTAAGCAAGAAAGTCAGAAGCGTAGATATGATAAAGAACCCTATGAAGAAGTAGGTGAGATTAGTCATCGTATAAGCGAGGGAGGTCTGTGTCTAGATGATTATTATCTCTTTCATGAGACACTAAGAGATTATAGAAGCAAACAAAGTAAAGAAAAACAAGAAGAGTTAGAACGCGTCTTAAGAAATGAACGCTTCCGAGGTCGTCAAAGAGTATTAAGAGACTTACGTATTGTGTTTAAAGAGTTTGATATCCGTACTCAATAAGAAGTCATGCAAAAAAAGATAAAAAGATAAAAAAAGGTGTTGACAAGTTTGAAAAAGTCGGTATAATAGTAAGAGTTGAAAATAACAGCTCAGGTCCGTTGGTCAA